>JBGAGP010000056.1:0-29700 GCA_044226685.1 Dongiaceae bacterium
ACTTGAAGGTGAATGGTGTCCGCGACTACTTCTTCGACAAAAAAGAAAAGGCGCAGGTAAATTTCCAGGTCGAATTGGCTGCAAGGAAGCGCACCAGCTTCAAGCAGTTGTCGGATGAGATCGTTAGGAGTTTCCGGGAATACGCCATCCCGACAATCGAAATTGATCTAGATGATGAAACCTCTTTGGACGAGGTCATCAATCTGTTCGTCGATATCAATCAGCAAGGAGTAAAGGTAAAACGCTTCACTATTATAAAAGCCATCGGGCAAGGCAACAAACTGCTGCAGAGCGCGCTCGACCTGGTGGCCCAACCCCAAGTGCGGAAGTCGGACAAATTCTTCAAAAAGAAGAACACTATCTACACTCGAGTACTCGAAAAGCTACAGTCGGTCGAAGCTGCTAGTGATAGCCACCAGAAGGTCGACCGGATGTGGGAGCGCTTAGTAGAGATTGCACTGTTTGCACGCACAAATTCCCACAGGCAACCAGGACAAATACTAAAGGCGTTCATCAAAACTGACGATGCTGCGACTGAAGCGGAAAAGATATCGCAAGTTGAGTTGGCAAAACTGAAGCGTTGTTTCGCTTTTCTGGATCACTGCTACCAAACAACGGATCTCGCTAAGAGTCGGTTGGCTCGTGACCTGCCGTATTTCTACACGATGGTTACGACCCTAATTTCGTCCAACTTGCTTGAAGCTGACGGAGCTCCACCCGATTACCCGAGCGTCCGACGCAAGCTAGTTGCATTCGCTAAGTTGCTCCCCGACAGCGCGCCATTGCCGGCTGATGCATCAATTGCTGATGCATTGAAAGAGTTTAAGGAAGCAGCCACTCGGCAGACAACTCATCCTGGGCGCCGCCGGATACGGAACGAACGATTCCTTGAGATACTCGGGAAGCTCAGCTGAATAACAAGACGATTTCGACGCAATAGCGGAGCTACATGCCTCGGCTAAGAGGTTGATGAAGAAGACCCCAATTGAACAAGGTGTCGTTTTGTACTGCGCCGTGTCTGAATGAACGAACTGGCCGCGAAGGTTGGATACTGGTTACCCTCGAACGGACCGAGTTGTCTTACTTGTCATGGGTGACGTATGCGGGCTTAGCGTTAACCGGGCAATGAAAAAATGTGCTACGCTCAGTTCTCACCCCCGAACGCCTCGCCCAGGGGCATCAGGCGCAGGCCCTTGCGCAGGTGCTTGTAAGGCAGGTCGCGGTTGTCGACCGGGTTGGCGCCGGGGGCGGCGACGATCAGGATCTCCTCGGCGATCGGCTGGAAGTCCGCACGGAAATGCACCGAGCTTTTCAGCGCCAGGATCTTCTGCCGCACGGGCTCGATGCCGACATGGCGCAGCATGGCCTGGTCGGCGCATTGCTGCTTGCGGCTGGTCAGCACCACGCGCACGCCGTTCTGCTTCAGCACCGCCATCGGACCGAGCTGCATGCGGTTGCCGCGATAGAACGGCCCCGTGGCCATGAAGTCGCCATCGCCCAGCGCCTCGACCACAAACGTCCCTTGATAAGGCGTGTTGCCGGCGCCACCGGCCCAGCCGCCGATGGCGAGCGAAATCTCCGTGCCGACGCCCGCGCGATGCGCCACCTCCGCCGATTTCGGGTCGCAGAGATTGGCGAAGACGGCATCCTCCGCCCCACCCTCGACCAGCGCTTTGAGCAGGCCGGTGGTGTCGGAGGCGCCGCCGGCGCCGGGATTGTCCTGGGTGTCGGCGAGGACGATTGGCCGCGTCGCGCTGTTGCCCTTGGCGCGGGCATAGGCGACCGCCTCGCCCGGCTGCCAGATCTTGCCGGCGAAAGCCGCCTCGTCGCGGTTCACCAGCTCGATCAGGCGATCCGCCGCCGCATCGGCGGCCGCCTGCGTGTCGGCATAGGCGATGACCGCCGGCCCGCATTCGGCGATGTCGGCGGGCGGAAAGCCGAAGGCGAAGGATGCGCTGCGCACCGCGCCGCGCTCGGCATCGGCAACGGCCTGGTAGAGGCCCTTCGCCGGCTCGATCAGCGTGCATTGCCAGGTGAGCGGCACCAGGAACTCGGCGCGGCGCATCGCCTTGGCAAACGGCCCGTCCTTCAGCAGGCGTCCCATCGCCTGCGCCGAGGCGGCACCCGATTCCGCGAGATCGACATGCGGATAGGTGCGGCAGACCACGAGCGCGGAGGCGTGCTCCACCATGCGCCGCGTGATGTTGGCGTGCAGGTCGAGGCTGACCACGATGGGCAGATCGGCACCGACCAGTTTGCGCAGGCGCGCCAACAGCTCGCCCTCGCCGTCCTCGAATTGCTCGGTCACCATCGCGCCGTGGAGGTCGAGATAGATGCCGTCGATCGCGCCCAGCGCGCCGATGCGCTCCAGCAATTCGCCGGCGATGCGCTCATAGGCGGCCGCCTCGACATGCGCCGAGGGCGAGGCGGAGCACCACAGGGTCGGCGCCAGATCGAAGCCTTCCTCCCGCGCCGCGGCGATGAAGCCGGCGATGGGAAGATTGATGCCCTCGAAGGCGGTCAGCATGGCCGCGTCCCGGGTCAGTCCCGGCCAGCCATCGGCCATTTCAAACTCATGGAACCCGGCCTTGACCGGGGCGAAGGTGTTGGTCTCGTGCTGAAACCCGCCGATTGCGATACGCGCCATTGCTTGATCCGTGTTGCCGAAGCGAAGGGACAGGACAGAAATCCCTTCGTCATCTTGGGTGTGATTCAAAGTTTATTAAAGCTTTCTCACCGATGCTGCCAGTCAGGCGGCAGGGGAGATGCCGCCACAACAATGACTCCTGCGCGAGCTTCGGGGAACCCATGTCGATCGACAAGCAAGTGGGTGAAGTCGGCATTGACGCCAGCGCCAGCTGGGCGCGCCAGTGCCTGGAACTCATGACGCGCCACCAGGTGGCACCGACACCGTCCAACTATTGTCTCTGGTACCACTACGTCGCCGGGTCTCTGCCGTCCCTGAAGCGGGAAATGGAGGCGATGCTGGAGAGTGGCAGCGCCTTCACGCTGCAGGAGAACGTGCGGCTGTTCGAGAAGTATTTCGGCACCGAGCGCGAGACCAAGGGCCTCGAGCGCATCGGCGGCGACTTGACCCAGGCGATCGGCAGCGTGATCAAGCAGATCGGCCAGGCCGGCCAGGATTCCAGCGCCTTCGTCGAGCGTTTGCGCGGCTTCGACGGATCGCTGCGCAGCGTCGCCGCCAATGACAGCGAGAGCGTTCAGGAAATCGTCCTCGGCCTGATCCAGGCGACACAGGACATCGCCTCGCAGAACCGCGAACTGCAATCGCAGCTGCAGGGTTCCTCCGCGCAGGTCTCACAACTGCAGCAGCACCTGCAGCAGGTGCGCCATGAGGCGATGACCGACGGCCTGACCGGGGTCGCCAACCGGCGCTGCTTCGACCTCAAGCTGGTCGAGCACAGCAAGACGGCCCTGGAATCCAGCACCGCGCTGTGCCTGGTGATGATCGACATCGATCACTTCAAGCGCTTCAACGACACCTATGGCCATCGCGTCGGCGACCAGGTGCTGCGGGTGCTGGGCGCGCAACTGAAGGCGGCGACCGCCGGAGAGGAATTGCCGGCGCGCTATGGCGGCGAGGAGTTCGCGCTCCTGTTGCCCAATTGCCCGCTCGATCTGGCGGCGCAGCGCGCCGACCAGCTGCGCCGCGCGCTCTCGGAGCACTACCTGCGCAACAAGGCGACCGGCGAGAACTTCGGCAAGGTGACGGTCAGCATCGGCATCGCGCTCTATCGCGCCAACGAGCCGCTGGAGGACTTCCTGCACCGCGCCGATACGGCGCTCTACAGCGCCAAGAACCAGGGCCGCAACCGCGTCATCGCCGAGGCGGCCTGAGCATCAGATCGGTCGATCCGGGAGAAGATCCGGGTTTTCCCGTGTTGCCGGGAAAGGTCCGGCGCAGACTGCCCCAAGTTCCGCGACCGCGGCCGCGATCGCCGGCACCATGCCGTCCCTGTTCGCGTCGACCCTGAATTTGCTCGCAACATTGCGCCAGCGCTGCGTCGGAACGGCGGCCGCGAGGTTGCGGTCGGGCAGTATTTCCACGTAGCGTTCCGCACGGCTGACGAAGAGCAGCACCGCATTGCGGCCCGGTGTGTTGTCGACCTCTCGATCCAGGAACGCCGCACGTGCGGCATCCCGCGCCGCCTCCATCACCATGCGCCGCGGCAGCAGCTTGAGCCCGAGGTCGAGCCGGTCGCATATCAGAAAAGCAGCGATACCGGCCGCCAGCGAAATGGCCAGCAACAGGAAGAACCCGGCTGTTGGCGCCAGGACGCCAGCCAGCACCTGCGCCGCAGCGAGCGCGATCAACCCGACAAAGGCCGCGACGCCGCGATCCTCGCCCGACTTGTCGCGGATGCAGACCACGATCTCGCTCGTGGTCCTCGCTTCCGCTTCCTTCACCGACTGCGTGATGCAATCGGCCTCGTGTTTCTCCAGCATGTCCTCACCACCGTCCCGAGGAACCACCACCGCCGAAGCTGCCGCCCCCGCCACTGAAGCCGCCGCCACTGAAACCACCACCCGACGATCCGCTCGAGGAATCGCTGCTGCTCCAGGAACCGCCGCCACCCCAGAACCCGCCGCTGGAATCGTCGTCGTCATCGTAGTCGCCCAGGCGCCGGCGCCTGCGGCGGCGTGCAGATTTGACTTGGGACACTATCATCACGAAAACCATGAAAAGGATCATGGCGACCGGCAAGAAGGGACTCTGCTCGCCCGATGACGCATTCGCCGGTTTGCTGGCGAAGCGCAGTTCATCCCCCGCCAAGGCCCGCCCGATGGCGTCGACCCCGTCATTGATCCCGCCATACAGGTTGCCGGCCTTGAAGCGCGGGACGATGACGTTGTTGATGATCGCATTGGCCGTGGCATCCGGCAGCGTGCCTTCGAGGCCGTAGCCGACCTCGATGCGCAGCTCGCGGTCCTTGGGCGCGACGATCAGCAGGACGCCGTTGTCCTTGCCCTTCTGGCCGATGCCCCAGCCGCGGCCAAGTGCCAGGCCCCAATCCTCGATCGGCCATGCCTGCAACGACTTCAACGTGACGACGACGACCTGGTCGCCGGACTTGCGCTCCAGCGCCGCCAGCTTGCTGGTGAGGTCGCGCTCCTGCGTCTGGGTCAGGATCGACGCCTGGTCGACGACGCGGCCGGTCAGCGGCGGGATCGGCGGGTCCTTGGCCAGCGCCGGCGCCAGCGCGCCGAGCGCCATCCAGCCCAGCAGAACGAGGACGAAGCGCCAGCCCTTCATCGCGCGTCCGTTCATTGCGTGGTGGTGCCGAAATCGACCTTCGGCGCCGCGGCGGCGCCCTCATCGGCCTGGAACTGCGCCATCTCCTTGGCCTCGGGATAGAGCAGCGCCGCCCACCAGCGGCCTGGGATGGTCTTGATCTCGGTGTTGTAGGACTGCACCGCCGCGATGAAGTCCTTGCGCGCCACCGCGATGCGGTTCTCGGTGCCCTCGAGCTGCGCCTGCAAGGTGACGAAGTTCTGGTTGGTCTTCAGGTCGGGATACTGCTCGACCACCACCAGCAGCCGCGAGAGCGCCGACGTCAGCGCGCCCTGGTTCTGCTGGAACTGCTGCATCGCTTCGGGATTGGTGAGGATGTCGGCGGGAAGCTGCATCTGCGCCACCTTGGCCCGGGCGTTGACTACCGCTTCCAGGGTCGAGCGTTCGAAATCCGCCGCTCCCTTCACCGTCGCCACCAGGTTGGGGATGAGGTCGGCGCGGCGCTGGTACTGGTTCAGCACCTGCGCCCATTGCGCCTTGGCCTGCTCTTCCAGGGTGGGAATCGCGTTGACGCCGCAGCCGCTCAAGGCGAGCGCGCAGGCGCAGATGAGCATCAGCTTGCTGAAGAGGGCACGAAGGTTCAAGCGGGGTCTCCCTGGCAAATCGCGATCGCCGCGCGGCAAAGCAGTTTGTCGCACGGCACGGCTTCCCGGTTCAATGTGTGGGTGCGGTTGGCGGCATCGGCACCGCGCTCTGCTGTATTTCCGCGGGCCGATGCGGCGGCGTCGCGTCGGAGACCGGCTGCAGTGGCTGCTGGAACAGGTAGAACTTGGAGACCGGCGACATGTCGGTGATCAGAAAGCTGAACTGCGCGCTTTCCCCCGGCGCGATGGTCGCGCCGGAAAAGCCCAGCGTGTCCTGCGGCTCGTCGAAGCGCTGCAGGTTGGGAAAGGTGCTGGCGGTGAAGGGTCCGGCGATGAGCGTGTTCTGCGCGAAGCTCAGCCCGTCCTCGTACGGGCTGTGCCGCGTCGTCACCTCGCGCAGCTCCATCTGGTAATTCTGCCAGATGTCCTGGCTGCGGTTGATGACGATCTTGGTGACGGCGATACCGGCGATGTGATGGGTGCCGATGCGGTTGCCGACCTCCTTGAGGCCGCGGATGGTCAGGATCGCCTCGCGCGGCCCGCTCACCTCCTCGGTCACCACGAAGGGGTCGTCGAGCCGGCCGCTGCCGGTCACCGACAGAAGCTTGAAGCCGCCCGCCTCGTCGCTGAAAGAGAGCCCGTCCTGCGTGATTTCGCCGGCCGCGGCCGGCCCGCAGCAGAGCAGGCGACAAGAGCAGAGCGCCAGGAGGACCGCGTATCGCATCGGACCATTATGGCGGGCCGACCGCGCCGCCGTAAAGCCGATCCCATCGCCACGCCGATCACGGGCGCGGCATTGCCGGTTGCGCGCCTAGAGGCTCGCCAGCCGATCCAGCGCCTGGGTCAGCTTGGTCACGGCAAGGCTTGCCTCCGCCAGCTTCTGGCGCTGTTCGGCGACCACTTCGGGGTTGGCCTTGGCCAGGAACTGCTCATTGCCGAGCTTTTTCCCGATCTTCTCGCTCTCGCTCATGGCCTTGTCGAGCTCGCGCTTCAGGCGCGTGCGCTCCTGGGCGATGTCGATGACGCCGGAAAGCGGCAGGAAGATGGTGGCCTCGTCCAACACGATCTGCGCAGCACCCTTCGGCGCCTCGCCCGCAAGAATCTCCAAGCGCTCGGCCCGCGCCAGGCGCTTGATCAGGTCGCTGAACTGCTGCAGTCGCGCCGCTGTCGCGGGCGATGCGTCGCGGACCAGCAGCGTCAGCTGCGCACCGGGCGCGATATTCATTTCCGCCCGCAGCGCGCGCACCTCGGTCACCAGCCGGATCACCCAGCCGAGATCGGCGTCGATCCTGGCGTCGACCAGGCGGTCGGGATAGTCGGGCCAATGCGCCGCGATCAGGTGCTCACGTTCCTCGCCGCGCACCTGCTCCCACAATTCCTCGGTGATGAAGGGCATGAAGGGATGCAGCAGGTGCAGCATCTGCCCCAGCACCCAGGCCGCCGTAGCGCGGGTCTCTGCCTTCTCGGCATCGCCCGCCTCGCCCTGCAGCACCGGCTTGGTGAATTCGAGGTACCAGTCGCAGAACTCGCCCCAGGCGAAATGATAGAGCGCGCCGGCGGCATCGTTGTAGCGGAACTGCGCCATCGCCGTGTCGAGCGCTCGGGTCGCCGCCACCAGCCGGCCGACGATCCAGCGGTTGACCGGGTCCTGCAGCGCGGTGGGGTCGAAGCCGGCGACCGGCCTGCACTCGTTCATCTGCGCGTAGCGGGTGGCGTTCCACAGCTTGGTGGCGAAGTTGCGATAGCCCTCGACGCGGTTCTCCGACATCTTGATGTCGCGGCCCTGGGCGGCCAACGCGGCCAGGGTGAAGCGCAGGGCGTCGGCGCCGTATTTCTCGATCAGGTCCAGCGGGTCGATGACGTTGCCCTTGGACTTCGACATCTTCTGCCCGTGCTCGTCGCGCACCAGGGCATGGATGTAGACGGTGCGGAACGGCACGTCGCCCATGAAATGGATGCCCAGCATCATCATGCGGGCGACCCAGAAGAAGATGATGTCGAAGCCGGTGACCAGCACGTCGCCGGGATAGTAGCGCTTCAACTCCGGCGTCTGCTCCGGCCAGCCGAGAGTCGAGAACGGCCAGAGCCCGGAGGAGAACCAGGTATCGAGCACGTCGGCATCGCGGGTGAGCGCGACGTCCTGGCCGAATTCCTTGCGCGCGAGCGCCTTCGCCTCCTCCTCGTCCATCGCCACGAAGACCTTGCCATCGGGTGCGTACCAGGCCGGAATCTGGTGACCCCACCAGAGCTGGCGCGAGATGCACCACGGCTGGATGTTGCGCATCCAGTCGTAATAGGTGTTCTCCCACTGCTTCGGCACGAACACCGTCCGCCCCTCCTCCACCGCCTTGATGGCGGGCTGGGCGAGGGTCTTGGCGTCGCAGTACCACTGGTCGGTGAGCCAGGGCTCGACCACCACGCCCGAGCGGTCGCCATAGGGCAGCGTCATCGCGTGGTCCTCGACCTTTTCCAGCAGGCCGAGGGATTCGAATTCGGCGATCACCTTCTCGCGCGCCTTGTAGCGGTCAAGGCCGCGATAGGCTTCCGGCGCGTTCTCGTTGATGCGCGCGTCGCGGTCGAAGATGTTGATCATCTCCAGGCCGTGTCGCTTGCCCACCTCGAAGTCGTTGAAGTCGTGCGCGGGCGTGATCTTGACCGCGCCGCTGCCAGTCTCCGGATCGGCGTAGTCGTCGGCGACCACCGGGATGCGACGGCCGACGATCGGCAGGATCACGTGCTGGCCGATCAGGTCCTGGTAGCGCGCATCCTCCGGGTGCACGGCGACGGCGGTGTCGCCCAGCATCGTCTCGGGCCGCGTGGTGGCCACGGTCAGGAAACGGTCCGTCTGGCCCTCGACCGGATAGCGCAGGTGCCAGAGATGGCCCTTGCTCTCCTTCTGCTGCACTTCGAGGTCGGAGATCGCGGTGTGCAGCTTCGGGTCCCAGTTCACCAGGCGTTTGTCGCGATAGATCAGGCCCTGGCGGTAGAGGTCGACGAAGACCTTGCGCACCGCCTGGCTCAGGCCCTCGTCCATGGTGAAGCGTTCGCGCGGCCAATCGGCCGAGGCGCCGAGCCGGCGCAGCTGGTGCGTGATGGTGCCGCCGGATTCCGCCTTCCAGGCCCAGACCCGTTCGAGGAACTTCGCGCGACCCAGGTCGGTGCGCTTGATGCCTTCCTTGGCCAGTTCCCGCTCGACCACCATCTGGGTCGCGATGCCGGCATGGTCGGTGCCCGGCTGCCACAGCGCGTCACGGCCCTTCATCCGCTCGTAGCGGATCAGCACGTCCTGCAGGGTGAAGGTCAGCGCGTGGCCCATGTGCAGGCTGCCGGTCACGTTCGGCGGCGGCATCATGATGGTATAGGGGGTCTGGTTGGACTCCGGATGCGCCGCGAAAGCGCCCGATTCCTCCCATGCGGCATAGTGCTTCTTCTCGACCTCGTCGGGTCGGAAAGTCTTTTCCAGCATCGCTGGTTTTCCTTGAAAACGCGAAATTCGGGGGAGTTATAGCGGCGATGGAAGGCCCGTCAACCTGGGCCGGGCGCGGCTTGGCCCCGCGCTGGCCACCTTGCGACCGCGGGTCAGCTGAGCTCGGCGCGGCGCGCCAGGCGCTCGACTTCGCGGCGGACCAGGCGCTCGACGATGCCCTGCAGATTGGCGTCCAGCCAGTCGCGCAACATCGGCTCGACAGCCTGGCGCACCAGCGTCTCGACCAGCAGGCCCTGGCCAGGCGAATGCACTTCAACCACCGTTTGCGTCCTCCGTGCCACAAGCTGCGCCATCGCCGCGGCGGAAGCCGCCGCCACGTCGGGCGAAACCAAGGGATCGCCGCCCAGATCAGGGCCAACCGACGCGGCAGGCTCCGCGCGCGGCGGGGTCTGCGGTTCGGGTGCCGGCTCGGGTGCGGGCTGGGCCAATTCGATATCCTCTTCCATCGGCGGGGCCGGTTCCTCGGGCGCCGCCACTTCCTCTTCCTGCCCCTCGACCACCTCGGTCAGGACCAGATCGTCCTCCTCAGGCGCCGGCCCCAGATCAGGCTCGGGCTCTGGCTCGGGTTCCGGCTCTGGTTCCGGCGCGGGCGGTGCCACCGCTGCCGCGGGCGCCGGCCGTGGGGCCGGCGCAGGCTCGGCTGGCGGTGGCGCGGCCACCGGCGCAGCTGCCGCCGGGGGTGCCGGAGGTGCCGCCGGTTCCGCCTTCTTTTCGGCCTCCTCCGCGCTGCCTTCCTCAGAGATGATCCGCCGGATCGAGGCGAGAATCTCCTCCATCGACGGTTCTTGGGTGGCTTTCGCGTCGTTCATGACCTCGTCCCCGGAGGCGCCGTTGCCAGCGTACAACAAAGAGCCACGCGACGCGCTGCTTCGTCTTTTGCGTCATCGCGCGCAACCCAAGTAATCCTAGCCACTTCCCAGGGCTTTCTCAAGAAATGGGTTATCTGGCCCGGAAACCCCGTCCGGAGGCCCTATTCGACGCTGGGGCCGGTGCCCCAGAACTTGTCCCGCACCTGGTCATAATGCTGGCGCGGGTCGTAGTAATCGACCTGCAGGGCCAGATTCGCGGCGGTCAGGGCGCCGCCGGCCGCCAGGAGCCGGTACTGGGCCACAACCCGGTCGGTCTGCGAGGAAACCAGGCTGACCCGGGCGTTCAGGGCCTCCTGCTCGGCATCGAGGACGTCCAGGATGGTACGGGCGCCGACCTCCTGCTCCTGCCGCACGCCCTCCAGCGCGAGTTCCGCGGCCTTGACCTGTTCCTCGAAGGATTGCGACTGCGCCATCGCGGTCTGCAGCCCCTGCCAGGCGGTGATCGCCTCCTGCTCGGCGGCGCGCAGCGCCTCGTCGGTCAGCCGGCGGGACTGCATGTAGCGCTGCTTCGACTGCCGCACGCGCGAATCCGGAGCGCCGGCCTGGTAGAGCGGGATGGTCACTGTGCCGAGGACCGAGCCGACATCGGTCTCGCTGTCGGGGCCGCCCAGCTCCTGCCGGCGCTGGTAGCTGCCCTCGATCGCCACCGAGGGCAGCATGTCGCTGAACTGCACGTCGATGTTGTCCTTCGCCGCGCGCTCGTCGAACTGCGCCGCCTGCACGTTGGGCGCCGCCTGCGACAGCGCCACCGCCTCGTCCCGGCTGGCCGGCAGCGGCGGAACATCGCCGGGCATGGCGACATCCACCGGATCCTCGCCGATCACCTGGCGATAGATCGCGCGCGAGGAGGTCAGCTGCCCTTCCGCCTGGATGCGCGCGGCGATGGCGCCCTGCAGGCGCGACTGGGCCTGGGCGACGTCGGTGCGGGTAAGTTCGCCAACCTCGAAGCGGGCCTGCGTCGCCTCGAGCTGCGCCTGCAGCACCTTCTCGTTGTTGCGGTTGAGATCGAGGACCGCGACGTCGCGCACCACCGCCATGTAGGCGCCGACGGCATCCAGCAGGACCGCCTGCTCTGTGCTGATCAGGCGGGCACGGCCGGCCTCGACGCGGTTCTCCGCCTCCGAGGTGCCGGAGACGGTGCCGAAGCCGTCGAAGACCGGCTGCCGCACGGTGACGCCATAGCTGCGCGGGTTGGTGTCCTGCTCGATCGCCAGCGGCGAGCGCTGCTTGTCCCACTGGCGGCCGCCCTGGGCCTCGCCCAGCACGGTGGGTCGCCACTCGGACAGCACTTGCGGCACGCCTTCATCGACGGCGCGCAGATCGGCCCGCGCCGCTTCAAGCGTCGGGTTGCCGGCATAGGCTGTGGCCAACGCCTCGTAGAGCGTCGCCGCCTCGGCGGGGATCGCCGCCAGCCCGACACCAAACGCAACGGGCAGAGCAAGCCATCGGAACGCGCGGTGCGAGGTCCGCGGATGAGGGCGCGCTAGCAGCACTAAAACACAAACCGGGCAGGAAGGCTGAACCCCGGGAGCGGCGTCACGTTCGCATCGAACAGGATGCGCTTCGAGAGGATGCCGCCGGATTTGAGCCACAGCATGGCGCGGCCGACGCCGCCTTCGAGCGCCACGCCCACCATGCGGCCGCCTTCGCCCAGCTGGTCGACGATGGCCTGCGGCAATTGCTCGACCGCGCCATCGAGGAAGATGACGTCATAGGGCGCGTGCCTGGCGCAGCCGGCGGCATGCTGGCCCTCGACCACGGCGGCATTGTCGATGCCGAGCTCCGCGAAAGTCGTGCCGGCACGCTGGCTCAGGGCGCCATCCGCTTCCAACGCGACGACGGTGTTCGCGAGCTTCGCCAGCAATGCGGCGGCATAGCCGGTGGCCGCGCCCACCACCAGGGCCATATCGGTCGACTTGACCGCCGCGGCCTGGATCAGGCGTCCGGTCACCATCGGCTCCATCAGGTAGCGCCCCGGTGCGAGCTCGATGTCGTCATCGACATAGGATCTGGGGCGCAGGGCCTCGGGCACGAAACGCTCGCGCGGCAGGGCGCGAATCGCCTCGATCAGGCGCTCATCCGTCACCTTGTTGGTGCGGATCTGGCTGTCCACCATGTGCTGGCGCGCGAGGGCGTAGTCCATGCTCATCCTTCTCCCCCGGCGGCGGCGGAGCCCGCCACGGCCGGCCGAAAACTGCTGTGCGGCGCGGATCCCGCCGCCGCGTACGGGCCCGGACGAACCGCCCCGGCCCTGCGGGCGTTATACCGGCCGCTGCCCATAAACTCAACGCGGCGGAACCTACGCCAGACGGCCATCCCGCGACCGGCCGGGTTCCCTGCTCCGGCTTGACCGGCCCGGCTTCTCCGCCCTATACGTGCGCTCGCCCAGGCAGGGCCGCGCGCGCGGCCGGACGTGCCGGCCCGGTGGCAGAGTGGCCATGCAGAGGACTGCAAATCCTCGTACGTCGGTTCGATTCCGGCCCGGGCCTCCACCCTCTTCTGCACCCAGATCATGACCGTTCCAGTAGCCGCCTGCGGGGCGGCGGCCCGCGACATCGTGTCCTGATACGCGCCGGCGCGACGAATCATGCGCCGGCCGAAGCGGGAATGACGCCAGCCAAAAAGAAAAGAGCCCCGGCCTGGGCCGGGGCTCTTCATTCCGATGATCCCGAGCGTGCTTAGTTGCTCGCCGTGCTGTCGCCCGGGGCAACCGTGTCGAAGTCCGCCTCGCCGGGGGTCGCTTCCTTCGGCATGGCGACGCCGAGCGCCTGCACCAGCTCGCCCTGCGAGGCGAGGATGCGGTAGTTGGCGAACAGCTCTTCGTACTGCGCGGTGATCAGGTCGTTCTTGGAGAGGAACAACTCGTTGGTCGCGTCCAACAGATCGAGCAGGCTGCGCTGGCCGATGTCGAACTGCTGCGCGTAGACGTCGCGCGTGTTCTGGTTGGCTTCGACCTGGTCCTGCAGGGTCGCGATGCGGTTGCGCTGGGTGTCGCGCGCGCTCCACGAGAGGCGCACGTCCTCCGCCACTTCGCGCTCGCGGGTGCGCAGACGCTCCTGCGCTTCCGCCTTGCGCCACTTGAACTCGCGCACGCGGGCCAAGTCGGCGCCGCCGCGATAGAGGTTGTAGCGGGCGACGAGGAGGAAGGTCGCGCTGTAGGTGGTGTCTTCGCGGCCGTTGTTGTGACGGTTGTTGTTGCCGATCACTTCGAGGTCGAGGCGCGGATAGAGCGGCGCCGCTTCCTTGCTGATCTCGGCATCCGCCACCTTGATGTCGGCCTGCGCCAGCAGCACCTTCGGATTGGTCTGCAGGCCGCGCGCCACCGATTCCTCTTCCGAGGCGGCGATCATCGCGCCGTCCAGCGTCACCGATTCGAGGTCCTGCGGCTCGACGCCGACGACCTTCTGGAACACCGCGCGGGCATCGCGCAGGTCGCCCTGGATCTCCTCCAGCGCGGTGCGCGCGGTGGCGAGGCGGGCTTCCGCCTGACGCACGTCGGCGACGTTGCCGCCGCCGAGTTCGGCACGGCGCTGCACCAGCGCCAGCGTCTCTTCATGCGCCTTCACGTTCTGCTCGGCGTTGGCGACGCGCTCGGTGTGGCGCAGCACGTCAAGGTAGGACTGGGTCGCGTCGAGCGCGGAGACCTGGCCCTGGTCCTGAATGCGCTGACCGGCGGACGCGAGGCGATTCTTCTGGCGCTCGACTTCGCTGCTGGTCTCGAAGCCATCGAAGATCCGCTGCTGCAGAGTCACCTGCGCATCGCGGCGGCCATAGAGCCAGCGGCCATGATCGTGCACGCCCTGATTCGTGCGGTCATTGCCGACATCGGTGGTTTCGTTCTCGGAGAAGTCGATGCCCGCATCGAGGCGAACGTCGATCTGCGGATAGTAGAGCGCGCGCGCCTGGCGCAGCTCGAAGTCGATGGCGCGGCGGTCCTTCACCGTCTCGCCGACTTCCGGATTGGTGGTGATCACCAAGCTGACGGCGTCCTGCAAGGACATCGCCGATGCGCCACCGCTGAGACCGGTCAGTCCGGTAAGCAGCGCAGTGCCGACGAGAAGGCCCGTGCGACGAAGCGAATAGGCTCGAAACTTCATGGAATTCCCCCAAGCAGGTTACACGCCGCACTCCGCGGCCGGCAGACGGTCAACGCTGACTCTTAGTAAACCATATACTAAGATTGTGTCCCTTTCGAGCTAGTACCAGATTTGCGGGCGCGCCGCATCAGGTTTTTTACCGCTCGGACAATGCGGTATCCCGTGCCTTGAGGATGGGCTTGAGCAGGTAATCTAGGACTGTCTTCTTACCAGTCAGAATATCGACGGTCGCGGTCATGCCCGGGATGATCTGCAGCTGGCCGCCGTCCTTGCCGATCAGATAATTGCGGTCGGTGCGCAGGCGGACCCGGAAAAACAGCTCCTTGCGCTCGTTCTCGATGGCGTCGGCGCTGATCTGCTCGACCTTCGCCTCCAGGCCGCCATAGATGCTGTAATCGTAGGCGGTGATCTTGATCTTGGCGGGCTGATTCGGGGCGATAAAGCCGCGGTCCTGCGGCCGGATCTGCGCCTCGATGAGCAGCGTGTCCTCGATCGGCACGATCTCCATCAGCTCCTGCGCCGGCTGCAGCACACCACCCAGGGTGTGGATCTGGATCTGCTTCACCGTGCCGTAGACCGGCGAAAGCATGTTCTGGCGGCCCGCTTCCTTCTGCGAGCCGGTCAGCAGCTGGGTGACCGAGGCCAGCTCGGCGCGATGCTGCGAGAGCTGCTGGGCCGCATCGGCGCGGAAAGTCGCGTCGATTTCCCGCAACTTGGCCTCGGCCTCGGCCAGGGCACCCCTGGCCGGCGCCCGCGAGGCCTCGGCGTTGGAAATCTCCGATTGGTAGCTCTGGACTTCCTGCTGGGCGCGCAGCAGGTCGACCTTGGAGGAGATACCGGTCTTTACCAGCGGTGCCAGGATGTCGGCCTGCTCCTGGGCGATCGCCAGGCTCTTGCGCGCGGTCGACACCTTGGTGTCGATCTGCCTCAATTCCTGTTCCTTGGTCTCGACCTGCTGGCGCAGGGTCGCGCGTTGCGATTCAACTTGTTGCTGCCGTACCACAAACACGGACTTTTCGGTTTCGGCCACCTCGGGCGCCTGCGCCATGAGCTGCGGCGCGAACTTGATCTCTTCCGGATCCTTGACCCCGTCGAGTTCCGCCTGGAGCCTGGCGGACGCCGCGAGGCCGGTCCAATAGCGCTGCTGGAGCTCGGCCATGTTGGTGGCAAGCTGGGTGTTGTCGATCACCGCGACCACGTCGCCGGCATTGACGATGTCGCCCTCGCGCACCTTGAGGTCGAGCAGCACGCCGCCCTTCTCGCTCTGGATCACCTGCGTCTGGCTGGAGGGGATCACCTTGCCTTCGCCGCGGGTGATCTCGTCGAGCACCGCGAAATGCGCCCAGGTCAAGCCGACCACCACGATGCCGACGACGGCGATCAGCAGCAGATGGCCGAACATCCGCGTGCCTTCGCGTTCCGTCTCCGACGGATCGATCCAAAGATCACGATTGGTCAACGACATGATGCGTGTTCCGTCTTTCCGTGGGCGGCGATCATGCGGCGCGCGCTATTCGCGCGCCTGCACGCGGCCACCCATCAATGCCTCCAGCACGCCGGCCTTCGGGCCGTCGGCGACGACCTTGCCGCGGTCGAGCACGATCAGGCGATCCACCAGCGCCAGCATCGAATGGCGATGGGTCACCAGCACGATCGTGCGGCCCTTGGCGATGGCGCCGAGGCGCTGCTTGAACGCCGCCTCGGTGCTGTTGTCCATCGAGCTGGTCGGTTCGTCGAACATCAGGATCTGCGGGTTCAACAGCAGCGCGCGCGCAACCGCGACCGCCTGGCGCTGGCCGCCCGACAGCATGCGGCCGCTTTCGCCCACCGGCATGTCGTAGCCCAGCGGATGCTGGCGCACGAACTGGTCGACGCCGGCCATGGTGGCGGCGCGGATCACCGAGGCCTCGTCCACATAGGGCGCGCCGAGCGTGATGTTGTCCTTGACCGAGCCGAAGAACAGATGCGGGTCCTGCAGCACGCAGCCGATGTTCTGCCGCAAGTCGGTGGGGTCGAGCTGGCGGATGTCGGTGCCGTCGACCAGTACCGCGCCCTCGTTCGGTTCGTAGAGGCCGAGAATCAAGCGCTCGATGGTGGTCTTGCCGGAGCCGATGCGCCCCAGGATGCCGACCCGCTCGCCCGGCTGGATCTTGAACGACACGCCATCGAGGGCCGCGGTCTGCGCGTTCGGATACTTGAACAGGACGTTGCGGAACTCGATCGCGCCTTCGATGCGCGGGCGGCGGATGAACACCTTGCCGCGCGGCCGCTCCACGGGGAGCGCCATCAGCCGGTTGAGGCCCTTCAGCGACGTCCAGGACTGGTGGAAGCGGATGATCAGGCCGGCGATCTGCCCAAGCGGCGCCATGGCGCGGCCGGTCAGCATCGAGGCGGCGATCAGGGCGCCGGTCGTCATGTGCACGTCGCTGTTCGGCACCGAGGATTGGAAGATGCGATAGCAACCCCAGAGGATGACGCCGGTGGTCGCCAGGTTCGAGGCCAGCATCACGAAATTGATGCCGAGCGTCGACCACAGCTTGGAGGTCATCGAGGAGGACGAGGACGCCTTGATCATGTCGAGGCCGTTGATCGCCTCGACCAGCGTGGCGTGCTTCTGCGCGGATTCGCGATAGGAGCGCTCGATGGCGCGCTTCATCGGGAACTGCACCAGGACGCTGACCAGGATCACCGTCGGGATCAGCACCGCGGGCACCGTCACCACCGGCCCGGCCACCAGGAAGATGATCACCAGGAAGACCAGGACGAAGGGCAGATCGACCAGCGCCGACAGCGTGGCGGAGGTGAAGAAGTCGCGCAACGTCTCGTATTGCTGCACGTTGCTGGCGAAGGCGCCGGCGGATTGCGGTCCGGACGCCATCTTCAGCGACAGGATATGGGCGAAGATCGAGGACGAGACCTTGCGATCCAGCGACTTGCCGGCGCGGTCCAGGAAATAGGCCCGCATGGTGCGCAGCATGAAATCGGCGACGTAGATGATGATGATGCCGAGCGCCAGCACCCACAGCGTCTCTTCCGCCTTGTTGGGCACCACGCGGTCATAGACCTGCATGGAAAAGATCGAGGAGGCGATGGTGAACAGGTTCAGCATCAGCGCCGCGAGGATGACCTCGAGATAGACCGGCGTGTAGCGGGCCACCTCGCCCCAGAACCAGTTGCGCGGCGGCGCGTCGGTGACGTCGGAAGACCGCGTGTCGAGGCGGATCTTCGGCCGCACCACCAGCATCGTGCCGGTGAATTGCGCTTCCAGGTCGGCCACGGGAACCGTGACGATGCCGTCCAGATTGTCCGTGGTGGCGATGTCGACCTGGCCGTTCTTGACCGGCGCCAGCATCACCACCGCCTGGCGGTCCTTCAGCAGCAGGACCGCCGGCAGGTTCATCTGCTTGGTCTCGGCGATGGTGCGCTTGACCTTGTTGGCAGCCAGGCCGGCATTCTCGGCGGCGCGCACGAAGAGGTCGGGCGTCATGCCCTCCTCGCCGATCGGCAGACCTGCCGCGAGGGCGGCCAGCGATTTCGGGTTGCCGAACAGGCGCGTCAGGATGACGAGGCAGGACAGCAGCGCATCATGTCGCATTTCCACGTCGCCGGCTTCGAGCGGCAGTCCCGGCGTCGGCTGCGTCGCCAAGGCGGCGCCGGGCGGAACCGCCAACCCAGCGGCGCGGGCCGCCGCCAAGGCGTCGGCTGCGCCTGGCGCGCCGGCGGGCCGTGGTCCCGGCTGCCCCCCGGCGGCTGGCTGCGCCGCGGGCGTTGCGGGCTGACCGGTCGGCCGGATGGTTGCGCCGGCTGCGGTCAGATTGGACGATGGCGGGCTGACCGGCCCCGCCGCGGCGGCAGCGGCCGAACCGGCGGCAGGTGAGCCGGCGGCGGGTGAGCCGGTAGCGGGCGCGCCCGCAGGCGTGGCGCCGGCCGGCTTCTGGAACACGAACATCTGCTTGCCGGGGGTCCCCGCCGGTGGCGTCGAAAGACCTGCCGGCCCGCCCGTGCCGGGGGTTGCCGCGGCAGCCCCGGGCGCCGCCGCCTTGGGCGGCGACGGCTCGGTGGCGCCGGCGGATGCACCGGTTGGCTTTGCAGGGGTGCCCTTATTGGCGGGCTTGGCAGATTCCATGGGGGTCCGATCCGGTGTTCCGCGGCGCAAATCCGTCCAAGCACCGCATATTTAACTTATATTCTGGTTAATGGTTGCAGCCAAGGCGGCAGGCCCATCCTTCCGGATTAGGCATTCCGCGCCTGTTCGCCAGACCAAAATCCTGCGCCGAATGGCGTTGCGGCCGAACCCTACGACATCCGGCGGTACCGGACAGCGACGGCGCGCACAATCCCTTGCGACGACCTCGCCCGTCGGCGGGCGCCGGACATGCGGTCACAGGAGCTCGAGAATTCCAAGGCGATGCAGGACCGGCGCTTCGGTGGCGAAGAAGCGGTCGAAAAAGTGGCCGGCGCGCGCCGCGTCGTCCTGCGCCGGGTCGGTCGGCGCGCCCGTGGTGGCGCCGCTCGTATCCGCCTCCGCCTTGCCCTCGTCCTTTGCCTCGTCCTTGCCCGCATCCTTGCCGCCGCCCTTCTCCGCCGGCAGGGCGGCCCGGTTGAAACGGATGCGGCGGCGTTTCACCTCCGCGACCATGCGGGCCTTCGCCTCGTCCAGCGATTTCCAGGGCTGCTGCAGCAGGAGAATGAGCACGGCATAGATCGGATCGATGCTGCTCGCGCTGCCCGCCGCCGTCGAGATCGCATTGCCGGAGACCAGGTTGTCCGCCATGCGCTTGATCAAGACCCGGTTGGCTTCCAGCGGCACCTTGACCTGCCGCGGCTCGGCCGGCATGGCGCGCGGCCGGTGGGCGGTCGCGCAGGGCGCCACGATGCCGGTCGCCGCCATCAGGTTCAGCGTGCGCTCGACATCGAGCTGCCCGGCCTTCTGGCGGGCCATCTCCTCGCGCAGTTCGGCGAGCGACCAGGTGCCCCTGGTGAGGGCGGCCTTGAGCGCGTTGAAGCCCTTCTCGTCGAATTTCACCTCGCCGCGCGCCACCTTGGCGACGTTGGTGACGCTGCCAAGGTCGCGCAACGCGCCGAACACCACGCTCTCCATGTTGCGCTGGATCGCCGGACGGGCAAGCTGGGCATGGCCGCGCACGAAGACGTCGCGCCGGAACCGCTGGTTCAGCGCCAGATCCTGGAACAGCTGTCTCAGGCGCTGGGTCGGCTGCTTTCGCACCTGGGCCTGCAACTGGTCGCTGCCGAGCAGCTCGAGGTGGTTTTCCGTCAGCGTCGCCGAACCCGCGAAAGTCACCTTGGCGTTGGCCATCTCGTCGGCCACGTCGCAGGAATAGAACGGCGTCCAATGCTCGTTGAGGAATTCGTGCGCCAGGTAGTTCGCGTTGCGGTCGGCCATCTTGGCGGCGAGCTTGCCCGCCGCCGGGTTGCCGGTGAAAAAGCTGAACTTGGCGCCGACCAGTTCCTCGACCGCCTTCAAGGCGCCCTGGGTGCGCAGCGTCGCGTCGCCCGGCATGTGCCGCGCGGTTTCCAGGACCAGCTTCTGCAGCGGCGAATCCGAGGCCCAGCCGGGCAGGCAGTTGTAGCTGTTGTAGACCAGTCCGCCGGGCTTCAGCCGCTCCAGGATGATGCGCTGGATGCCGGCGCGCACCTCCGCGCTGACCCAGGCATAGACGCCGTGCAGCACGATGAAGTCACATTCCGGCACGTCGCTCGCGGTCAGGTCGTTGAAGCCGCGCTCGATGAACTCGACATTGCCGATGCCGGCCGCGGCGACGAAACGGCGCGCGGAATCGATATGCGCCGGATTGAAGTCAACGCCGTAGAAGCGGCCCTGCGGATAGGCGCCGGCCATCAGCCCGACGGAATGGCCGAGGCCGCAGCCGAGTTCGAGATAAGTGAATCCCTCGTTCAGCGGCCGCGGATGGCAGCCGTTGATGGTGGCGACATAGTTCAGCCAGCTGGGCGACAGCTCCCGAAAGAAGTGCTCCGTGTAGAGCACCTCGGTGACATAGCCCTGAGACCAATTGGAATCCATGAAGCCCCCAGCAGATGCTCCGTCCGGCAGTCCACCGGCCCGGCGGCGTGCGTTTCTTCCCCCACCAACACACGCCAAAGCGGCATGGTTAATGCCACACAATGGCGTCATGGGTCAAAGCCGGAGAATGCCCGCAATCCCTAAACAAGAGCTAAAGGGTTCCGGCTAATGACCGGAATATATGGCAGAATTCGCCGCCTGCGCCTAATCTCGCCGCCACCGGGAGCGCCGGCTCCAGCTTCCCCGCAGGCAGCGAAAAGGGTGCCCGAAGGCACCCTTTCCCTATGAAGAACTCCCGATCTCGGGTTGGAAAAGGGCGCCCCGAGGGATGCCCTCTCCCCTACTAGAGTCCGGTCACATTCACGCCGTTCTGGATCAGCACATAGGCGTCTTCGTTATTCGCCGGATTGCTGCCGCTGGTGACGTGAGAGTAGAGCGTGTAGCCGCTGTCGAAGCCGCCGGCACCCGGCGTCGCGAACCAGTTGCCGCCGCTCAGATTGACGGTGTCAGTATTGTCGCCGTCGATAGTGAGCATTGGGCGGCTGTCGTAGTTGTTTCCGCCGCCCGTACCTCCACTCGGATTGAAGTTCGACGTCTCGAAGTCGCTCATCACATCCGTCGCGTTCAGCGTGAGGGTTGTGCCGGAGCCGCCGCTCATGCTGATCCGCTCGACACTGTTGATCACGCCATCGGCAACGGTCGTAAAGTCGATGCTGGCGAGATGGCCGACAGACAGCGTATCGGTATTGCCGTCGCCATTGTAGATGTCGTTGGCGTCACGCCAGATCAGCACGTCGTCGCCCGAGCCGCCGTTCAGCGTGTCGGTCACGGAGTCGGCGCCGCCGAACAACGTATCGTCGCCCGAGCCGCCGGACAGCGTGTTGGTGCCGGTGTTGCCGTTGATGGTGTTGGCGACGCCGTCCGTGCCGGTGCCGTCGATGTTGGCGCTGCCGGTCAAGGTCAGGTGCTCCACGCCCGTCCCGACAAGAGTGAACGTCACCGACGAATTCACCAGGTCGTTGGTGCCCGCGGAGTCGAAGACCCGGTCGCCGGCATTGTCCACCGTATAGGTGTCGTTGCCGTCGCCGCCGGACATGTAGTCCGCGCCGGTGCCGCCATCGAGGATGTCGTTGCCGCCACCGCCGAACAGCAGGTCCGTGTTGCCGCCGCCATTGAGGGTCTCCGCCGCGGCGGTGCCCACGATCAGGTCATTGCCGGCAGTGCCGTCGAGCGGGCTGCTGCCATCGGTGCTGATGCCGTAGATCCCGGCGAAGGAGCCGCCGATGATCTCCAGGGTCTCGACGTTCCCGGTGCCGGTGAAGTGGCCGACAACCGTGATCTGGTCCGTCAGGCTAGAATTGCCGTATTGCAGCACGAGGTCGTTGCCGGAGCGCGAAGCCTCGAACGTGTTGACGCCCGACACGCCGCCGTTGATCACGATCCGGTCGTTGCCGGAGGTATCCGTGATCGTGTCGGTGCCGTCGCCAAGGATGAAGTTGTAGGTATCATCGTTGGTGCCGCCCTGCAGGTTGTCGTTGCCGACGCCGCCGGTCAGCGCATCGTTGCCGGCGCCGCCCGAGAGCGTGTCGTTGCCGATCGCGCCCTTCAGGATGTCGTTGCCGGTGCCGCCGGTCAGGTTGTCGTCACCGGTGCCGCCGTCGAGCATGTCGTTGTCGGCACCACCGTCCAGCGTGTCGTTGCCGTTGCCACCATACAGGTTGTCGTTGCCGTTGCCGCCGTTCAGCGTGTCGTTGCCCTCCTGGCCGAGGATGGCGTCGTCGCCATCGTCGCCGTTGAGGATGTCGTTGCCATAGCCGCCCTGGATCGAGTCATCCCCGCCCGAGGCATTGACCGTGTTGTTGGCATCGTCGCCGATGAAGAATTGCGACGTCGCGTTGCCGTTCACCACGCCCGTCCCGACGACCGAGATCGGCGCCGAGATGGTGATGGTCAGGGTCGAGGAGTCGGTATCGCCGGTCGCATCCTGGATGGTGTAGTTGAAGGAGTCGACCTTGCCGCCGGTCCCCGGCTTCGCCGTGTAGGTGTAGTCGCCGGTGGTCCGGTTGATCACCAGCACGCCGTTGTTGGTCGTGATGGTGATAGTGGTCGCGTTGGTCACGGTCGAGACCAGGTCGCTGTCGGCGTCGTCGATCAGCGAGGCCGCCGTGATGATCGGCGCGCCATAGCCATCCGGGCCGCCGGTGTCGTTGGTCAGCAGGTTGCCGGTGACGCTCGACGGCACCGTCTGGATGATCTCGTTGACCAGCTGGTTCTCGTCATTGACCACGATCACCGAGTTGTCCGGGTAGGTCTCGTTGTAATACGCGACCTGGCCCAGGGCGCTGAGCGCCGAGGCGCTGTTCGCCACGTCGGCACCGAGGCCGACCGCGATCGAGACCACGCCCTTGTCCGCCAGACCGGTGGCGGTCAAGCGGCCTTCCCACTGATCCTCCTCGTACTGGTTGAGCGCATTGGTCGTATCGCCGCTGGCACCGAAGGGCGAGCTGCCGTCGCTCTGCGTCGGGGCGCCGTCCGAGAAGAAGTAGACGAGGCCCTTGGTCGTGCCGCTGGTGGCGAGCCAGGAGGCATCGTTGATGCCCTGGCGCGCCGTGAACAGCGCGTCGTCGTAGTCGGTGAAGTTGGTCGGCGTCAGCGCGTTGATCGCCGTTTCGACGCTGGACAGATTTGCGATGTTGCTCACGTTCACGAACGTGCCGATGCCGGTGCCGGCGATGTAGTTGGCACCGTCGCTGAAGGTCACGATCTTGACGTTCACCGTGCCGCTGGTCGACGCAATGTAGGATTGCAGCAGGGCGATCACGGCCGCCTTCTGCAGTTCCATGCGGGTCGTCGCCGTGCCGTCCGGACGGATCACCGTATCGCCCATCGAGCCGGAAATGTCGATCACCAGCATCAGCTGATAGTTGGTGGTCGAACCCTGCGCGACGGCGTTGGTGTCCGGATTGGCGTCGGGGACGAAGTTGTTCTCGGTCTGAACCTGCGCCGTATTGGTGACGCTCTGCGAGTTGTTGGAGGTGTCGCACTCCAGATCCGTCGGATGTTCCACGGCCGTCGCGGTGGCCGTGAAATCCGCCGACGAGCCCGAGGGCGCGCTGACGTTCTGGATCTCGATCTGCAGACCGCTGAACGACCCGACGCCGTTGACGCCGTCGCCGTCATGCGAGTCAACGTTGAGCACCAGGTGTGTCGCCGTCGAGCTGCCATCCTTGACCACGCCCGCGGGGAGCGCGGTCAGGAAGGTGCCGGTGAACTGGAAGCCCGCCGGAGCGTCGATGACGATCTGGTGCGATTCCGACCCGTCGTGGAAGTCGTCAAAAGTCGCGCCCAGGGTCAACGTCCCCTTTTCGCCGACGCTGAACTTGGGCCGTCCGCCACCGCGTCGACCCGGACATAGGCCTGGTCGCTGTCGGTGCCGGTCACCGTCGGGTCGGTGTTGTTCACCGCCGTCACCGTCGCCGTCAGGTTGCCGAGGTCGACATCGCTGTCGGCCGCCGGGATGACCTTGAAGCTGCCGGTGAAGCTGGTGCTCACCGCGTCGTCGAAGGTGATCGTGATCTTGCCGTTCGAGGCGATCGTGTTCGTGATCGTCGTGTTGGCCAGGTCCAGGCCCGTCGCCACGATGGTGAAGCCACCGCCGCCCACCGGGAAGCCCGAGATCACGATCGTCGTCAGGTGCGAGCCCGCCGTGGTCGAGGCCGAGACCGGCACATCGACGCCCGCCGAGTCTTCCGGCACGCAGACGAAGTCCGAATTGCCCTCGACACCCAGCGTCACGTTCGTCGTCGGGATCTTCGCGATCACCACCGCGTTGGTCGCCGTCGCGCTGTCGGTGTTGTTGGTCAGGTCGCACTCGAGGTCGGTCGGGGTCTCGGTCGTCGTCACCGTCGCGGTGAAGTTGCCCGAGGCGCCGTCCGGCTGGCCGCCGCCGTAGGTGACCGGGATGTCCAGCGCGAAGCTGCCGACGCCGTTCACGCCGTCGCCGTCATGCGAGTCGACCTTGAACACCAGCGTGTCCGCGTCGGACGCGCCCGCATCCAGAACCACGCCCGCCGGCAGCACGCCCAGCGCACCGAAGGTGAAGCCCGCCGGGGCCTGCACCGTCAGCGTGTGGGTCTCCGACCCGTCCTTGAAGTCGTCGTAGGACGCCGTCACGTGCAGGTTGCCGGTCTCGCCCGCCTGGAACGAGGTGTTGCCGTCCGGGTTGCTCTCCGACACCGCGATCGTGGTCGAGAGCGTGCTGGCGTCGCCGTCATTGCCCTTGTCGTCGCCGTCCGCCACCGCGTCGACCCGGACATAGGCCTGGTCGCTGTCGGTGCCGGTCACCGTCGGGTCGGTGTTGTTCACCGCCGTCACCGTCGCCGTCAGGTTGCCGAGGTCGACATCGCTGTCGGCCGCCGGGATGACCTTGAAGCTGCCGGTGAAGCTGGTGCTCACCGCGTCGTCGAAGGTGATCGTGATCTTGCCGTTCGAGGCGATCGTGTTCGTGATCGTCGTGTTGGCCAGGTCCAGGCCCGTCGCCACGATGGTGAAGCCGCCGCCGCCCACCGGGAAGCCCGAGATCACGATCGTCGTCAGGTGCGAGCCCGCCGTGGTCGAGGCCGAGACCGGCACATCGACGCCCGCCGAGTCTTCCGGCACGCAGACGAAGTCGAGTTGCCCTCGACACCCAGCGTCACGTTCGTCGTCGGGATCTTCGCGATCACCACCGCGTTGGTCGCCGTCGCGCTGTCGGTGTTGTTGGTCAGGTCGCCTCGAGGTCGGTCAGGTCTCGGTCGTCGTCACCGTCGCGGTGAAGTTGCCCGAGCGCCGTCCGGCTGGCCGCCGCCGTAGGTGACCGGGATGTCCAGCGCGAAGCTGCCGACGCCGTTCACGCCGTCGCCGTCCTGCGAGTCGACCTTGAACACCAGCGTGTCCGCGTCGGACGCGCCCGCATCCAGAACCACGCCCGCCGGCAGCACGCCCAGCGCACCGAAGGTGAAGCCCGCCAGGGCCTGCACCGTCAGCGTGTGGGTCTCCGACCCGTCCTTGAAGTCGTCGTAGGACGCCGTCATGCAGGTTGCCGGTCTCGCCCGCCTGGAACGAGGTGTTGCCGTCCGGGTTGCTCTCCGACACCGCGATCGTGGTCGAGAGCGTGCTGCTGGCGTCGCCGTCATTGCCCTTGTCGTCGCCGTCCGCCACCGCGTCGACCCGGACATAGGCCTGGTCGCTGTCGGTGCCGGTCACCGTCGGGTCGGTGTTGTTCACCGCCGTCACCGTCGCCGTCCAGGTTGCCGAGGTCGACATCGCTGTCGGCCGCCGGGATGACCTTGAAGCTGCCGGTGAAGCTGGTGCTCACCGCGTCGTCGAAGGTGATCGTGATCTTGCCGTTCGAGGCGATCGTGTTCGTGATCGTCGTGTTGGCCAGGTCAGGCCCGTCGCCACGATGGTGAAGCCGCCGCCGCCCACCGGGAAGCCCGGATCACGATCGTCGTCGGGTGCGAGGCCGTCGTGGTCGAGGCCGAGACCGGCACATCGACGCCCGCCGGTCTTCCGGCACGCAGACGAAGTCGAGTTGCCCTCGACACCCAGCGTCACGTTCGTCGTCGGGATCTTCGCGATCACCACCGCGTTGGTCGCCGTCGCGCTGTCGGTGTTGTTGGTCAGGTCGCACTCGAGGTCGGTCGGGGTCTCGGTCGTCGTCACCATCGTGAAGTTGCCAGGCGCCGTCCGGCTGGCCGCCGCCGTAGGTGACCGGGATGTCCAGCGCGAAGCTGCCGACGCCGTTCACGCCGTCGCCGTCCTGCCTGTCGACCTTGAACACCAGCGTGTCCGCGTCGGACGCGCCCGCATCCAGGTCCACGCCCGCCGGCAGCACGCCCAGCGCACCGGGTGAAGCCCGCCAGGGCCCTGCACCGTCAGCGTGTGGGTCTCCGGCCGTCCTTGAAGTCGTCGTAGGACGCCGTCACGTGCAGGTTGCCGGTCTCGCCCGCCTGGAACGAGGTGTTGCCGTCCGGGTTGCTCTCCGACACCGCGATCGTGGTCGAGAGCGTGCTGGCGTCGCCGTCGTTGCCCTTGTCGTCGCCGTCCGCCACCGCGTCGACCCGGACATAGGCCTGGTCGCTGTCGGTGCCGGTCACCGTCGGGTCGGTGTTGTTCACCGCCGTCACCGTCGCCGTCAGGTTGCCGAGGTCGACATCGCTGTCGGCCGCCGGGATGACCTTGAAGCTGCCGGTGAAGCTGGTGCTCACCGCGTCGTCGAAGGTGATCGTGATCTTGCCGTTCGAGGCGATCGTGTTCGTGATCGTCGTGTTGGCCAGGTCCAGGCCCGTCGCCACGATGGTGAAGCCGCCACCGCCCACCGGGAAGCCCGAGATCACGATCGTCGTCAGGTGCGAGCCCGCCGTGGTCGAGGCCGAGACCGGCACATCGACGCCCGCCGAGTCTTCCGGCACGCAGACGAAGTCCGAATTGCCCTCGACACCGAGGGTGACGTTGGTGGTCGGGACGTTGGCGATGAAGGTGTCATCGTCCGCAGCCGCCGCGGCGGTATTGTTGGCGTCGGTGCATTCCTCGTTGCCGTCGCCGATGTTGTTGGTCGCGACGGAGTTCTGCTCGACCGCCTTCACCTGGGCGATGAAGTCGCCGCCGAAGCCGTTCGGCAGGCTGCCGTCATACTCGACCGGGATGTTGAGCTCAAGGCTGCCCACGCCGCCCGGATTGCTGCTGTCGATGTCGAACACCAGGTGCGCCGTCGTCGACAGGCCGGCGTTGAGCACCACGCCCGCGGGGAGCGTGCCCAGGTCGCCGAGGTCGAAGGCGAAGCCCGCCGGCGCGTCGATCGTCAGCGAGTGGAGCTCCGAGCCGTCCTTGTAGTCGTCGAAGGTGGCATTGACCTTCAGGTTTCCGGTCTCGCCGCCCTGGAACGAGGTGTTGGCGTCGATGCCGTCGGTCAGCAGCAGGGAGATGCCGAGGCTTTCCGCATCGCCGTCATTGCCATCGGCGACCGCATCCGTCTCGAAGAACTGGCTGTCGGTTCCGGAAGCGGTCAGCATCGGGTCGATGTTGTTGGCCGCGTTCACCTCGCCGGTCAGCGTGCCGAAATCGGCGTCGCTGTCGGCCGGCGGGGTAGCCGTGAAGCCGCCCTCGTAATCGTTGCCGAAGGCCGCGGTGAAGTTGATCGTCACCTTGCCGCTGGCGAGCTGGGTCAGATCGACCGTCACGTTGCCGCCGACGCCGTCGGTGTCGAGGTTCGAGAAGTCGTAGCTCCAGCCGAGCGGCAGGCCGGTCAGCACGATCGAGGTGAGGTGGGCATCGCCCGCCGTCGCCGCGGTGACTTTGAAGTTCGCCGTGGTGTCCTCAAAGATGCAGTGGCCTTCGTTCGCCAGGCCGACATTGATCCGCACCTCCGGCGGCGAAGCGAGCGTCACCGTATCGGTCGCCGTGGCGCTGTCGGTGTTGTTGTCGAGATTGCACTCGCTGTCGGTCGGGGTCTCGGTCGTCGTTACCGTCGCGGTGAAGTTGCCCGAGGTGCCGTCCGGCTGTCCGCCACTGTAGGTGACCGGGATGTCGAGCGCGAAGTCGCCGACGCCGTTGACACCGTCGCCGTCCTTGCTGTCGACCTTGAACACCAGCGTGTCCGCATCGGACGCACCCGCATCCAGGACCACGCCCGCCGGCAGCACGCCCAGCGCACCGAAGGTGAAGCCCGCCGGGGCCTGCACCGTCAGCGTGTGGGTCTCCGACCCGTCCTTGAAGTCGTCATAGGACGCAGTCACATGCGCGTTGCCAGTCTCGCCCACCTGGAACGAGGTGTTCACGTCAGCAGCGCTGTCAGTCACCACGATGGTGACGCCCAGCGCATCCGCGTCGCCGTCGTCGCCTTTGTCGTCGCCGTCCGCGACGGAATCGATCACCACGTTGAACGGTGTGGTGTCGTTGGCGAAGACCACGCCGTCGACCACCGTGGCGCCGACCACCAGGCCGGTGCCGTTGACGTCGGAGTCAGGCGCGCCCTTGATCTCGACGGTGATGGTCACCGGTGTGCTGGCCGGGGCACCCGACACGTTGAAGGTGATCGAATGCGTAATCGGATCGAACGTCGGCGCGCCGACAATCGAGCCGGCACTGATGGTGAAGGGCCCCTTCACGTCCCAATCGGCCGGGACGTTGCTGAGAGTGATCTGGGTCACGCGGTCGCCCGCCCCCGGAGTCGCGGTCAGGGCCAGAGGTGCATAAGTATCCTCCGGGACGCAACCGCCGGTCTGCGGATTTACCACCGCGGACGTCTCGACCGTCGCATCGCCCATGGTGATGGTCAGGTTGGCGGTGTCGGTGTCGCCGTCGCTGTCTTTCAGCGTGTAGGTGAACACCTCCGTCGAGCCGGACGGCACCTTGCCGGTGTTCGTCTCGTCGAAGTCGTAGGTGTACTGGCCGCTGGTGTTCATGGTCAGCGTGCCCCAGGTGCCCTGGGCCACGAAGCCGCCGGCCGGGTTGCCGTCAGAGGTCTTCGAGCCGACCAGGTTGCTGATGACCCACGGCGTATCGGTGCCGCCGTCATCCACGCCCGGCGTGCTCTCGCCAACGCCGGTGATGACGTTACCCTGCGATTCAAACTTGCTGCCGGCGATCGGGTCGAGGCTGTCGACGTCGTCGCGGGCGATCGGGCCGTCATCCTCGAACTTGATCAGCTTGCCGAGGTCGATGCTGTCGGTGTCCTTGTCGTTGTCGCCGTCGGTGACGGTGACCTGCAGGAACAGCTTGCTGGCATCCATGATCTCCGGCGAGCTGGCCTCGTCATGGTCGCTGGCGCTGCTGCCGGCATTGTCGTGCTCGACCGCGCGGAACTGCGAGATCGTCACTTCGCCGGTGTTCAGGTCGACGGTAATCCGGAACGAGACCGGATCGGTGCCCGGAACGTCCGGGCGGCCCTCGATCGTGGTCGCATTGACCTGGTACAGGCGGATCACGGCATTGGTCTCGGAATCGACCAGGCCGCTGTCGGTGCCGTTGCTGCTCAGCGTCAGCGAGAAGCTCTTGCCGCCATTGCCGTCGGTGCCGAAGGTCGAATTGTCGATGAACAGCGCGCCGCCGGAAACCTTGGCGTAGGCGATGTCGCCGGCCACGTTGCCGGCCTCGTCATTCGCGTTGCCGTCCGGATAGCCGTCAGCCGCGGGCGCCCCGACGCTTTCATCGAGGATGATCTGTGCGCCGGAGACCTGGGTGATGCTGGCGTTCGGGCCGTCATCGTCGAAGTGGACCGCGCTGCCGATGTCGACCGAGGCGGAGTCCTGGTCGCCGTCGCCGTCG
>JBGAGP010000057.1:0-27924 GCA_044226685.1 Dongiaceae bacterium
GCCCACAGGCGCGCCCCGCCATTGCCTGCAACGGCTCAGTTCTTGGACAGATACTGGTCCATATTGGCCGGGGTGACCAGTTCGAACGGGATCCAGACCATGGATTCCACGTTCTCGCCGCCCGCCAGCTTCAGCGCGGTGTCGACCGCGCCGGAGCCCTGCGCCGCCGCGTTCTGGAACACGGTGACGTCGAGATCGCCGGCTTTCATCGCCGCCAACGCGTCCTGCGTCGCGTCGACGCCGGCCACGATCATCTTGCTCATGTCGACGCCGGCAGCCTTCAGGGCCTGGATGGCGCCGATCGCCATTTCGTCGTTGTTCGACACCACCGCGTCGAATTGCGCGCCGGAGCTGATCCAGTTGGTCATCAGATCGGTGCCCTGGGTGCGGTCCCAGTTGCCGGTCTGCTCCTCGACGATCTTGATGCCGGAGCATTCCGGCTTCGCGATCACGTCATGGACGTCCTGGGTGCGCTGACGGGCCGCCTGGTTGGAGAGCTCGCCCATCATCACCAGGATGTTGCCCTTGCCGCCCATCAATTTGCAGACTTCCTGCATCTCGAGCGTGCCGGAATCGACCTCGTTCGAGCCGACGAAGGAGACCTTCGGCGGCAGCGGGTTGTCGGACGGCATGCGGTTGACATAGACCAGCGGCACGTTGGCGGCGACGGCCAGCTTGGTCATCGCCGGGGTCGCATCGGTGTCGACCGGGTTGACGATGATGGCGTCGACGCCCTGGGCGATGAAGTTCTGGATCTGGCTCAGCTGCTTCGAGACGTCGTTCTGGGCGTCCTCGACCTGCAGGTTGACCCCGTCCTTGCTCGCCGCGTAGTCCTGCATGCCGTTGCGCAATACGGTCAGGAAGTTGTCGTCGAACTTCGCCATCGAGACGCCGATATCGGTCGCCAGGGCCGGCGCCGACATGGCCACCAACGCCGCGAACCCGAGTACAAATCTCCTCATATCCTCCTCCGTCGTTATTGCCGGCGCGCTTGTGCTGGCCGGTTCTCTTCCCCGGAATCAGGGAACCCCTGCAAACGCCGCGGCGACAGCGCCGCGCTCAACCTTCGATGTGCAACCGGACGACCGATCTTACGGTGGACCCGCGGCAATTGGCATCGTCGTGCCGCGCCGACCGGCTGGATGCCGGGATCGTTACCGCCGGCCGCCTCCGGCCCGCCCGCTGTCCGGCAAAATTCCGTTCTCAGAATAAACATTCTCATCCGCTGTTCAATTGAAATTATTATGCCATACGGCGCGCGGGCGCGGAGTTCGTCGGAAACTTGCAAATTACCTCACCCACTTTGTGGAACCGCGGTCATGGCCGGCATGGCCGCCCTAGATATTCTCCGAAATATAGAGCTCCGCCGGGATTTCGATCTGGCGCAGGCCGGTTTCCGCCCCCGCCAGGGCGACCGCCATCGCTTCGACGGTCTTCGCCGCCAGCAGCGGCAGCGGCGTGGAAATCACCAGGTCGATCAGGCCTTCGATGAGGGCGGCGCGGGTTTCCGGGATGAGTTCGTTGCACACCGCCACGACCCGGTGCCCCGCCTGCTCGTCGCGCAGGGCGTCGATCACGCCTTCCATGCCGCCCCCGGCGACATAGATGCCGACGAGGCCGGGATTGCCGTGCAGCAGGTCGACAGTCGCCTCATAGGCGATGCGGTCGTCGTCGAGGTTGAACAGCGGTTCCAGCAGCTGGAAATCGGGCGCGTGTTCGCGGAAATAGCTGCGGAAGCTGATCTCGGCCAGTTCCTGGCCCAGATAGCGGTGGCTGCCGACCAGGATGCCGACCTTGCCGGCCTGCCGCGCGGTACGCGAGATGCACCAGGCGGCGGTGCGGCCCGCCTTGCGCCCGTCGATGCCGAGAAAACCGGCTCGCGCCGGCGCCGTCAGGTCGGAGAGCAGCGTGAAAACCGGCACGCCGCTTTCCTGCAGGTCGGCGATGGCGGCACTCACATGCGGATGATCGACGGCCACCACGGCCAGGGCGTCGACCCTTTGCCCGAGTTCGCGCAGCTTGGCGGCGATTAGCGAGGGTACCAGCTCATCGACGAATTCGAGGATGGCGCGCCCGTCGATGGCACGCGAGGCGCGGGTCGCCGCGGTAAGTTCGGCACCCAGCGCGCGATAGAAATAGTCGTCCCGCTTTTGCAGCAGGAATCCCAAGGTGCGCTGCGGCGGCGCTTCGGCCAAGCGATGACGCAGCAATCCGGTGGCGTGATAGCCCAGCGCCTCTGCCGCCGCCAGCACGCGGCGCGCAGTGCCTTCGCGCACCGGATGGCGCTTGTTCAGCACGCGGTCGACCGTCGCGACGCTGACGCCCGCCTGTCTGGCAAGATCATCAATGGTGGGACGCCGCTTCATCCCTCACCCCGCGATGCTGATGGCATCCATCAGCGGGCTTCGAAGTGGAATTGATAGCTTTTGATAGTTTCTATCATCGCCGGGTTGAGCTTGTCACCCGGCCTACGTATTGTCCAGGCGCATGTATTGGCGCCGCCCCGCGCCCGCCGGTCTTGAAAGGATCCGCCGAATGCCGACGTCGCTGCCGATGCGCGATTACAGCCTGACCGGGCCGGAGAACGCCGCCGCGAAGGCCCGGGGCCTCGCCTCCGCGGCGTGGTATCGCTGCGCCGTTCCGCGCCAGCAGCTGAAGGCGCTGATGCAGCGCCGCGACGGGCCGGCGATCCGCGACACCCTCATCTGGTTCGCCGCGATCATCGGCTCCGGCATCCTGTTCTATCTCGCCTGGGGCACCTGGTGGGCCCTGCCGGCCTTCCTGCTCTACAGCGTCATCTACGAGGCGCCCTCGGATTCGCGCTGGCACGAATGCGGCCATGGCACCGCCTTCAAGACCCGCTGGATGAACGACGCGCTCTACCAGGTCGCGTCCTTCATGGTGATGCGCGAACCGACGCCGTGGCGCTGGAGCCATGCGCGGCACCACACCGACACCATCATCGTCGGCCGCGACCCGGAGATTGCCGCGACCCGGCCGCCATCGTTCCTCACGCTTGGGCTGAACGTGTTCCACATCCGCAACGCGCTCGCCGAAGCCCGCAAGGTGATTTTGCACAGCCTTGGCCGCATCACCGAGGCCGAGCGGGACTACATCCCGGAATCGGAATTTCCCAAGGTGTACCGGACGGCACGCGTCTGGCTGGCGATCTACGTCGGGCTGATCGCCTGGTCGGTCGCCCTTGGCAGCATCCTGCCGCTGATGTTCGTCGGGCTGCCCGCGCTGTTCGGCGCCTGGCTGCACCTGTTCTTCGGCCTGACGCAGCACGCCGGCCTCGCCGAGGACACGCTGGATCACCGGCTGAACAGCCGCACCGTCTATATGAACCCGATTTTCCGCTTCATGTACTGGAACATGAACTACCATGTCGAGCACCACATGTTCCCGATGGTGCCGTATCATGCCCTGCCGGCGCTGCACCAGGCGATCAAGGCCGACACGCCGGCGCCCTATCCGAGCTGCTGGGCCGCCTACAAGGAGATCATCCCGACCCTGTTGCGGCAGGCGAAGGACCCGGCCTATTTTGTGCGCCGGCCGCTACCCGGAGCACGCGATGCCGTCGCTCCCGGCCTCGCGGCCGCGCCCGCGGAGTGAGCGGAAAACTCTGAAACAAGAACAGCCGCCGCGGCAGCCGATCGCCGCATGCGGGCAAGACGCTGGGGGGAAGAATGAGCAGCGCCGGTTGGATCGAGACTTGCCGGGTCGACGAGATCGACGAGGAAGACGTGATGCGTTTCGATCACGGCAGCCTGACCCTGGCCATCTACCGTTCCGCGGATGACAAGTTCTACGCCACGGACGGCTTGTGCACCCATGAGCAGGTGCACCTGGCCGACGGCCTGGTCATGGGCAACATCATCGAATGCCCGATGCACAACGGGCGCTTCGACTACCGCACCGGCGAGGCGAAGGGGGCACCCGTCTGCATCAACCTGAAGACCTATCCGGTCAAGGTTGAGGACGGTAAGGTCCTGGTCCAGGTCGGCTGAGGCGGTTCCATGGCGGAACGCGGGATGGCGCCGGGAATGGTCATCGTCGGCGCCGGGGAATGCGGTGCGCGCGCGGCGCAGGCCCTGCGCGAGGCAGGCTGGACCGGCGACGTCACCCTGATCGGCGAGGAGATGCTGCCGCCCTATGAGCGGCCGCCGCTGTCCAAGGCGGTGATGGTATCGGATGGCGCGCCGACGACGGCGCATCCATTGAATGTGGACGCCGCGGCACAGAAGGGGATCGCCCTGCTGCTCGGCACGCCGGTCGTGGAGATCGATCGCGCCGGGCGCGAGGTCATTCTGGCGGATGGCCGCCGCATTCCCTACCTCAAACTGCTGCTGGCCACCGGCGCGCGGCCACGACGCTTGACGGTCGAAGGCGCGGATTCCGAGCACGTGCTCTATTTGCGCAGTTTCGCCGAGGCGCTGGCCCTGCGGGGCCGCCTGCGGCCCGGGGCAAGGCTCTGCGTCATCGGCGGCGGGTTCATCGGATTGGAGATCGCCGCCAGCGCCATCGCGCGCGGTTGCGAGGTCACATTGGTCGAAGCCGCGCCACGCATCCTGATGCGCGGTGTTCCTGCCCCCCTCGCCGCGCTGATCGCCAGGCGCCACGAGCAGGCCGGGGTCCGGTTCCACATCGGCACCGGCATCGCCCGCATCGTCGATGCGGACGGGGCGCGGCGCGTCGTGCTGGCGGACGGCACGGAAATTCCCTGCGACGCCATCGTCGCCGGCATCGGCGCGGTGCCCGAGGTAACGCTGGCCGAGCACGCCGGGCTCGCCATCGAGAACGGCATCCGCGTCGACGAGCGCCTGCGCACCAGCGACCCGGACATCTTCGCCGCCGGCGATTGCTGTTCGGTCCCGCACCCGCTCTATGGCGGGCGCCGCATCCGCCTGGAAGCCTGGCGCAATGCCCACGACCAGGGCAACCTCGCCGCGCGCAACATGCTGGGCGCCGAGCTCGCCCACGAAGCGGTGCCGTGGTTCTGGTCGGACCAGTACGAGCTGACCCTGCACATCGCCGGCCTCGCCGACCAGGCGGCGACCGATGTCCGCCGCGACCTCGGCGACGGTGCGGAGCTGCATTTCCATCTCGACGCCGAAGGCCGCCTGCTGGCGGCCAGCGGCTTCGGCCCGCTCGGCAAGGTCGCCAAGGAAATCCGCCTGGCGGAAATGCTGATCCAGAAGCGCGCCAGGCCGGCGCCGGACCAGCTCGCATCGCCGGACGTCAGGCTCAAGTCCTTGTTGAGTGCATAAGCAATCCAATCGGGGGAAACCATGCCGCACGCCAAGATGACCGTCGCCGACGTTCTCGCCCTCAAGGGCAAGCGGCAATTGAGCATGCTGCGGGTCGAGACGCTGGAGGAAGCGGAAGCGGCGGAGCGTGCCGGGATCGACATGCTCTCCGTGCCGCCGGAGATACTCGGTCGCGAGTTCCGCGACGCGGCGCCAACCTGCTTCACTTTTCCGGGGCTGGAATACGGCGACTTCGTCTCGGCGGAGGAATACCTGCGCGCCGCCTTCAAGGCGCTCAAGGCCGGCGGCGACGCGGTCTGGTGCGCCGCCAGCCTGCAGATCATCCGCCGCCTGCGCGACGAAGGCGTTCCGGTCTGCGGCCATGTCGGCTTGATCCCGCCCAAGGCGACCTGGACCGGCGGGTTCCGCGCCGTGGGCAAGACCGCCGAAACGGCGATGCTGGTCTGGCAGCAGGTCAAGGCGCTGGAGGAAGCCGGCGCCTTCTGCGCCGAGATCGAGGTGGTGCCGGCCCGGGTGGCGACGGAGATCTCCAAGCGCAGCTCGCTGTTCCTGATCTCCATGGGTTCGGGTGCCGGATGCGATGCGCAGTACCTGTTCGCCGAGGACGTGCTCGGCAGCAACCGCGGCCACTACCCACGGCATTCGAAGAAATACCGCGACTTCGCCAAGGCCTATGACAAGCTGCAGCGCGAGCGCGTCGCGGCCTTCGCCGAATATGCCGCCGAGGTCCGGTCAGGCGCCTATCCGGCGCAGGAGCACATGGTCGAGGTTCCTGACAAGGAGCTGAAGCGCTTCCTGGCGCAGATCAAGAACGGCTAGGCCGCTCCTTCCCGCCGGCGCAAAGCGGCGGCGTTTCATTCCGCTCCCGCTCCGGGCTAGGATGGCGGGCCGGGCGTGTCTCCGCCCGCCGCGGCGCAGCCTGGCACGACCATGACGAGACGACGGGTGATGATAGTTCTGCTGGTCCTTGGCGCCTGGGTGGCCTTGCCGCTCGCGATCAGCTACGCGCGGTATTCGCCGCCGCCCTGGTCGTGGAGCCAGGCGCCGCGGCATTCTTCCGGGCTGGCGCCCGACCCGGCCGAGACGCCCGAGGCCGTCGTTCAAGTTTACACCGCCCGCGCCTTCAGCTGGCGCGGCGTGTTTGCGATCCATCCGTGGATCGCGGTGAAACGGTCGGGCGAACCGGCCTTCACCCGCTACGAAGTCGTCGGTTGGGGCGACGGCACCAAGCTGCGCGCCAATTACGGGATTGCCGACGGGCTGTGGTATGGCGCGGAGCCCAGTCTGCTGGCTGATGTTCGAGGCGCGCGCGCCGCCGCCATGATCGACCGGATCGAGGCCGCCATCGCCAGCTATCCGTTCAAGGACCAGTACCGCACCTGGCCCGGCCCCAACAGCAACACCTTCCTGGCCCATATCGCGCGCAACGTGCCGGAACTGCGCCTGGATATTCCGCCGACGGCGATTGGCAAGGACTACCGCCGCTGGTACGAGCCCATCGCCCGGTCACCCAGCGGCACGGGTGTCCAGGTCTCGCTGCTCGGCCTTGCCGGCCTCATGGTGGGGCTGGAGGATGGCGTGGAGATCAACGTACTCGGCCTATCCTTCGGGATCGATTTCCAGCCTCCGGCCCTGCGCCTGCCGGGCCTCGGGCGAGCCGGATTGCCCGGCTCATCCGCGGCACCCGGCCGCAACCCTGGTGATTCCTGAAATACCCTTCCAGAACAACGGGATGAGTGCAGCGATATGGGGTTATTGCGAGACTTTATTGGCAACAGAGTGTTAATCGTGTTTGGCACATGATCATGCTCCCAGACGCCGCGCGCCGTTGCCCATCGCCATGCCTGCTTTGAGTGCCCCTTTGCCGGTCTTCGCCTGCTGGTCGCCTGGCCTCACCGCCGCGCGCGGTCGCCGCGCCTGCGCGCGCGCCTGGCGGCAGGAATTCGCCGCATGATCCTGGCCGGCGCCCTGACCGCGATTGGCTGCCTGGCCTTGGCCGCCTGGGCCTTGGCTCTGCGCCGCCGCGCCGGCCGCCTCGCCGCTGCGCAAGCCGAGTACACCGCCACCCGGGCCGCCTTGAAGGTCAGCGAGGAGCGCCTGGAGGAATTCAGCCAGGCAGCCACCGGATGGCTGTGGGAACTCGATGCGGCGTATCGCTTCACGATGGATACCGGCCGCGTCACGGCGGGTGGGCTCGTCGGCACGGAGTTGATCGGCTTGCAGCGCACGGAGATGCCCGGCATCGATCCCGCCGATCCCATATGGCGGCGCTACAATGCGATGCTCGATGCGCGCGAAACCTTCCGCGACTTCGAATTTTCCTATTCCGGCGCGAACGGGCGGCGCCAGTACGCCAGCATCAGCGGGCGCCCGCTGTTCGACGCCGATGGCCGCTTCCGCGGCTATCGCGGCACCGCGCGCGACATTACCGCCGAGGTCGAGGCCAAGCACTCGATCGCCCGCGCCAACGCCCTGTTCGACGCCGTCCGGCAGATCCAGAGCAGCTATATCGGCGGCGCGGAACGAAAGGCTGCCAGCGAACAGATGCTCGCCATCCTGCTGGAGCTGACCGCCAGCGGCTACGGCTTCGTGGGCGAAATCCGCCATGATGCCGATGGCCAGAGCTACATCAAGATTCACGCCATCACCGATATCGCCTGGGACGCGGCGACGCGCAAACTCTACGACGACAGCCTGTCCAGCGGCTTCGAGTTCCACAATCTCGACACTCTCTTCGGCGCCGTCATTCGCACCGGTCGGCCGGTCATCACGAATTCCCCGGCGGAGGACCCACGCAGCGGCGGCCTGCCGGCGGGTCATCCGCCGCTCAACGCCTTTCTCGGCATACCGCTGTTTTCCGGCAAGACCCTGATCGGCGTGATCGGCCTTGCCAATCGCGCGGGCGGCTATGACGAGAAGATGGTCGACGACCTCGAGCCGCTGACCGGCGCCTGCGGGGCGGTGATGGCCGCGATCCAGGCCGATGCCGAGCAGCGCCGCGTGGCGCAGGAATTGCGGCGCAGCGATGAACGCCTGCAGCTGACCCTCGAGAGCACCGGCGTCGGCCCCTGGTCCTGGGACCTGAGGACCGGCGCCTTCCATGTCGACGCAACCATGATGCGACGGCTTGGCTACGAGCCGGAAGAGATCGCGCCGACGCTGGTCGACTGGGAAACCCTGATTCACGCCGAGGACCTGGCGGCCATTCGCAACCGGTTCGGTGCGTCGCTGGAGCCGTCGGTCGAGGTCTTCGAGGTCATGTATCGCGTCCGCACGAAGGATGGCGGCTGGCGCTGGCTGCTCAGCCGCGGCCGCGTCGTCAGCCGCGAGGATAACCGCCCGGCGCGCGTGATCGGCACGCATCTGGACATCACCGGCGTCAAGGATACGGAAATCGCCCTGAGGCGCAGCGAAGAGCGCTTCCGCGCGCTCGCCGAATCCTCCCGTGCCGTGCCGTGGGAAGCCGATGTCAGCACCTTCCGCATCACCTATGTCGGGCCGCAGATCGAGCGGATCACCGGCTTTTCTCCGTCGGATTGGGTCGACAAGGACATGTGGCCGCAGCGCCTGCACCCCGACGACCGCGCGCGGGTGATCCGCGAGGGCGAGGAGCGCGCCAAGGAAGGCATCGACCATAACCTCGAATACCGGTTGATCGCCGCCGATGGCCGCGTGGTGTGGATCCGCGATCTCATCAGCGTGATCAAGGGCGACGAGGGACAACGCTGGCTCTACGGCGTGATGGTCGACATCACCGACGAGAAATCGCGCGAGCAGGCCCTGCGCGAGAGCGAGTCGCGCTACCAGCAGGCCGAACGGGTCGCCGGCATCATCCATTGGAACGCGACTCCCGGCGATACCGACGCATGGGAGGATGCGCGCCTGGCCTTCTCCGAAACCGCCCAGCGGTTCTTCGGCGCCACGTCCGGCGAGCTCGATGTCACGATCAAGGATTTTGTCGCCGCCTTCGTCCACCCGGAAGACCGGGCCCGCATGACACAGGAATTCGTCCGCTCCTCCGCGAGCCGCCAGAAGGATTTCAGCATCGAGTATCGCGTGGTGCGCAAGGACGGCTCGGTCGCCAACGTGTCCGAGATCGGCAAGCGGAACTACGACGATGCCGGGCATCTCGTCTCCGCCTTCGGCACCGTCCAGGACATCACCGAGCGCAAGCAGACCGAGAACGCCTTGCGCCGCGCGCAGCTCGATGCCGAGATGGCGAACCGTGCCAAGTCGCAGTTCCTGGCCAATGTCAGCCATGAGCTACGCACCCCGCTGAACGCGATCATCGGCTTCTCGGAGATCATGAAGGACGAGCTGATGGGGCCGCTCGGCGCCCCGATCTACCGGGAATACAGCGGCGACATCCACGAGAGCGGGCGCCACCTGCTCGCCATCATCAACGACATCCTCGACCTCAGCCGCGTCGAGGCCGGCCAGACCGCCATCAGCGAGAGTGATATTTCGCTCGACGCGCTGATCTCATCCTGCCTGATCCTGGTGCGCGGCAAGGCCAACGCGAATGCGCTGTCGCTGTCGTCGGAGGTCCCGCCGTCTCTGCCCATGATCACCGGCGACGAGCGGCTGCTGAAGCAGGCCTTGCTGAACCTGCTCTCCAACGCGGTCAAGTTCACCCCGCGCGGCGGCATCGTCCGCGTCAAGGCCGCGCTGGCGGACGGCGGCGATGGCATCGACATCTCGGTGACCGATTCCGGCATCGGCATGTCGCCGGCCGAGATCGAACAGGTGGCGAAGCCCTTCGTGCAGCTGGAGAACTGGCTGGTGCGCAAATACGAAGGCACCGGCCTGGGCCTGTCGATCGTCAAGGCCTTCTGCGAACTGCATGGCGGCCTCCTGCGCATCAGCAGCGAGGTCGGCCGCGGCACGGTCACGACGATCCACCTGCCGGCGACGCGCATCCTGCCCGCACCACGATCCCGGGCACACGCCGAATAGCGGACCCCGCTCCGTCTCGGCACGCCGGCGAAATCCGGGCACAAAAAAAGCGCCGCCAGTTTCCTGGCGGCGCGTCGCGATTCGACATCGATCAGGTCGAGGTGTCAGCCCATGCGCACGGGCTCGAAACGCTGCGGCCGGCGCTGGCCGGGCTTGCCGGAATGCGCGTGCTCGCGTCCCTTGTGGCCTTCGCGCTGCCGGTGCTCGGAGTGCCCTGGGCCGGAGCGGCGCGGCGGCGTATTGCCGTTCGGCGCATCGACGCGGGAAGCCGAAGCCTGACGGGCCTGGCCGCCGGAGTGCTCCTGGTGCTGCTGGCGATCGCCGTCGTGCTGGGCCGGACGCCCGCCGCCGCGCTGCGGCTTCTCGCCATGGACGTGGCCGCTGCGAGCCTGTGCGTGCGGATGCGCTTCGCCTTGGCGAGACTGGCCATGGCGGGGTTGGCCTTGCCGGGCCTCGCCCTTTTGGGGCCGGCCATGGTGAGAGTGGCCACCCCGGTCCTGGCGGTCGCGCGGTTGCCGTTCATGAACCTGGCGATCCGGGTCGTGGTCGCCGCGAACCTGCCGCGCTTCACCGCGCACCTGGTCGCCGTCATGCAGGCGGCCGCGATGGCCGCCCTCATTGCGCGCCTCGGCGTCGCGGTGGTGGCCGTGGGACGGCCGCCCGCCGTTGGCCGGACGATTGCCGTGCCCGGCATGGGCCTGCGCCGATCCCGAACGGCCGCGGCCGCCGCGCGCCGGGGGTGCACCGGCGCCGCCGCGCTTGCCTTCGGCGATATGGGCCGCGTGGAACTCGTGATCAGCATCGACGGGAACCGCCTGGCGGATGGTCCGTTCGATGTCGCGCAAATAGGCGCGCTCCTCGGAATCGCAGAAGGAGATGGCGATGCCCTCGTTCCCGGCGCGCGCGGTGCGGCCGATGCGGTGGACATAGCTCTCCGGCTCGTTCGGCAAATCGAAGTTGATGACGTGGGTGACGCCGTCGACATCGATGCCGCGAGCGGCGATGTCGGTCGCCACCAGCACGCGGACCTTGCCGCTGCGGAAATCGTTCAGGGCCTTCTGACGGGCGTTCTGCGACTTGTTGCCATGGATGGCGTCGGCGCGGATGCCGGCCTTGGCGAGATTTTCGGCAACCTTGTTGGCGCCGTGCTTGGTGCGGGTGAAGACCAGCGCGCGGGCGATCGCCTTGTCGCCCAGCAGGCTTTCCAGCAGCGCGCGCTTGTTCGCCTTCTCGACGAAATGCACGCGCTGGGCGATGCGCTCGGCGGTGGTGGCGACCGGCGTCACCTCTACGCGTACCGGGTCCTTCAGCAGGCTGGCTACCAGCCCCTGCACGGCCTGCGGCATGGTGGCGGAGAACATCAGCGTCTGGCGCTGCGCCGGGATCTTGGCGACGATGCGCTTGACCGGGACGATGAAGCCCATGTCGAGCATGCGGTCCGCCTCGTCGAGGACGAAGGCCTCGAGGCCGTCGAACTTCACCTGCCCCTGGTTCATCAGGTCGAGCAGGCGGCCCGGCGTGGCGACCAGGACGTCGACGCCGCGCGACAGCGCCTGGACCTGCGGCCCCTGGCTGACGCCGCCATAGATGGCGACGCGGCTCAGGCGCAGGTGGCGGCCGTAGCTGCGGAAGGAATCGAGGATCTGCACGCAGAGTTCGCGGGTGGGGGTAAGGATGAGCGCCCGGCACGTGCGCGGCGCGGCGCGCCGGTCGGTGCTGGTCAGGCGCTGCAGCAGCGGCAGCGCGAAAGCGGCGGTCTTGCCGGTGCCGGTCTGGGCGATGCCGAGCAGGTCGCGTCCTTCCAGCAGCGGCGGGATCGCCTGCGCCTGGATCGGGGTCGGCTGTTCATAGCCTTCGGTGGCGAGCGCCTGCAGAAGGGGAGCGCTCAGCTTCAAGTCGGTAAAAGTCGTCATTAGATGCGTGTTCTTTCGGTTCATGTGTCACCACGCTTGCCGCGCGGCCACAAGGCCGGTGCAAACGGGGACGGAAAAGGCGCTTCCTGGGAAGGGCCCGGGTTAAAACCCGGCATGCGCGCTAGTGCAGGGGGGTGTTGGAGATCAGGATCTCGGGACGGAGGGACCGGTCGTTGCGACCGAAACAATCCTGCGCGCTGTCGCGAGAGAAGAGGCCAGAAGGCCTCGGCGGTGGGACCATGCGGGTGGGCGAGTTAAAAGTCAATGAATCCAGGCGCAGGGCAGCCATGCGCGTCGGGAATCGGCGGATTTCCGGGCATTGGCGCAGCCTCGGCATAGGAATTGGTGTCAAAGCTGTCGCTGATCCGCAAGGCAAGGCCGGGTTCGCTATATTGGGAATCGGCCCGTCGCCGCTAAGCTGCGCCACCCGGATCTCATAGGTGCCAGCCAGCATGCCCGCCATGACCAAGCGTCCCAGTCCCGCTCCCGCCCGCAAGGGCCCGCGCGCCAAGCGCCCGAACATCCTCCACATCATGTTCGACCAGCTCGCCCCCCAGTTCCTGCCGAGCTACGGCCACAAGGTGGTCAAGGCGCCGAACCTGTCGCGCCTGGCGGCGGAGGGCGTGCAATTCGACAGCGCCTACACCAATTCGCCGCTCTGCGCGCCGGGCCGGTTTTCCATGATGGCAGGCCAGCTCGCCAGCCGGATCGGCGCCTGGGACAACGCCGCCGAGTTCCGTTCCGACATCCCGACCTTCGCCCACTACCTGCGCCTCGCCGGCTATCGCACCTGCCTCTCGGGCAAGATGCATTTCGTCGGCCCGGACCAGCTGCACGGCTTCGAGGACCGCGTCACCACCGACATGTATCCGGGCGATTTCGGCTGGACCCCGACCTGGGACGAGCCGAAGAAGATCCATTGGTGGTTCCACAACATGCTGAGCGTGACCGAAGCCGGTCCCTACGACCGCTCGCTGGAAATGGAGCACGACGACGAGGTCGCCTATACCTCGATGCGCTGGCTGCACGAGCATGCCCGCGGCAACGACGACCGCCCCTTCATGATGTGCGTCTCTTTCATGCAGCCGCATGACCCCTATCTCGGGCCGCGCCGGGACTGGGAAAGCTACCGCGACGACGACATCGACATGCCTGTGGTGCCCTATATCGCGCCGGCGAAGCGCGACGCGGTCGACAAGCGCCTGTACGATCTCTACGACCGCGACGAATACCGGGTGACGGACAGGCACGTCCGCGCGGCGCGGCGTGGCTACTATGCGATGATCACCTACAGCGACCGGCTGATGGGCCAGGTCCTGGAGACGCTGCGCCAGACCGGCCAGGCGGACAACACCATCATCGTCGTCTCCGCCGATCACGGCGACATGATGGGCGAGCGCGGCCTGTGGTACAAGATGAACTTCTATGAGCACTCGACGCGCGTGCCGATGATCCTGCATGCACCCGGGCACTGGAAGCCACGCCGGGTCGCCGAGCACGTCTCGCTCATGGACCTCCTGCCAACGTTTTGCGACATCGCCACCGGCGGCAAGGGCACGGATTTTGCGGCGCCGATCGACGGCAAGAGCCTCCTGGGCCTCGCGGGAGGTGCCGACAAGAGCTGGTCCAACACCGTCCATGGCGAATACATGGCGGAGGGGACCTTCCAGCCCGCCTTCATGATCCGCCGCGATCAATGGAAATATGTCGCCTGCGCGGGCGACCCGCCGCAGCTCTTCAACCTGAAGACCGACCCCAAAGAACTCGTCAACCTGGCCGGCGATCCCAAACATGCCAAGCTGGCGGCCACCTTCGCCGGCGAAGTCGCCGCGAAGTGGAACAGCGCCGCCATCCGGGAACGGATCATCGAAAGCCAGCACCAGCGGATTCTGGTGCAGGACGCGCTGCTCAAGGGCAGGATCACGCCCTGGGACTTCCAGCCCTTCCAGGACGCGTCGAAGCAATACAACCGCAACTACGGCGCCGAACTCTACGACACCGACCGGCGGGCGCGCATCCCCAGGCTGCCGGAGCCGAAGAAGGACGGCCGCAAGGCCTAGCCGCCGGCCAGGATCGCGACACCCTCGGCGAAGTGGTATTCGATCTCCTCGATCGTGTCGGTCGGGAAGGCGTAGACGAAGCGCAGCGGCTCCGGGCCCGTATTGACGGTCAAGTGCTGGGCGTTGCCGGGGATGTAGATGACATTGCCGCTGCGCACCTGGTGCACGACACCGTCGATCTCCGTCCGTCCCTCGCCCGCCAGGATGAAATAGACTTCCGGCGGCGCATGGCGGTGCAGCACCCAGGTGCCGCCGACCGGGATCTCGGCCAGGCCGAAGGTCAGCCGCGAGGTCGGCGTGCCGCCTTCGCCGAGCAGGGTCTTCCAGCGGATCGAGGATTTTGCCCGCAGCGCCGGATCGGCGAGTTCCTGCCACGGGCAGTCGCTCTCCTGGACGACGTAACCGCCTTGTCTATCTTCCGGCATGGCCCCTCGCCTGCGATGCGATGCCAGTCTGCCGCGAAGCCGGCCGCTTGCCAACATGCCAGCGATTCGTGGCGCCAACCCGCTTGCCGGCATTGCCAATGAGACCGCCGAACGGGCAACATGGCGCGAATTCAGGAGCGGAAACGTGATCGATCTGACCGGAAAAGTTGCCATCGTCACCGGCGGGACGCGCGGCATCGGCGCCGCTATCGTGGAAATGTGCGCCGGCCTGGGGGCGCGGGTCGTCTTCACCGGCCGCGACGACGCGGCAGGTGCGGCCTTGCAGGACCAAGTCGCGAACCTGGGCGAGGTTCGCTTCCTGCAGGGCGACGTGACCGCACCCGGGTTTCCCGACCGGCTGCAGGATGATGTTCTGGGCCGCGAGGGACATATCGACATCCTGGTCAACAATGCCGGCATCCTCTCGCGCGGCGACGTCGAGAGCTGCACCGATGCGGAATGGGACGCGATGATCGAGACGAACGTGACGGCCGTCTTCCGGCTGTGCCGGGCGATTGTGCCGGTCATGCGACGGCAGTTCCGTGAGTCCGGTCGCGCCGGGTCGATCGTGAACATTGCTTCGGACTGGGGACTGGTCGCGGCGGTGAACGCGGCCGCCTATGGCGCCAGCAAGGGCGCCATCGTCCAGCTGACGCGGTCGATGGCCGCCGACCACGCCAAGGACGGCATCCGCGTGAACGCGATCTGCCCAGGTGACACGGAGACCGACATGCTGCTGTCCGACCGAGGCGACGCGCCGCGTGCGGCGCTGCTGGCCGAGTTCGGGAAATCCATTCCCTTGGGCCGGGTCGGCAGGCCGGAAGAGATCGCGGCGGCAGTGGCTTTCCTCGCCTCCGATGCCGCCGGCTTCGTCACCGGCGTGATGTTGCCGGTCGACGGCGGCCATACAGCCTGGTAGCGGACGACCATCGGCCGGCATTTCCGGAACGTTGAATCGAGGACGCCGGTGAAACAGGGCCTTGTCTTTCTCCTCGCCACGCTTGTGGAGATCGCCGCGGCCACGTCGCTCGCCTGGCCGCTGGCGCCACGCATTGCCCGCTCGCGCGCGGATTCCATGCTGCGCTGTGGCGCCGCTGCCTTGATCGGAACGGGCATAACCCTGCCCGCTTTCTGGCTTTGGAAGGCTCGGCTGATTGAATTGACCGGATCCGGGTGGGGAGGCTCCGCAGTGGCGCTGAGCCTCATGATCCTGGTCGAGACACCTGTTTACGCGGCCGCCTTGCGCGGCCATTGGCGTCATTCCGTGGGGCTCTCGGCCCTCGCGAATCTGGCCGGTTTCGTTGCCGGACAGCTGTTGATGCAGATCTTCAGCAGCATCGCGTAGCGCGGCAGCGACCCGCTCTGTCGAAGTTGCTTGGACAGACCGCTTTATTCTGACAGATAGGATGCAGTCACCGGTCTGAACAGGAGCCCGTCGCCGCAATGACGCACGAGACCCCGCTCATCGCCGCAATTGTCGCCGGGATCGTGCTCGCATTCCTGCTTGGCGCCCTGGCCCATCGCCTGCGGATCTCGCCGTTGGTCGGCTATCTGCTCGCCGGGGTGGTCGTAGGGCCGTTCACGCCGGGCTTCGTAGCCGACCAGCTCCTGGTGAACCAGCTCGCGGAAATTGGCGTCATCCTGCTGATGTTCGGCGTCGGCTTGCACTTCTCCTTGAAGGACTTGCTGTCTGTTCGGGCGATCGCTGTGCCCGGCGCGATCGCGCAGATCGTCGTGGCGACCTGCCTTGGCTGGGGGCTGGCCACCCTGATCGGATGGCCGATCGGCGCCGGCATTGTCTTCGGCCTGGCCCTATCGGTCGCCAGCACGGTGGTACTGCTGCGCGCGATGCAGGAGCGCCGGCTGCTCGCCACCAACGAAGGACGCATCGCGATCGGCTGGCTGATCATCGAGGACCTGTTCATGGTGGCCACGCTTGTGCTGCTGCCACCCTTGGCCGACCTGCTTGGCGCCGTCGACGGTGCCGCGGGCGCCTCTCCGGGATTTCGGGAAATCGCCCTTACCCTCGCCTTCACCCTCGGCAAGGTTGCGGTTTTCGTGGCGATCATGCTGGTCGCCGGCCGGCGGCTGGTGCCTTGGCTGCTGCACCAGGTCGCTCATACCGGTTCACGGGAATTGTTCAGGCTGGCGGTGCTGTCGATCGCTCTTGGCATCGCCTTCGGCGCCGCGCTGCTGTTCGGCGTCTCCTTCGCCCTCGGCGCGTTCTTTGCCGGAATGATCCTCAGCGAATCCGAGCTCAGTCACCAGGCGGCGCAGGAATCGCTGCCCTTGCGGGACGCTTTCGCGGTTCTGTTTTTCGTCTCGGTTGGCATGCTGCTCGACCCCGCGACGTTGCTGGATCAGTTCTGGCTGCTCCTGGCTACCCTGCTCATCGTCACCCTGGGCAAGTCCGCCGCGGCCTTTCTGATCGTCCGGGCATTCGGCCACGCCCGCAGGACCGCCCTCATCATTTCCGCCAGCCTGGCGCAGATCGGCGAGTTTTCCTTCATCCTGGCCGGCCTCGGCCTCTCGCTCGGGCTCTTGCCGGAGCAAGGCCAGGATCTGATCCTCGCCGGTGCCATCATATCGATCCTGCTCAACCCGGCGTTCTTCTACGCCATCGACCGGCTGCAGCGCGCCGACCCCGACCTGGTGCCTGACGCCGGGCCCCAACCCTCGGCAAGTCCGCTGACCGGCCGGCCTGCCAGGACAACGCTGACCGGGCACTGCGTGTTGGTCGGCTTCGGCCGCGTCGGCCGGCTGATTGGTGAGAAGCTGCGCGAGTCCGGGCGGGCCACCTATGTGATCGAGCTCAACGCCGGCCCCGGCGCGGGATTGACCGATCCTGGGAGCCAGGTCATCGACGGCAACGCGGCAGACCCGGAGGTCCTGGCGGGAGCCAATCTCGAACAGGCTGCCTGCCTTTTCGTCGCCATTCCCGACGGCTTTGAGAGCGGCCAGATCGTCGAGCAGGCACGGCGCCTGAACCCCGATCTGAGGATCGTCGCCCGCGCCCATTCGGAAGCCGAGTTGGCGCATCTGAAAAAGCTTGGCGCCACCGAGGTCGTCATCGGTGAACACGAACTGGCGATCGGGATGCTCCGGCTTGCGGCGCTTGATGCCGGCTAGTCCGGCAGCGGAATGAACTCTGTCTCGCCCGGGACCGACGCGAAGCGGCCGGCTTTCCAATCCGCCTTGGCCTGCTCGATGCGGTCCTGCGAGCTGGAGACGAAATTCCACCAGATGTGCCGCGGACCATCGAGCGACTCACCGCCGATCAGCATCACGCGCGCATCGGACGCGGCATGCAAGCTCGCCTCCGCTCCCGATGAAAGCAGGATCAGCTGGCCTTCGGAGAAATGCGCGCCGGCGATCACGACATCACCAGCCGACACATAAAGGGCGCGCTCAGGCCAGTCCGGCGGCACAATTGTGGTCGCGCCGATGGTCATGTTGAAATCGACGCAGATCATCGGATGCGGCGCACGAAAGGGAGCCACCGCGCCGTTCATGCTGCCAGCCAGCAATCGCGCGCCGATTCCCGCCTCCTGCCATGCCGGAACGGAATCGCGATCGATATGGCGGAAGGCCGGCGCGGCCTCTTCCTGCGCCTGCGGCAGCGCCACCCAGAACTGCAGTCCGAACAGCCTGTGTCCCTTCGCCCGCAGGTCATCGGGAGACCGCTCCGAATGGGCGATGCCGCGACCGGCGAGCATCCAGTTGATTGCGCCCGGCGAAATCGATTGAACGGTGCCGAGCGAATCGCGGTGCAGGATCTCGCCTTCGTACAGATAGGTCATCGTGCTGAGACCGATATGCGGATGCGGCCGCACATCCAGCCCCTGCCCGGCGGGTACGCTGACCGGCCCCATCTGATCCAGGAAGACAAAGGGGCCCACCGCGCGCAGCTGCGCGACGGGCAAGGCCCGGCGAACCTGGAATCCGCCGATGTCTTTTGCCTTTGCGGTTATGACGGTCGCGATTGTCATCTGCGCGTCGACCTGCTGCTCGCGAATTGCGGCACTCTCAAGCAAGGAATGCTTGCACCGCCCGGAGTACAGCGTCAACATCTACCAAGCAGCGCTCGATCCGAAGGGACACATCGTCCGTTTCTGATGCGCCGCATTCCTCGCCCATCGCGACTGCGTAGCGCTGCCCCATGATATTGGCCAAGCGCAGGGCCCAAGGCGCCGTCGCTTTCTCGGCCCAGGTCCATGGCAGCAGATCGACCACTCCGCAACCGGCCGGCGCGAAGATCAGGTTCATCAGCGCTGAGCCATGCGGCGATACGATCACCCGGGCGTTGGCGAAAAGGCGGACCTGGTCGTCGAAGGGCAGCCTGCCGGGACGAATGACTTCAAATCCAAGCGGGAGGAGACGCGCCAGCAACTCATTTTCGTTGACGAGTTGTCGGACAGAGTGATTCACGTCACCGTCGCGCGTGACGTAAAGCAGGTGCTGTCTTGACGTACCACCTGGCGGCGCGATCCGCCGGGCCAGGTCGCGGCCCAGATCACCAAGGAGTGCCGGTGGCCGGACGACACATCCCATGCTCATGGAGGAACTTAGGATTGCGCGCTTGAGGCGGATGCGCCGCTTCCGGGGCATCACGCAGTGTGCCGGCGTGATTCCCAGCCACCGCAAAATGTTCAGTCCCCAGGTCGGCGTATGCGACGGCAACAGCAGCAGCAGACGCCCGGCAACAATCTCTTCGCGCCAGATCCACACTGCGGACATCAGGTCCGAGAACCAGTGACCATAGACATCGCAATATCGGTGACCGGAATGCAGACAGGGCGCATCGATCTCCGGCGCGTATCTCCGCCGCGCCGGCCGATAGGTCAGGCTGTCGCCCTGCTTCGCGAATCCCGGCAGCGTCTCGACGCCACCCAGACGGTATTCGGCGGCCCGGCAGCTTTCCGCGACAATGCCACCGGAGCGCGTCACCGACACGCCCCATCGGCAGTTCACGTCGAGATCGTCCACCCGAAGGAAGCGCATTGGATCGGCGACATAGGCATCGGCGCGCCTCAGGTCGGGCGGCAAGGGTGCCCGCGGCGTTTCATGACTGAGCTCAGCACGCCATCCCGGAGCCGCCTGGATGATCTTCGCCGGATAGGCCTCATGAAGCGCGCCGTCCACGCACTCCCGGGCGAGCAACGCCTCGCGACTGGCCGCGGCGCGTTGCAAGGTCACGAAGGTCTCGGTGCGGCAGGGAATGGCAATCCGGCGAGACCGATCGGCGGTCGCGAAGAATCGCATTCGCCTGCGAAAGCGGTCCAGAAACCCCGACACTGATGCTCCCCGCTCCAGACCCGGCAGCGAGCTTTGCCGTGTCGTCTATCCGTGATTCCGCGTGCTTGCTGGGAAGCACCGGGATCGTGCTACATAGTTGCACCCAGAGGCCGTCCATGCGAAGCCCCAATGTCACATCACCGGCAATTGCAGCTGACACCCGAGCTCATCGCTCGGATCCATCGGAATATCGTCGATACCGGCCCTGCCGCCGGATTTATTCCAATGACCGACCAGGACTATGCCGACAAGCGCGATGAATTGCTGGCAACACGGCCGACGGGCGACTTGTGGATTTTTGCCTACGGCTCGCTCATCTGGAAGCCTGCTTGCGAGGTCGAGGATCACGGTTACGCCTATCTGCGCGGCTGGCATCGCAAGTTCTGCCTTCGCCTGCAGCGGTTCCGCGGCACGGTCGAGGAGCCGGGACTGATGATGGCACTCGACACCGGAGGATCGTGCAAGGGTGTTCTGCAACGAATTCCCGAGCGCTTCGCCGTTGAGCGGCTCGAGCAGGTTCTGCGCCGGGAGACCAGCGTGAAGCCGGTGAGCAACCTTCCGCGCTGGATGACTGTGGAAGGCGCCGATGGAAAACGCCGTGCCCTGGCTTTCACCATCAATCGACGGGGACCCAACTATTGCCGGCACTCGCTGCAGGAAACTGCCGCAATTCTGGCACGGGCATGTGGGCACTGGGGAACGGGCGCGGAATACCTCATGCACACCGTCGCCCATCTGGAAGAGCGCGGCATCCACGATCCTTATCTGTGGAAGCTTCAGCGCCTCGTGGCGGAGAATATCGCCGCCGCCTTCGATCCAGCCACGCCGCCGCGCGACGCCATCCGAACATGACCTATCGGTGCGCGCGCTGGTCCATTCGAGAATGGGCCTGGCGATAGTGCTCCAGGCGCGGGCTACTCCGCGCCTCGGGGCGCCGCCGTGCCCGTGTGGCCGTGCCGGCCGCCGAGCCAGATCGCGATACGCCGCACCACGACGTAGAACACGGGCGTGAACAGCAATCCGAAGAAGGTCACGCCGATCATGCCGGAAAAGACCGCCGTGCCCATGGCGATCCGCATCTCGGCACCGGCGCCGCTCGCGATGACCAGCGGCACCACGCCGAGAATGAAGGCGAATGACGTCATCAGGATCGGTCGCAGGCGCGTTCCGGCTGCCTTCACCGCAGCCTCGACCGGATCCTTGCCCTCTTCCTCCGCCTGCTTGGCGAATTCGACGATCAGGATTGCGTTCTTCGCCGCCAGGCCGACCAGCACGACGAAGCCGACCTGAGACAGCACATTGACGTCCAGACCGCGCAGCAGCAGGCCCGTCACGGCCGCGAGAAGGCACATCGGCACGATGAGGATGACCGACAGCGGCAAGGCCCAGCTTTCGTACTGCGCCGCCAGCACCAGGAACACGAACAACACGGCCGCACCGAACACCAGCAGGCCGGTATCGCCGGCGAGCTTCTGCTGATAGGCGAGCTCCGTCCATTCATAACCGAAACCCGCCGTCAGCAGCTGCTTGGCGACACCTTCCATCGCCGCAAGGGCGGTGCCGCTGGAAGTGCCCGGCGCCACGTTGCCCTGGATCTCGGCGGCGGGGAAGAGATTGTACCGCGCGACGCGATAGGGGCCGGAGATATCCTTGATCTGGGCAACCGCGCCGATGGGCACCATCTCCCCCAGCTCGTTGCGCGTCTTGAAATTGGTGATGCTGGCGGCGTCCTCGCGGAATTTTCCGAGCGCCTGGGCGGTCACCCGGAATGTCCGGTTCAGGAAGTTGAAGTCGTTGACGAAGGTCGAGCCGAGATAGACCTCCAAGGTCTGGAACACCCGCTCCGCCGGCACATGGAACATCTGCGCCCGCACGCGGTCGATCTCGGCAAACAGCTTTGGTGTCCGCGTGTTGAACAGCGTGAAGACGCCCGCCAGCCCGGCGGTCTGATTGCCGGCGATCATCATCTGCGTGGCGACGCCCTCGAGCGCCTTCAATCCCTGGCCACCGCGGTCCTGGATCATCATCTTGAAACCGCCCGCATTGCCGATGCCGCGCACCGGCGGCGGCGGAACGGTAATGACGAAGGCGCCGCGGACCGCGCCAAGGCGCTGCGACATCTCGCCGAGAATGCGGTTCGCCGTGAGGCCCTGCGGGACACGCTCGTCATAGGGCGCCAGGACCGAGAAGATCGCCGCCGCGTTCGAGGCGTTGGTGAAGGTCGCTCCGTCCAGCCCGGCGAACGCCGCGGTGTTGATCACGCCCGGCGTTTCCAGCATCAGCTTGGTCGCCTGCATGACCACGTCATTGGTGCGCGCCAGCGACGATCCGGGCGGCAGCTGGATGATGGTGATAAGATATCCTTCGTCCTGCGCCGGGATGAACCCGGTCGGCGCCCGGTTGAACTGCCACGTTGTGACGCCGATCAACCCCGCATAGATCAGCAGCATCACCGCGCTGAAGCTGATCAGTCGTTGCGCCAGCCGCGAATAGCCGTGCGCCAGAGCTTCGAAACCTCGATTGAACCACCGGAAGAATCCGGCGATCGGGTTGAAACGGGAATGATGCTCCGGCTCGTGCTGGCGATGCGGCTTGAACAGGATGCCGCTCAAGGCCGGGCTCAATGTCAGCGACACGATCAGCGAGATCACCGTGGACGTGGCGATGGTGATCGCGAACTGGCGGAAGAACTGCCCCGAAATGCCGCTGATGAAGGCCGCCGGGATGAACACCGCCGTCAGCACCAGGGCGATGGCCACCAGCGCGCCACCGACCTCATCGACCGTGCGCCGCGCCGCTTCCTTCGGCGACAGGCCGAGCCTGAGATTCCGCTCGACGTTCTCGACGACGACGATGGCATCGTCCACCACGATGCCGATGGCCAGGACCAGGCCGAACAGCGTCAGCGTGTTGATCGAGTAGCCGAGCGCGGCCATCACGATGAAGCTGCCGATGAGGGAGACCGGAATTGCGACGATCGGAATGATCGACGCACGCCAGGTTTGCAGGAACAGCACGACGACCAGAACCACGAGCGCGACGGCCTCGAAGATCGTCCGGATCACCTCGTCGATCGACTTGGCGATGAAGTCGGTCGGGTTGTACACCACGTCATAGGCGATGCCCGGCGGGAACTGGCCCTCCATCGACTTCAGGGTGCTGAGGATCGCGTCGGCGGTCTCGAGCGCGTTCGAGCCCGGGCGCTGGAAGATGCCGATCGCCACCGCCTCCTTTTCGCCGAGATAGGCGTTGAGGCCGTAATCCTGGGCGCCAAGCTCGACCTCGCCGACATCCCGCAGGCGCGTGACCTCGCCGTCCTGGCCGGTCTTGACCACGATATTGGAGAACTGGCGCGGCTCGACCAGGCGGCCGAGCGTCTCCAGGTTCATCTGGAACGCGCCGGGGTCCGGCGTCGGCGGCTGGTTCACGACGCCTGACGCCACCTGCAGGTTCTGCGAGCGCACCGCTTCGACCACTTCGGACCCCGTCATGCCGCGGGCCGCGATCTTGTCCGGGTCGAGCCAGATGCGCATGGCATAGTCGCGCGCGCCGAACACCTGCACGTCGCCCACGCCATCGATGCGCTTCAGTACATCGACCAGCTGCAGGGTCGCGTAATTCGAGATGTAGAGCTGGTCGCGGGTCTTGTCCGGCGATACCAGGTGCACGACCATCAGGAAGTCCGGCGAGTTCTTGCGGGTTGTCACGCCAAGCCGGCGCACCTCTTCCGGCAGGCGCGGCTCCGCCGCGGCCACCCGATTCTGCACCAGGACCTGCGCCTCGTCCGGGTCGGTGCCCAGCGCGAAGGTGACGGTGATCGTCAGCTTGCCGTCGCTGGTCGCCTGCGACAGCATGTAGAGCATGTTGTCGACGCCGTTGATCTCCTGCTCCAGCGGCGTCGAGACGGTGTTGCTCACCACCTCGGCCGAGGCGCCGGGATATTGCGCGTTCACCACGACCGTCGGCGGCGCGATCTCGGGATATTGCGAGACCGGCAGGGCGAAATAGGCGATGCCGCCGATCAGCGTGATGAAGATCGACACCACGCCCGCGAAAATCGGGCGATCTACGAAGAACCTGGCGAATTTCATGATCGGTTACTCTGCCAACGCCGCCTGCGGTCCCGGATCGATCTTGCCCTCTTCCGGAGTCACCTTCGAGCCCGGCCGCGCCCGCATCAATCCGTCGATGATCACGGTGTCGTCGGGAGAAAGCCCCTCGCGGATGATTCGCATTCCGTCATAGGAGGGGCCGACGCGCAGGATCTTCACGCCGACCGTGCCGTCCTTGTCGACGACAAGCGCGATCTTCTGCGACTGGTCGGTGACGATGGCGCTTTCCGGCAAAAGGATCGCGGTATAGAGCTCCGATCCGGGCACGCGCAGATGCGCGAACTGGCCGGGGGTGAAGCTGCGATCTGGATTGGCGAATGTCGCCCTGGCGCGGATGGTGCCGGAGGTCTCGTTCACCTGGTTGTCGAGGAATTCGAGCGAGCCCTCGTGCTTCCAGCCATCCTCGTCCGGCAGTTTGGCGAAGACCTGGATCTTGCTGTCGCGCATCGACGGCATCGCGCCACGCTCGGACGCGCGCTGATAGGCGAGATAGTTCGCCTCGCTCATGTCGAAGTCGAAATAGATGGGGTCGACCGACACGATCGTGGTCAGCAGCGTGACGTCGCCCGAATAGCCGCCGGTGATGAGATTGCCGACGCTGACTTCATGCCGGCTGATCCGCCCCGTCACAGGCGCCCTGATCTCAGTATAGCCCAGGTCGAGCTCGGCATCCCGCACCTGCGCCTGGGCCACCGCGACGGCCGCCTTCGCCGCGCTCACCGCCTCGACGCGATCGTCGTAGTCGGCCTCGCCGACGATGTTCCCTTCGCGCATCTTCTCGTAGCGCTTCAGGTTCCGGTTGGCGAGGCTGAGCTGCGCGTTGGCTTCCGCCAGCTGCGCCTCGGCCGAATCGCGGGCGATCTCGAACGGCCGCTTCTCGATCGAGAACAGCAGGTCGCCCTGATTCACCATCTGGCCGTCGGTGAAATGGATCTGCTCCAGATAGCCGCTCACACGGGCGCGCACGTCGATCGCGTCCACCGCCTTGAACTGGCCGGGATACTCATCCCACTCGATGATATCCTTGACCAGCGGCTTCGACACGGTGACGGGCGGCGGAGGCGGCGCGCCGGCGCTCGCGGCGGCCTGCTCTGCCCCGCCGCCGGAGACGGCGCCTCGCTCATGCCACCAGACGCCAAAGGCCGCCGCGGCGGCCAGAATCAGCATGGCTGTCCACAGCACCCGTCGGCGACCGCCGCCCGAGTTCGGGGACCTGGAGGATTCCGGCATGGTCATAGATCTACCCCACGTTCCAATTACTGCACCGATCCCTGACCATCGGAGGTCGAAGATCGTAATGGCTCGACAATCCCGTGTCGACCCGGCCCGTGACATGGCCCGGCGCCCGAGCTATTCCGCCGCTGCAGACCCCACATTCATACCGTTTATGACAAGACCCCAAGGAATATCCGGTCGAACAGGCCTGAGGGGTGAGCCGAGGTATGACGCAAAGAGATAGGCCGATCCCTTCCCGCATCAAGGTCAGCGCCGTGACTGTGATACGACACTCCGGACATTTCCTGGCAGTATACAGGACTTAACCGGTCAGCCGCGGGCGGCGGACAGAACAGCGTTGTTCGCTGCTTCCAGGCCCCTTCGCCCCGCCACCAGGCCCAGCCAGCGCTCGGTGAACAGACGACAGAACGCGGCCCCGGCTTCGAAATGGGCATCGATCTCGCCGAGCACCCGGCGCTCGACCGCTTCAGCCTCGGCGCCGTAGTGGCGCGTCATCGCCGCCCAGCAATCACGCGGAAAATTGCGCGCATCCGCCAGCGTCACTTCCGGATGCGCCTGGATGCCGTAGGTTGTCTGCCCCAGCCGGAACGCCTGGTTGCGGCAGGTCTGATTCTGCATCAGCAGGACCGCCGAGTCCGGCAGATCGAAGGAATCCTCGTGCATCTGCATGATCCGCAGGTCGCGTGACATGCCCCGGAGCAACGCATCGCCCGCTGCGGCATCGGTGAGATGGACAGATGGGTACCCGACTTCCAGGCCGCCGAACCGATAGACCCGTTTGCCGAAAGCCCGGGCAATGAGCTGCGCGCCAAGGCAGAGGCCCAGGATCGGAACACCGCGGGCGTGGCAATCGCGGATCAACGAGAGAATTCCGGCGAAGGCCGGGTAGCCCGCGTCATCCGCCGCATGCATCGGACCGCCGAGAACAATGAGCCCGTCGGTCGCCGATGCCGAACCCGGCAACGGATCGCCGTCATGGGGAAAGCGCGTATCGAGCTCCGCACCCTGCGCTCGCGCCACCTCGCCGACCAGCCCGGCGGGCGTCACGGGGCAATGCTGCAGCACCAGAATTCGCATGGGAGCACACCTTCCCGGCGCCATGCGCGTCGCGACGGCGGACGCGGTGGCGCGCGCCATCCATGAATCAAAACCCTCCGGGTTTCAACAGAAAATCAACGTCTTGCGAACCCCTTTGACGACCGTTGCCGATCTCCATTAGCAATGCGGACCGGATCTTGCCCAACCGGACATGGCCGGGCCGGATTTTGCCCAGGGGGAGACGCCACGCCTATGGTCCCGAACCACAATGCCCCCGCCGCGCCAATCCTCGCCCCTGTCTCCCTCGGCCCGGTCCAGAGTCATGGCGAGGTCCCGGGTGCGGCTTTGCCGAAGATCGTCTACGGACGGGGCAGCCGGCTCTTCGACGCGACCGGTAAGGACTACATCGACGGTTCCGGCGGACCCGCCGTCTTCTGCCTTGGCCATGCCCATCCGGAGGTGAACGAGGCGATCAAGCAGCAGCTCGACCGGGTCGCCCACGGCTATCGCTACAATTTCACCAGCGACCCGCTGGAGGAGCTGACGGAGATCATCGCCGCCCGATGCGGTACCGGCTTCGGCAACATGATCTTCACCACGGGCGGATCCGAATCCGTCGAATCCGCGCTGAAGGTCGCGTTGCATTTCCACAGCGCGAATGGCGACAAATCGCGGCGCCATTTCATCGCCCGGAAACGGTCGTGGCACGGGAATACGCTCGGCGCCCTGTCGGTCTCGGAGTTCAAGGAACGGCGGGAGCCCTTTGAAGGAGCGCTTATACCGGCCTCGCATCTGTCGCCGGTGAACGCATACCGTCCGCCGGCGGGTGTGGCGCCGGATCAGGTCGCGCAATTCTGCGCCGATGAGCTGGAGCAGGAGATCGTGCGGCTCGGGGCACGCAAGGTGGCGGGGTTCATTTTCGAGCCTGTGGTTGGGGCGGCGGGCGGCGTGGTGCCGGCGCCGGAGGGATATGCCCGCTTGGTGCGGGAGATCTGCGATCGCCATGGCGTCCTGATGATCGCCGACGAGGTGATGTGTGGTGCCGGACGCTGCGGCACCTGGCGGGCCCTGCAGCATGACGGCGTGGCGCCTGATATCATGGCGGTGGCGAAGGGGCTCGCCGCGGGCTACGTGCCGCTCGGCGCCACGATCTACAGCGACAGGGTTGCCGAGTTGCTGCAGCGCAAGGCCGGCGGTCCGATGACGGGCCACACGTTTACCGGTCACACCCTTGCCTGCGCCGCCGGCGTCGCCGTCCAGCGCATCGTCGCGCGCGACGGCCTGGTCGAGCGCGTGGCACGCGACGGCGAGCGGCTGAAGAGGATGCTGGCCGACCGGATGGGTGACCTGCCGTCCCTCGGCGATATCCGCGGCCGCGGCTTTTTCATCGGACTGGAATTCGTCGCCGACCGCAAGACGAAAGAGCCTTTTCCGCCCGAACGCAGCCTGCACCTCCGCATCCGCGCCCGCTCGTTCGAGAACGGCCTCATCTGCTATCCGATGGGCGGCAACGTGGACGGCGTCAAAGGCGACACCGTGATTCTCGCCCCGCCCTACAACGCGACGGAGCAGGAACTGGAAGAGATCGTCTCCAAACTCGACCAATCGGTTCGGGAGGC
>JBGAGP010000058.1:0-27572 GCA_044226685.1 Dongiaceae bacterium
GGACCTCACCGGCGAAGCGGTCGGCGCACTCTATGTATATGGCATCGCCTACGCCGGGTTCTTCACGATCGCCGCCGCCGCAATTGTCTTCTGCCTCGGGACGCAGTTGACCGCGACACCACCGACCGCCCGCCGCTATGTCGGACTTGGCATGGGACTGTTCTTTGCCGTGGGACTGGCGATCCTGGCCCTTGTCGAGCCGTGGTCCTGGACGAACTTCCGCTCGCCCGACTTCATGTTCAGCGATGCGTTCGAGCGTGCCCTGACCCTGGCGGCCCAGAAGACGCCAGCCGTTGCTCAGCCTGTACTCGACACCTTCACGGAGGCGCATTGGATATTCCGCAAGGCCATCGCCGTCGTGATCGCGGCCTTCACCTGTGCGGCCGCAGCCTCGGCCGCCTGCGCGAGTCCGCCCATCGTGCATCAGATTACCGATGGTAATCTGGCGCGCCGGTATCTGAGCTTGCAGATGGCGCGCCATCACCGGGTCTTCTACGCGGCGTCGCTCACCCTGCTGGCGTTCCTGCTGGTGAGCAAGGCGCGGCTCGATTTGTACCAGTCGTTCCTCGATCTCGATGGCAACGAGAAATTGGCGAAGGCCTTTGGCGCGCTACGCGGCGGATTGGAGATTTATTGGGGCGCTATCCTTTCCTTGTCGCTCGCCGCGGTCTACGTGCCGGTGGCCTTGGTCCTGTATCTGCAGCAGCGGCGATTCCAGGAGTTGTCGGCCGGGCCGGCCGCCGCGCGCGGTGAGCAAGCCGACCTGCCGCTGAGCCGGCTGCCGGATATTGTGTTGCGTGTCGTCCTGATTCTGCTGCCCTCGTTGTTCAGCGGCGGAATCGGCGAGCTGCTTAAATCCGTGTTGCAGAAATGAAAGCGGTCGCCAGCCCCGCGCCGGCGCGCCGTATCACGGGTCCTGGATCAGGCCGCCGTTCTGGCGGGTGATGACGAGGTCGAGGTCGTCGAGCCATTGCCGCGCGGCGGCGCGGTCCAGGATCGTGCCGGGCGCCAGCTCGCGGCAATAGGCGCCGACCAGCGAGCCGTCGCGCGGCACCGGGTCGGTGGTGAAGACGACGCAATGGCGCCGCGCGTCGCCGCGATGCAGCTTGTTGCCCGTGGTGGTCTCCGGCTTCTTGCGGTCGGGCTCCAGCACCGCGCGCTCGCTCGTCACCAGCCAGAACACGTCGCGGCCCCAGACCTGCTCGGCACGCCCGGGAATATCCAGGCTCTGCTCCGCCGGCTCGTCGGAGCGCGCGTCATGGGCGAAGGCCAGCATCTCCTGCGGATAGTCGCGATAGGGCAGCTTCAGCCCCTCGATGAAGCCCAGATGCAGCATGCGCCCGGCGCCGTCGCGCGGCCACAGGATCGACCAATGTCGGGGTCGCTGTCGATCGCATCGGCGGCGATGGCGACCGGCGAGATGCGGCCCTGCGCCTGGGCGGGCAGGGTCGCGGAAATCCACAGCAGCGGCAGCAGCGCCGCAAGCGATGCGCCGGATCGCGTCACAGCACGGTAAACTCCGCCGGCAGCTCGGCGCCCTCGATGGCGACGACGCGGGCCGGGGCGCCGTCGAGGCCGTCGAGCTTCAGCGGCAAGGCCAGGATGGCCAGGCGCTCGGCGGTGATGCGACCCAGCCGGTGGACGTATTCGATGTTGTAGATCTCCGCGCCCAGGATGCGGTGATGCACCACGCAATCCTCGCCGCGGAAGCCGGGCTGGCGCACCACGTATTCCTCGGAGAAATCGTAGACCACCGCCTTGGCGCCGCGCTCGACCAGCCAGTCGGCGGCGTCGGCGCTGAGATAGGGGCCGTCGCGCCAGAATTCCGCGCTGCCCCAGTGCTTGTCGCTCCACAGGGTGCGCAGGATGACGATGTCGCCCCGGCGCACATGGCCGCCGCGGGCGCGCAGCGTGTCGGCGGTGATGCCCATTCCCCCGTTCGAGCCTTGGCCGTGATCCTCCAGCTTCACCAGCGACGCCGCACCCATCAGCTTGGTCAGCGGTGCCTGGTCGATGCCCTTGGCGCCCTGGATGAAATGGTTGGGCGCGTCGACATGGGTGGCGTAGTGGCAGAACATGGAAAAGCTCGAGCCCTGCCAGTTGCAGGTCTCGTAGCTGTAGGGGGTGGAGAACTGCACCTCGAGGCCCAGCCGCCCGTCGCCATGCCGGATCGGGATGGAGAGGTCGATGAGATTGGGCATGGCGCGACTCCGCTGGCGAGGCGCGTCATTCTGGCCGAGGCGTGACGCCGGCGCAATCGAGCGGCGGCAGGGCCGCGCGCGGCGCCCGGCTCGGACGATTTCGTCGCGCCGCCCTAGTGGTCGACCATGAGCCAGACCGCCGGCACGTTCAGTCCCGCCTCGCCGGCGGAGATGGCGTTGAACACGGCGGAGGCGCCCTGCTGGCAGGAAGCCACCAGCGAATAGGTCACCCGGAACAGCACCATCTCGCTCGGGTCGGCGATGAAGGCCGGGTAGTCGACGATGGTGGTGGCGTCGGGAAAGCGCTCGCCCAGGGTGCCGACCGCGACCAGCGGAAAGGTCAGCACCGTCGGGATGTTCGGCCCGCGATGCGAGGCCTGCCGGGTGTTGCTCTGGTTCAGGAAGGTGACGGTCCGCTTGCCGGGCAGCGGGATTTCGCGGATGCGGCCGTCGCCCATGTTCTTGTGGATGCGCGCCTCCACCGTCGCGGTCAGCGAGGCGCTGATCAGCGGGGTATTCCAGGCCCCGGGAAAGGCGGTCGGCGCGGTCAGGCGATAGGTCCCGATCGCCGACAGGAAGAAGCTCGGCGCCACCAGCGCCTTGCCCGTCGCGTTGACGAAGAAGATCCATTCATGGGTGGTGGCGAAGGCGAGCCGCGCCCGCGCCCCGCCGACCTGCTCCGACAGCACGGTTGCGAGGAACGCCACCCGGTTGCGCAGGGGCTCCCTGGTGATCTGCCGGCCGAACGAGACCGAGGAGGCCGGCGTGCTGGCGGAGCGGTCGACCACGAGGCTGTCGACCACCGTCGCCTGGTTGAGGCAGACCAGCGTCCGCGGATTGCCGACCGCGTATTGCAGGTTCCGCCGCAGCGCCCGGGCATCGGCCGCGATCCGCCTCTGCCGCTGCCCCATGCCCTTCAGCAGGTCGCGCAGGGCGGGGTTGCGGCGGTCCTCCTCCCGCGCGCGAAGCTTCATCCGCGCCGGCGACAGGTTGCGCGGGGCCGGGCCGCGCCGCCGCTGGGGCTGCTCCGGCCATAGCTCCTGCGCGTCGAGGTCGAGTCCCGCGGCGATGCTCTGCTCGATGGCATTGGCGCGCTCACGCGCCAGCTCCTCCCGGCAATGCGCGCCGATCTCCGCGGCGGCGCGCTTTTGCGCCGCCTTCGAGGGTTTCTTCCGCGTCGTCACCATCTTGATGAGGCGCGCGGCGGACGGAGTCCTGGTGGCCATGGCCTGATCCTCTCGCCTGGGGCTGGAACATGCGCCTGCGCGGGTTTTGCCGGGTTGAGCGGCCGCAGGGGTCTGCAATCAAATATTGATCAAGCCTTGCCGGGGCGCAAGCGCGGATGGGTTAATGCGGCGCGCCCGGCTGGCGAGATAGTGGCCTGCGAAATAGTGGCTGGCGCGATCGCGTCCGGCGCGATGGCGGCCCGCGCCGGCGGGTTCTATGATCCGCGCCGCCACACGCATCCGGGATGCCGCGCCATGAAGTCTCTGCCGCTCGCCAAGGTCTACCAGCTGATCGAGCCGGGGCCGGTGGTGCTGCTCGCCACCGCGCGCGGCGCGCACATGAACGTCATGACCATGTCGTGGCACATGATGGTGGAGTTCGAGCCGCCGCTGATCGCCTGCGTCGTCTCCGGCGCCGATTACAGCTTCGCCGCCTTGAAGGCGACCAGGGAATGCGTGATCGCGATCCCGTCGCGCAAGCTGCTCAGGCAGGTGGTGGCGGTGGGCAATTTCACCGGCGCGGAGATCGACAAGTTCAAGGCCTTCGGCCTGACGCCCAGGCCGGCGAAAAAGGTGCGCGCGCCGCTGATCGCCGAATGCTTCGCCAACCTGGAATGCAAGGTGGCCGACACGCGGCTGGTCAACCGCTACAACCTGTTCATCCTCGAAGTGGTGCAGGCCTGGACCGATCCCGGGCAGAAGAACCCGAAGACCCTGCACCATCGCGGCTTCGGCAAATTCGCGGTGGACGGCCCGGTGATCACGACCGCCTCGAAGATGCGCTAACGCGCGGCTGTGCCGGCGCGCGGGCGGCCGCAATTCCGCCCGAATCCGGCGCTTCACTCTGCCGGCGTTTCTGCGAGTCCCGAGGCGATGCCATGACGCGGCTTCTGCTGTTGTTCGCCTATCTGCTGCTGGCGCTCATCGTCGCCGGGTTGTTCGGCGCGCTGCACGACCAGATCAGCTACACAATCGCGCCGGAATACTTCACCCGCTTCAAGTTCATCCAGTTCGACCTGGAATATGCCGGCACGCCGGAACGGCTGCGCGTGGCGCAGATCGGCTTCCTCGCCTCGTGGTGGATGGGCGTGCCCATCGGCCTGCTGGCCGGCCTCGCCGGCTTCGTGCAGCGCGACGCGCGCGCCATGCGCCGTGCGCTGCTGTGGTCGCTTCCCGTCATCGTCGGCTTCACCCTGCTCTTCGCGCTGGGCGGCCTCGCCTACGGCTTCGTGCAGACGCGCGAATTCGACCTCGCCGATTATGCCGGCTGGTTCATCCCCGATGGGCTGGAGCAGCCGCGCAACTATCTCTGCGCCGGCTACATGCACAACGCCGCCTATCTCGGCGGCGCGCTCGCCATTCCGGCGGCGTGGCTGTTCCACATCGGCTTCCGCCTGCGCGTGGGCAACGCGCGCTCCTGATTCTGGACCTGGCGTCGCGCCGTGACGCGCCGCAATCCGCGCGCGCAATTTTCCCCGCGGCGCGCCGCGCAATTTTCCCCCCGCGGCGCGCCGCGCAATTTTCATTGGCCGATGCCGGCGGGGCGTGGCTATGATTGCGGCATTCCGGAAGCGAGGCGCGGGCGATGCGGGTCAAGCGGCTATGGCAATGGCTGTTGGGTCTGGGCGTGGTCGTCTCAGCACTTTGCGCCCTATGCTATTTCCAGGGCAACGCGCTGGCCGCGTGGCTCGGCGAGTCCGGCGGTGCGCCGGCGGAATGGGCGGCCTCCCTTGCCTATGACATCGCCCCGCTGCAGCGCCGCGTGGCGCAGGCGGCGGCCGACGCCGAGGCCGGCCATCCGGTGCGCCTGAGCTCGGTCACGGCGACGGATCTCGACCGCGACGGCAACGCCACCGATCTGGTGATCGCCTATGCCGATTGCGGTGCCGCGGCCGAATGCGGCCCCAGCTTCCTGGTGGCGAAGGGCATCGGCTTCACCCACCGCGCGGCGGGCGCCTTCGCCCAGGTCTCGGCGCTGCGCGCCGTGGGCGGCCTGCTGATCGGCGATCTGCGCGCGGCGGATCCGCCCGGGAGCACCGTATTCGGTTGGCAGGGCGGCAAACTCGTCGAGCTCGGCCGCTTCGCGCGCAGGCCGGCGGGAAGCGGTGAAGACGCAATCGAGACCTTCGATCCGCTCGCGACGCCGCGCGGCCTGCGCCTGCGCACGCCCGAAGGCCTCATCGACATCGCCTGGGACGACGCGGCCCAGCGCTACCAGCTGGCGATGCTGGACTGGAAGGCGGTCGCCGCGCCCGGCCAGCACGTGCTCTTCGTGCAGCGCCCCGACGGCGCGCTCGCCGCCGACACGCGGCTGATGCTGGATGACAGGGAAGTGGCCGGCAGCCGCGACGCCGCCAGGGGCATCACCCTCCGTATCGCCCCGCAGGACCGCATCATCTACGACGCGCGCTGCAAGGTGCTGGGGGGCTTCCGGACAATTGAGAATGCGCTGGGCGCGCTGCAGTTGGACCCTGCCGCCGCAGAGCACACCTTCGCCTGCACGCTCTATCCGGGGGCAACGGTCAAGGTGCGGGTGGAGAAGGGGTCGTAAGCCGGCCGAATTCAGCGCGGTTCGCGCCGCTATCTGTGAAGGTCAGGTTGGCATCGAAACTTGTGTGTTTCGCCGCGTTCTTCCTGCTCGGCGCGACGTTCAGATCGTCGAAGAGTTGCCGCTCCGACCGGCGTGCGGCTGCGAAACTGACGGCTCCGCATTTGGTCACGGGGCCTTTGGCTTGCCGTCGGGATACTCCCACTGATCGCAGACGTCCACCGCGACATAGTTGCCGCTCGGCACAACAAGCCCGCCAATGATGACGGGCGCACCGGGTCGAGTCTCCTGATGCGAAGCAAGACATTCGCCACGATCAGGACTCGCACAGGCAGCGAAGAGCAGCACAACTGGAAAAACCAGCAGAAATCGCTTTGAGCTCATACTTCTCTTTCTCGTCCCCTAAGTGTTCGTTTGAGATCGTGGCCAGCCGAATTGACTTGGTGCCACAGGTGCCGAGCCATGTTCATCTCCCCGGCAGCACCCGTCGATACGTCAAAGCCTCCGCCACATGCACCTGCTTTACAGCACCACCGCCTTCGAGGTCGGCCAGGGTGCGCGAGACGCGGAGCACGCGGTGGAAGCCGCGCGCGCTGAGGCGGAACTTGTCGATGGCTTGCGTGAGCAGCTTGCGGCTGGGCTCGTCCAGCGGCGCCACCTGTTCCAGCAATTCGCCGTCGGCCTCGGCGTTGGTGCGCAGGCCCTTGCCCTGGTAGCGCTGCAGCTGGATCGCGCGGGCTTTCGCCACGCGGGCGGCGACCTGCGCGCTGCCTTCGGCGGGCGGCGGCAGGGTCAGATCGGCGGCGCTGACCGCCGGCACGTCGATGTGGAGGTCGATGCGGTCGAAGAGCGGGCCGGAGATCTTCGCCTGGTAGTCCTGCGCGCATTTCGGCGCCCGGCCGCAGGCGAGCGCGGCATCGTCCAGGTGACCGCAGGGGCAGGGATTCATCGCCGCCACCAGCTGGATGCGCGAGGGATAGGTCACATGCGCGTTGGCCCGCGCGATGGAAACGCGCCCCGATTCCAGCGGCTGGCGCAGGGCCTCCAAGGTGGCGCGCTGGAACTCGGGCAGCTCGTCCAGGAACAGCACGCCGAGATGGGCGAGCGAAACCTCGCCCGGCTTGGCGCGCAGGCCGCCGCCGACCAAAGCGGCGAGCGAGGCCGAATGATGCGGGTCGCGAAAAGGGCGCAGGCGCTTCAGCCTCCCATCCGGCAATTGCCCGGCCAGCGAATGCACCATGCTGACCTCGAGCGCCTCGGCCGGGTCGAGCGGCGGCAGCAGCCCGGGCAGGCGCGCCGCCAGCATCGACTTGCCGGAGCCGGGCGGGCCGATCATCAGCAGGTTGTGGCCGCCGGCGGCGGCGATCTCCAGCGCGCGCTTGGCGCTCTCCTGGCCCTTGATGTCCTTGAGGTCGGGATAGAGGCCGCCCTCCTCGGCCAGCAGCGGCCTGGGTGCCGCCAGGATCTGCGTGCCCTTGAAATGGTTGATGAGGGCGATGAGGTTGGCCGGCGCCAGCACGTCGACCTCGCCGGCCCAGGCCGCCTCGCCGCCTTGGGCGGCCGGGCAGATGAGGCCGGCGCCCTGCCCAGCCGCGAAGATCGCCGCCGGCAGCACGCCCGCCACCGGCGCGATCGAGCCGTCGAGGCCGAGTTCGCCCAGGCACACATAGCGCGCCAAGTGGTCGCCGGCGATGGCGCCGATGGCGACCAGCAGGCCGAGCGCGATGGGCAGGTCGTAATGCGTGCCTTCCTTGGCGAGGTCGGCCGGCGCCAGATTGACCACGATGCGCTTGGGCGGCAAGGCGAGGCCGATGGCGGTCAGCGCCGCGCGCACCCGCTCGCGGCTCTCGCCCACCGCCTTGTCGGGCAGGCCGACCACGACGAAGGCCGGCAAGCCCCCGGCGATCTGCACCTGCACGTCGATGCCGAGGACCTCGACACCCTGGAACGCGACGGTGCGGATGCGGGCGACCATGCGGCTTCACTTCCCCCCAAGCGACTGGCCCAAGCGACCGGCCGCGAACGGCCCGCCGCGATGATGACAATTCCAGGTTGCGGTGACAAGGCGGCGGGGTGGGTGCGCTTCGGTGGGCTTCCGGGACGAGGCGCGCCGCATCCGGCGCGTGTCCGGCGAGCGCGGCGACTGCACCGCCATCTCCTGCAGACGCGGCCGGATGATTCCCCGGACAAACTCAGGGTCGACTTCGGGACGATTGCGGATTGATGACGCATCCAGCTTCGGCCCGTCGCGGAAGATCGTTGCCGCCGCCGCCGCGCGCCCTGGTCGCCGGGTGCGCACTTGTCCGGGGACAATGCGGCGCGCGGCGCGGGTCGTGCGGGCCGGAGTGCTACAAAAAGTGTAGCGCGCGCTCCCGATTCCGGAACACTTTGTTCACGAATTGGTGATGTGGACCTGCACAATTTGCGCAGAAACTTTGTATTATAAATTTCGCCTGGAGCGTGATAAGTCCCACGCGCGATATGGCAAGTCAGCCTATGTGAGTTGGCATGAGCCTCATCGAACGGGATTCCGATCTGGACGTTCTGAACGCGCTGCGCAGCGATGCCGCGGCGGGGCAGGGACGTATTGCGCTGGTGCTGGGCGAGGCCGGCATCGGCAAGACGTCGCTGCTGCGCGAATTCGCCGGCTTGCAGCGGCGCGACACGCGCGTGCTGTGGGGCAGCTGCGAGGCGTTGTTCACGCCGCATCCGCTCGCACCGCTCTACGACATCGCGCGGCAGATCGGCGGCGCCTTCCCCGACCAGCTGGAAGCGGCGGAGAGCCGCGACCGCGTCTTCAACCTCACCATCGACGAGTTGGCGCGCGGCCCGGCGCCGACCGTGGTCATCATCGAAGACACCCATTGGGCGGACGAGGCGACGCTCGACTTCATCAAGTTCCTCGGCCGCCGGTTGCATCGCCTGGGCGTGCTGCTGATCATCTCCTATCGCGACGACGAGGTGAACCCGCGCCACCCCCTGTGCTCGGTGGTGGGCGACCTGCCGCCGAAATCGGCGCGCCGGCTGCACCTGGCGCCGCTCAGCGCCGAAGGTGTCGCCAGCCTGGCGCGCGAGGCGGGGCAGGCGGCGCCGGATCTCTGCGCCAGCCTGCATCACGTCACCGGCGGCAACCCGTTCTTCGTCACCGAGGCGCTGGCCGCGGCCGAGAGCAACGTGCCGGCGACGGTGCGCGACGCGGTCATCGCGCGCATGGCGCGGCTGTCCGACGCGGCCCGCGGCATCGTCAACCTTGCGTCCCTGGTGCCGGGCAAGATGGAAAGCTGGCTGCTCGAGGCGGCGATCCCCGGCGTCGAGGCGGCGGCGATCCGCGAATGCCTCGGCGTCGGCATGGTGGCGCTGGAGGACGGCTCGCTCGCCTTCCGCCACGAGCTGGCGCGCCGCGCCGCCGAGGAGCAGATCGAGCCGATGCATCGCCGCGCCCTGCATGGCTGCATCCTGGACGTGCTGGCGACGCGCGGCGCCGAGCAAGGGGCCGGCGTGCCGACGACGCGGCTGGTGCATCACGCCGACCTCGCCGGCGACAGCGCCGGGGTGTTGCGCCACGCGCCGCTGGCGGCGGAACGCGCGGCGGCGCTGGGCGCCCATCGCGAGGCGGCCGAGCACTACGCCACGGCGCTGCGCCACGCCGCCGCCCTGGCGGTGGAGCAGCGCGCCGAGCTTTATGAGCGGCTGTCCTACGAATGCTACCTGACCGAGCAGATCCCGGCGGCGACCAAGGCGCGCGAATCGGCGCTGACCCTGCGCCGCGTCGCCGGCGACCGCCTGAAGGAAGGCGACAACCTGCGCTGGCTGTCGCGGCTGTGCTGGTTCAACGGCCAGAAGAAGGCGAGCGACGCCCATGCCGGGCAGGCGGTGCGCATCCTGGAGACGCTGCCGCCGGGCCGCGAGCTGGCCATGGCCTACAGCAACTGCGCCCAGCTCTACATGCTGGCCGATCAGCCTGACCTGGCGCTGCAATGGGGCGGCAAGGCGATCGCGCTGGCGAGCACGCTCGCCGATGCCGAGATCCTGTGCCACGCGCTCAACAATGTCGGCACGGCGAAGCTGCACAACGCCGACGAGAGCGGCCGCGCCGACCTCGAGCAGAGCCTGCGCCTGGCGCGCGAGGCCGGGTTCCAGGAACACGCCGCGCGCGCCTATACCAACCTCGCCAGCTCGGCGGTGCGGCGGCGCGAATTCGCCGACGCCCGCGCCTATCTCGACGAGGGCATCACCTTCTGCGAGGAGCACGACCTGGAATCGTGGTGCCGCTACATGACGGCGATGCGCGCGCGCGCCAACCTGGCGCTGGGCGACTGGCCGGCGGCGACCGAGGACGCGCTCGCCATCACCCAGCATCCGCGCGCGGCCATCATCAGCAAGATCCCGGCGCTGGTGGTGCTGGCGCAGGTGCGGGCGCGGCGCGGCGACCCGCATGTCGCGCGCTCGCTCGACGACGCGCGCGACCTGGCGCAACCGACCGGCGAGATGCAGCGCATCGGCCTGGTCATGACGGCGCGGGCGGAAGCCGCCTGGCTGGACGGCCGGCCGGAAACGGTCCTGGAAGAGCTCAGGCAATGCCAGGCGGCGGCGTCGCTGCAGGCCGATTTGTGGATGCGCAACGAGCTCGACTTCTGGCTGGCGCGTTGCAGCGCCGCGGCGGCGGAGAACGGATTGCAGGAAGCCGAGCCGGCGGAAAGCATGCCGGCGGCAAGGGCGGGGTTGGCAACGGCGGGGGCGGCAAAGAACCGGCCGGCCGAAAACCCGTCCGGCGCGGCACGGCCGCCGGCCATCGCCGATCCCTATGCGCTGCAGCTGGCCGGCGACTGGCGCGGCGCCGCGGCGGCCTGGGCGGCGCTCGGCTGCTGCTACGAGCAGGCGATGGCGCTGGCCGAAAGCGACGAGGAATCCAGCCTGCGCCAGGCTTTGGAGATCTGCGAGCAGATGGGTGCGGCACCCTTGGCCGCCATCCTGCGGCGCAAGCTGCGCGCCAGCGGCGTGCGCGGCGTCACCCGTGGCGCCCAGGAGCGCACCCGGCGCAACCCGCAGGGCCTGACCAACAGCGAGCTCAAGGTGCTGGCCCTGCTGGTCCAGGGCCGGCGCAACGCCGAAATCGCCCGCCGCCTGTTCGTCTCGGAAAAGACCGTCGGCCACCATGTCTCGGCCATCCTCGGCAAGCTCGACGTGCGCTCGCGCGGCGAGGCCGCGGCGGCGGCAGGCCGGCTCGGCCTGCTGGCGGGGCTGGGCGCGGAGGAAGCCAAGGACGATACGGCCGCCTAGGGGCGCCCGGACGGGGAATCCCGTTTGGCCGGGCGATCCCGTTTGGCCGGGGCCGGGCCGGCCTCTGGTCCGGAACGAGCCGGCCTTGGAAGAATCCGGCCGGGAGGATCGAATATATAGGGAGGATTCCCGATGCGCGCCGGCCGGTGCGGGCCTAGCTTGCGCATCAGCGAAGGACCCGCGGGACTGCCCGGGGGACGATCCCGTTACAGCATGAGGAGCCAGCCATGCCCCGCTATCTGGTAGAGCGCAGCTACCGGGATGGCCTGCACATCCCGCAGGGCGAAGAAGGCGCCAAGACCTGCCTCGCCATGGTGGAGGCCAACCTGAACGACGGCGTCACCTGGGTGCATTCCTATGTGTGCGCCGAGAACAACAAGAAGAGCTACTGCATCTATGACGGCCCCAACCCGGAAGCGATCCGCCGTGTCGCCGCGAAGACCAACATGCCGGTGGACAAGATCACCGAAGTGCGCGTGCTCGATCCGTATTTCTACCGCTAGGAAGATCTGAAATGCCGATCTCGACCTCGTCCGCGCGGCCGCTGCCGCCGTCCGACGAAAACGCCAATGCCGATTGGGTGCCGATGAACGGCATCCACGAGGCGACGAACCAGCAGCAGCTGGACGACGTACGCAGGCTGATGCGCGGCTTCGTCGCCTGGCACCGCCGGCGTCACGCCGAGGACCTGGCGCTGATCGACAGCTATTTCGATGCCGCCGAGTTCGAGCGCGAACTGGCCGGCCTGCCCGGCAAATACGCCGCGCCCAAGGGCCGGCTGCTGATCGCCTATGTCGGCGGCCAGCCCGCCGGCTGCGTCGCGCTGCGCGATCTCGGCGACGGCGCGTGCGAGATGAAGCGCATGTTCGTGCCCGAGGAATTCCGCGGCCGCGGCCTGGGCCGCGCGCTGGCGGAGCGCGTCCTCAACGAGGCGCAGGACGCCGGCTACCGGCTGATGCGGCTCGACACCAGCTGGCGGCAGAAGGAAGCGATCCGCCTCTACGAAGGCTGGGGCTTCCATCGCGTGCCGCCCTATTACGCGGTCAGCGACGCGATGGCGCGCTGGCTCATCTTCTTCGAGCGCAAGCTCTGATCCCGCATCCGGCGGCGCCGATGGCGCGCCGCCACGGATACCCCGCGTCGGGCCGGCGGACGGGCGCATTTTGCCCTTGTCGCCCGCACCGACGGACCTGCGGCCTCCCAAGCCCGCAGGCATGACGCGGGGCAGGCGGGGGTGCCACGACCGGAGCGGCCGTCCCCATCACGCATCCGGCCCGGCACCCCCGCATCCCTTTCCCCCGCCGGCCAGCGGCCCGGCCGCGTCCCGCGCATATCGGGAATGCGTCGGGCGAAAATAGGGAGCCTTCCCGATTTGCCGCTGGTGCGCCGCGCCTAGGTTGCGATCCGCCGAAGCCATTTCGGCAACAGCCAAGGAGCGTGTTCATGCTGCGCGTCGCCCTCACCACATTCGCATCGCCGGTGCGACTGACCGATCTGCTGCTGCTATGGCTGCAGCGCGCCCACCAGCGCCGCCGCCTCGACAGCCTGAGCGACCATGTATTGAAGGATGTCGGCCTGTCGCGCGCCGACGTGGCGGGCGAGGTGCGCAAGCAGTTCTGGCAGCACTGACTTTCCAGGAACGAACGGGTGCGACGTTCGGCGCATCAGCCGCAATAAAGCAGACACGGTAATCATTTCGGAATGTTATGGAAACGCGGCATGCATGCCTAAAGCGCCGCATTCCTATCCTAATGCACGGCAATCCTATCCGGTCGCTGCGTTGTCCACAGGGTAACGGAACCTTACCTTCTGACGAGCAACGCTATGCGCGGGCGAGCCGCGCCCGAACCCGGAGCCGATTGGTGAATCCGCAGCACTTCCCGCCGCCCACCAGCGACCCGCCGCCGACCGGCCGGGCCCCGGTCGCGCACCCCCTGGTCGCGCGTTTGGCGGCCGTGCTGGCCGAGCTGCGCCCGGCCAACCTCGTCGATCTCTGCATCGCCAGCAATCATGCGCCGGTGGTGACGCGCGCGCGCCACGACCTGATCCTGAGCCGGGTCTGGCTGCTGGCCGCGGTGCTGTCGGTTTCCACCATCCTGTGGATCGCCGTCGATGCCCTGACCATCCCAGCACCCTATTGGCAGGAGATCGCGCTATGGCGCTGCGTCGCCGGCGGAGTCTTCCTGCTGCTGGCGCTGCGGCCGCACTGGCTGTGCCTGCGCGGCGGCCCCGCCGTCGAAGTCGCGCTGCTGGTCGCCGTGCCGCTCGCCTTCTTCCTGCAGACCAACGTGGTGCTGCATGTCAGCGGCACGCATGGCGCGGTGGCCATCGTCACCTCCTATTTCTACCTGCCCTTCGTCGTCGCCGCGGCGCTGGCGATTTTCCCGTTGACCCTGCTGGAAGCGCTGCTGCCGGTGAGCCTGGTGCTGGGCTCGCTGGTTCTCGGCATCGTCCTGTGGCCGGAATACCTGCGCGACGAATCGGCGGGCCAGACCCTGTGGCGCCTGTTCGTCATCGCCTTCTGGGCGACCCTCGCCGGGCTCAGCCAGCTGCGCTTCCTGCTGCGGCTGACCGAGCAGGCGACGCGCGACGGCCTCACCAACCTGCTGGTGCGCGGCACCGGCGAGGAGATCCTGGAAAACCAGTTCGCCTATGCCCAGCGCCAGGACCTGCCCTTCGCCGTGCTGTTCGTCGACATCGACCGCTTCAAGACCATCAACGACGAATACGGCCACGATGCCGGCGACGCGGCGCTGCGCGGCGTCGCCACCCAGATCGCCCGCGCCTTCCGCCACCAGGACGTGATGATCCGCTGGGGCGGCGAGGAATTCGTCGTCGGCCTGCCGGGCGCCAACCTGGTGAATGCCGAGATCGCGGTGCTGCGCCTGGCCAAGCTCGGCCTCGGCCTGCGGCCCGACTACCAGCCGATCACCGCCTCGATCGGGATCGCCGAGCGCCAGGCCGACGGCATCGCGACGCTGGCCGCGCTGGTCGAGCGCGCCGATTCGCGGATGTACGAAGCCAAGCAGGCGGGGCGCAACCGCTACGTCTTCCAGGCCGGGCCGAAGATCTGGCTGGCGCCGACGCAGGACAAGCAGAGCGCCGCCTGAGCCGCGGGGCCCAGCCGCGCCGACCATCAAGCCCGCTGCGCCACCAGCACCGCGCCACCGGCGATCAATGCGACACCCAGCCAGTTCGGCACGCTCAGCTTCTCGCCCAGGAACGCCGCGCCGAACAGCGCCACCAGCACCACGCTGAGCTTGTCGATCGGCGCCACCCGCGCCGCGTCGCCCAGCTTGAGGGCGCGGAAATAGCAGATCCACGAGGCGCCGGTGGCGAGACCGGACAGCACCAGGAACAGGTAGCTGCGGGCCGAGATGTCGCCCGGCGCCTGCCACTGCCCGGTCGCGCTCAGGATCGCCGCCAGCGCCGCCAGGATGACGATGGTGCGGATGAAGGTGGCGAAATCGGAATTGACGTTGGCGATGCCGATCTTGGCGAAGATCGCGGTCAGCGCCGCGAACCCCGCCGAGAGCAGCGCCCAGGCCTGCCAGGAATGCAACAGCGACCGCATCCGCATCCTCCGCTCAAGACTCATGTCGGAGGATGATGACGGCTCCGGCGCGCGGTCGCAACCGCGTGCCGCGCTAGACCCGGTCGACGCGCGCGGCGTAGCAGCCGGGGCGGGCGAAATGCAGGTGCAGATAGGCGACCGTGTCCTTGGCGAAGAAGCGCTCGATCAGGGTCTCGAGATCCTTGCCTTCGATGACATCGGCCTCGACCATCATGCCCGCCGCATCGAAGGCGCGGACCGAGAGCAGGCGCTTGCGCAACTGCACGGGAATGTCGCCGATTGCGTCGAAACGCTGCTCGCCCGCGCGCACATAGACCGCGTGGCGCGAACGGTACGGCGTATCGGCCGCGTGGTGCTCGTAATTGACCAGGATCACGGCGTCGCCGGGCGTGGCGTCGGTCAGGCTGACGCGGCAGGGATAACCGCCATCCTCGGCAACGCGGCGCACCGCGCCGTGGCGCGCCAGCTCGTCGTCGGTCATGGCGAAGAGATGCTGGAAGTTTTCGGCGGGCAGGCCGGAAATGCGAAAGGACATGACGGGCTCCAGGTCTAGGCTGTGCCTGCACTGTGGCGCGGCGCGGCGGCGGTTGCGCTCCGAATCTTGCGCGGCCAAGCCGCGCGGGGAATCTTGCGCGCTATTTCCGGTGCAGCAGCGCCATCAGGATGCCGCCGGCGACGAGGCCCCAGAAGGCGGCGCCGATGCCGTAGAAGCTGATCCCCGAGGCGGTGGTGACGAAGGTAAGGATGGCCGGCAGGCGGTGCTTCTCCTCGGCCAGCGCCCCGGCGGCGGCATTGGCCAGGGTCGAGAGCAGGGCCAGGCCGGCGGCGGCCTGGATCAGCAAGGGCGGTGCCGCGGCGATGAAGACAGCGGCGAAGCTGGCCGAGGCGGCGAGCGCCAGGAAGGCGACGCCGAAGGCCATCGAGGCGATCCAGCGCCTGGCGGGATCTGGATGCGCCTCCGGCCCGGCGCAGAGCGCCGCGGTGATGGCGGCGAGGTTGACCGAATGGCCGCCGAAGGGTGCCACCAGCGCCGAGGTGATGCCGGTGGCGACGAAGACCGGGCTGGGGTCGAGGGTGTAGCCGTTGGCGTTCATCACCGCGAGGCCGGGCACGTTCTGCGAGGCCATGGTGACGATGAACAGCGGCACGGCGATGCCGATCAGTGCCTGCAGGGTGAAGCTGGGCGCGATCAGCACCGGATGCGGCCAGCCGCCCGCCATCGCGTCCGGCGGCAGGTCCACGGCATAGGCGATGACGATGGCGGTCACCAGCACCGCCACCGGCACGGCATAGAGCCGGGCGAAGCGCAGGGTGAGCGCCCAGGCGAGGATGATGGGGAGCGCCAGGGCCGGCTGCTCGCCCACCGCCTGCATCGGCGCCAGGCACAGCTCCAGCAGCACGCCCGCCAGCATGGCGCTGGCCAGCGGCTTGGGGATCGCGGCGACGGCGCGGCCGAACGGCTTCACCAGCCCGGCCACCACCAGCAGCAGCGCGGTGACCAGGAAGGCACCGACCGCCACCGGAAAGCCGCCGGCGGGCAGGCCGGTGGCGATCAGCAGCGCCGCGCCCGGCGTCGACCAGGCGATGGTGACCGGCAGGCGGGCGCGGAAGGACAGGAACATGGTGAGCAGCCCGGTGCCGAGCGACACGGCGAACAGCGCCGAGGCGGCCTCCGCCGGCGACGCGCCCAGCGCCGCGTAGCCCGCCAGCAGGATGGTGAAGGAACTGGCGAAGCCGACGAAGGCGCCGAGCAGCCCGGCGATGACCGGCTGCAGCAATCCTGGCGATGCGGGCTGGGTGGACATGGGCTGAAGGACGGAGGAAAACCGAACGGACCGGACGGATGCGCGTGCCGGCGTCACCTTATGGCGGCTGCCGGCCGCTGCCAAGCAGCGGCGGCGCCAAGCGGCGCAAGGAATTGTCGGGGGACAAGTCGCGGAATGCAGGGAGTCCGGTAGCAGGATGATCGAAACGCAACGCATGCGGCTGCGCCCCTGGCGGGAGGCCGATCGCGACGCCTTCGCGGCGCTGCTCGCGGACCCGGAGGTCATGCGCGACCATGGCGGACCGCTCGACCGCGCCGCCAGCGACGCCAAGTTCGATGGCTATGGCGCCGCGTTCCGCAGCCATGGCTTCTGCCGGTGGGCGATCGAGGATCGCGATGGCGGCTTCCTCGGCTATGTCGGCGTCATGCCGGTCGCGGCGGACCATCCGCTGGGTCCGCATCTGGATATCGGCTGGCGGCTGCTGCGCCGCGCCTGGGGCCACGGCTTCGCCACCGAGGGCGCGCAAGCGGCGCTGCGGGATGTCTTCGCCCGGATCGGTCCGGCGGAGATCCTGGCCTATGCCGCGGCCGACAACGCGCGATCGCAGGGGGTGATGGCGCGGCTGGGCCTGCGGCGCGATCCGGCGCGCGATTTCACGGCGCTCTACGATGGCCGGCCGTGGCGCGGGCTGGTCTGGGTCGCGCGGCCGGATGCCGCCCTTGCGCCCGGCCAGGGCCGCGGCTAGACTTCGCCCCATGCGCACGATCCGCCCCACGATGCTGCCGACGCAGCGATTTTGGTACCGCTGGTATAAGCCGGCGGCCTAGGATCGCGCATAGATCCACGCAACGAAGGCCGCCCGCATCCGGCGGCCTTTCGTTTTTGGAGCGGAATTTCCTGAACGAGCGACTGTCCGATGCGGGCCCTTCAACAGAAGGAGATACCGCCATGTCGCAACCGATCGTCCCGCCGGCCCGGGCCGGGATTTCGCCCGGCATCCTGCGCCGGCTCAGCCGCCGCGACGCCAGCCATGATTTCGACGTCATCGGCGACGCGCCGCCGCCGCGCCCCGCGGCGGAGCAGGCCGCGCAGCCGGTCGAGCAGCCCGCGCCCCGTGCCGCCGAATGACGCCGCCGACACCGCCTGCTGCCGCATGCTGACAGCCTCGCCCTGGATCATGCGCCTTGAGAGCATGCGCAGCCCCCGGCTGCCCAGTGACAAGACGCAAGCAAGTCTGTGGGAGATCGCGTGATGAAGCTGTATTCCGGCCCGTTGAGCCTGTTCTCGCGCAAGGTCGAGATCGCGCTCGCCGAGAAGGGGCTGTTCGACACCTGCGATCGCGAGATGGTGCCGTTCAACCAGCAGGTCGGCTACCAGCCGAAGCATCCGGCGGTGCTGGCCGCCAATCCCAAGGGCCAGGTGCCGGTCCTCGTCGACCGCGACGCGGAAGGCGGCGACCTGACGCTGTTCGATTCGACGGTCATCCTCGAATATCTGGAAGAGTCTTATACATTTCCGCCGCTGCTGCCGAAGCATCCCGCCGCGCGGGCGCGCTGCCGGATGCTGGAGCTCTATGCCGACGAGATCCTGTTCCCGCTGATGCGCCGACTGGCCCATCGCAGCGCGATGCCGCCGGCGGACGCGGCCGAGCGCGCGGCGCAGATCGAAGCCGGCCAGGCGGCGGAGGCGGCGATCGCTCATGAATTCGCGGCCCTCGACGCGCGGCTCGCCGGAAAGGATTTCTTCTGCGGCGATCTTTCCATCGCCGACATCGGCTTGTTCATGACCATCCTCTATATCCGCCGCCTGCTGGGGCCGAAGCTCGACGCCTTTCCGGCACTGGCGGCGTGGAACAGGCACCTGCTGGAGCGTCCCGGCTTCGCGCGCGCCGCCGAAGAAATCGCCGCCGCCGACCGGGCGCTGACCCCGGCGCTCGCCGTCCACGCGCAACTGCTTGGCGCACACGCCGGCTGAAGCCGCCGCGCCGATGGAACAAGCGGCAAAGACGAGCCTAGTTCCGCCTGATGTCAGGAAATGGCAGCAGAACGCCCGCGCACCGGGCCGCGCTCGCCCGCGTCTATTTTCCCGCGTGTTTCAGGATCGCGTCGAGCACGCCGGGGAACCGGCGCTCGAGCTCGGTGCGGCGCAAGGTGATGCGGCAGCGCATGCCTTCCGCGCGCGTCATGGTCACGCCGGCCTCGCGCAGGATCTTCAGGTGATGGCTCATGGTCGATTTGGGGATGTCGCCGGCCAGCTCGCTGCACAACTCGCCGGCGGAATGTTCCACGTCATCGGCCAGCGCCGCGACGATGCCGAGCCGCGTCGGATCGCTGAGCGCGAACAGCAGGGTCGGGAGTTCGATCTCCTCGGCCTTGGGGTGGGTGAAGTTGCGTTCGCTCATCGCGCGGCCTGGCGCCCGGGTCCTGAAAAATGCCGCTTGCGCTGGTGCGCGCAATGGCGTTTGCTCTTGTTCGAGAGCTATAGAACATAACCCCCCGGGCTTCAAGGTCATGACGCGTCACGGTCCTGCTTGCGCGCGGACCTGGTCCGACCGGGCGGTTGTCAGCTGCATGCATCCGGGCATGGAGGCCCATCGCCGATGATCGAGCTTTACTATTGGACCACGCCCAACGGGCACAAGATCACCATCTTCCTGGAAGAGGCCGGCGTTCCCTACAAGATCTTCCCGGTCAATATCGGCAAGGGCGAGCAGTTCAGCTCCGCCTTCCTGAAGATCGCGCCCAACAACCGCATCCCGGCCATCGTCGATACCGCGCCGGCCGATGGCGGCGCGCCGATCCCGGTCTTCGAATCCGGCGCCATCCTGGAATATCTCGGCGACAAGACCGGCAAGTTCCTGCCCCGGGATGCGCGGCCGCGCGCGGAGGTGGTGCAGTGGACCTACTGGCAGATGGGCGGGTTGGGCCCGATGGCCGGGCAGAACCACCACTTCGCGCAATACGCGCCGGAGAAGCTGCCCTATGCCATCGACCGCTACGTGAAAGAGACGAACAGGCTTTATGGCGTGATGAACAAGCGCCTGGCCGATCGCGAGTTCCTGGCCGGCGCCTATTCGATCGCGGACATGGCCTGCTATCCGTGGGTCGTGCCCTACGAGCGGCAGGGCCAGGACCTCGCCCAATTCCCGCACTTGAAGCGTTGGTTTGAGGCGATCCAGGCGCGCCCAGCCACTATACGTGCCTATGCCAAGGCAAAGGAGATCAATCCCTCGCCTCCGGCCACGATGGACGAGGCGGCGCGCAAGGTGCTGTTCGGCCAGACCGCCGCGGTGGTGCGCTGAGCCGCCCTGCCCCGGCGACGGCCCGTCATGGGGGAAATTGAGGGACAGTGAATGGAGTTAAATCCGGTTCACTGTCCCCGCTGAGCAGCGATTCCTGTTTTTCGCCTTGCCTTGGCTGCCAAGCTCATTATTGTTGTTCGGTCATTCTGCTTCGGATTGCCGATACTCGCCGCCAACGGACGATCTCATCGCTGCTATTCGTCGAGACAGTAATGACGCGGGCGCACCAGCGGGTGCGGACGTGACCCATACTTGGAGAAACAGCGATGCCGATCGGTACCGTGAAGTGGTTCAACAGCACCAAGGGTTATGGCTTCATTCAGCCGGAAGGCGGCGGACCGGATGTGTTCGTGCACATCTCCGCGGTGGAGCGCGCCGGTCTCGGCACGCTCAATGAAGGCCAGAAGATCTCCTACGAAGAGCAGCGCGACCCGAAGCGCGGCAAGAGCTCGGCCGAGAACCTGAAGAAGGTCTAAGCCGCTCGCGAACGAAGGCAAGGGCGCCGGAAACGGCGCCCTTGCTGTTTCAAGCCGCACAATGGGCGGCGCGGTGCCGTCAGGGCACGCGCGACGCTCGGTATCGGCTTGCCGCCGCCGGTCCACACGCGGGATCTGAATCGCCGGGAGACCTGCCATGGCCATGAAGCCGAACTATTTCCAGCAGCGCGCCGACCGCAATCGCGCCAAGGAAGCGAAGAAGCTGGAGAAGCAGCGCCAGCGCGACGAAGAGACCGCGAAGCGCAAGGCCGCCCGCGACGCGGAGCTGCAGACGGACGGCAAGACCGAGCGCTAGACGCCGCTTCCGCATCCCGCCCCCGCCAGGCAGGACCATCCTGCACCGCGGCTGAAAGACCCTAAAATCCGCAGGCTTGAATGTTGCGCCGCGCCAGAGAAGATCGATGGCGCATCCGGCGCGCTTGGCACCGTGGCGCAGGGCTGCATCAGCAAGGGAGACGGCGATGAAGGTTCTCTACACCACCCAGGCGACTTCGACCGGCGGGCGCACCGGGCACTCCAAGACCGCGGATGGCATTCTCGACATCGACCTGGTGACGCCGAAAGAACTGGGCGGCCAGGGCAATGCGCCGGGCGGCAAGGGCACCAATCCCGAGCAGCTCTTCGCCTGCGGCTATTCCGCCTGCTTCCTCGGCGCGCTCAAATTCGTCGCCGGCCAGGAGAAGGTGAAGGTGCCGGAAGACACCACCGTCACCGCGACCATCGGCATCGGCCCGCGCGACGACGGCAAGGGCTTCGGCATCACCGCGGCGCTCGCCATCCACATTCCCGGCCTCGATCGCGCCAAGGCCGAGGACCTGGTGCAGAAGGCGCATGTGGTGTGCCCCTATTCGCACGCCATCAAGGCCACCATCGACGTGCAGCTGAGCGTGGTGTGAGGCGATCAGCGCGCGCCGCACTGGACGCGCGCCGCTTGCCTTGCGGATGAGCGCGTGACGTTCAGGCGGCGGCCAGGATGACGTGCGCCTGGATCTTGCTGGCGACCGCGCCGCTGCCATGCCGGGCGGCGAGCGCGGCCGCGACGGCATCGGTCACCGCCTGGAGGCTGCCCGCGTCCCGCGCTTCGATCTCGGTGCGCAGGACGGTTCCCTGGCAAAAGGCGGCCGCGGGAATCTGCGGCGACGCCGCGCGGCTCTGCTCGGCCCTGGTCTCGATCGCCACGGTCGAGAAGCCCGCGCGCCTGAGGTCGTCGCCGATCACCGCCACGTCGTGATAGCCGTGCGGCGTGCGCGCCAGGAAGCGCGGCGGATCCTTGGGGAAGATATCGGCCAGCGCCTTCGTCACGTCGTCGGCGAAGACGTTCTCCTCGATCCGGTCCCAGACGCTGAACAGGAAGTGGCCGCCGGGCTTCAGCACGCGCCGCGCCTCGCGATAGGCCGCCGGGCGGTCGGGAAAGAACATCGCGCCGAACTGGCAAACCACGACATCGAAGGTGGCCTCCGCGAACGGCAGCGCCATGGCATCCGCCTGGCGCCAGGTGATGCGCGCATCGGGCGCCTGGCGCGACGCGGCGTAGTCGAGCATCGGCTGGTTGAGGTCGGTCACCACATAGCTTGCGCCGGAGGAAAGCATCGGCGCCAGGGCGCGGGCGACGACGCCGGTGCCGGCCGCGACCTCGAGCACGGCGCCTGGCGACAGCGCCGCCGCGCGCCGGGCGAGATCCGCCGCGTAGGGCTCGAAGATCAGCGGCACCATGTAGCGGTCGTAGTTCTCCGGGATCGAGCCCGCGAACAGCTTGTCAGCTTCCAGCATGCCATCACCCGCGATCGGTCCGGCGGCAGGCGACACTAGCACATCGCGGCCGGCTCCGGACCACCACTTGGATCGCGCCGCGCGCGGCCGGGAAACCTTTGTCGCGCCACGCGCGGACGGGGAACCTTTGCCGCGCCGCGCGGTTGTGCAGCCAACGCAATCCGTGCGAGGGCCCCATGGCGCTGTCGTTGCTGCATTTCCGCACCGCGGTCATCCTGGCGGTGATCGCCGCCGGGCTCAGCCTGTGGATGACGGCGACCCACGATTTCCGCGCCCTGCCGGCGGAGGCCGCGCTGAACGTCCTGGGCTGGGCCTCCTTCATGCTCTACGGCCTCTATTACCGCGCCGCGCAAGTGAGCGTCGGCGGGCTGGAGCGGATCCACTATGTCGTGGCGCTGATCGGCGTGGCGGTGGCGGCGATCGGCATCGCCGGCGCCGAATGGGGCCACGTCCTGTTCGATCCTTTCCGCGTCGTCGGCGCGATCATCGTGGCGCTCGGCTTCATCCTGTTCGGCGTGATCGTGTTCCGGCCGCGCACGGCCTGACCGGCGCCGCGCAGCGCGGATCGGCCGGCTGTGTCGCAATTCACATCCTTGACGGCGCATCCCCGCCTATGGTCCGTACAGCCACACGGAAAATCATCGGAGGGGGCTTCCGGACATGTCGATTCCAACCCTGTTCATCCGCACCGGCGTGCTGTTCGGGCTTGCCGGCATGCTGCTCGGCATCTTCATGGGCATAAACCAGGATTTCCGCCTGGCGCATTTCCACGCCCATTGGAATCTGCTGGGGTGGGTGGCGTTCTTCCTCTATGGCGTGTTCTATGCGCTGGCGCCGATGGCCCGGCAGGGCCTGCTGCCCCGGTTGCACTACGGGCTGTCGCTGGTCGGGCTCGCCGTCTTCATGGCCGGGCTGTTCGGTGTCGCCATGGGGGCGTTCGAGACCATGGTCGCCTTCGCGGCGATCGGCTCGGTGCTGGTGGTGGGTGGATTCCTGGTCTTCGTGGTGATCGTGTTCCGCGTGCGGATCGGCTGAGGCGCGCTCAGCTGCGCGGCTTCTCGTAGTACATCAGGTGCGACTTGTATTTCAGGTCGTCACGCAGCAGATGATCGATGAGGATGCCGCGCAGCGACAGCGCGAGTTCCCAGTGGAAGCGGTTGGGCATCCCGGCGGATTCCAGGTCGGTCACGATGGTATTGATCTCGGTCAGGATGCGGCGATGCGCGCGCAGATGCCGGGCGAGATCGGGAAACCGCGTCGCCTTCAGCACCTTGTCCTCGGTGGCGAAATGCACGACGCAGCGGTCGCGCATCTGGCGCGCCGTCGCCACCAGCTCGGGCCAGGAACCGCCGCCGGCGACGATCACATGCACCGCATTGGCGTCCTCGATCAGCTGACGATGCTCGCGATCGACCTCTTCATGGCCGGTTTCCAGGATCGGCAGCCACGGCAACGGCTCGAGCGCGCTCGCCTGGTCGATCGCCTTGCTGGAGAAGGGGGCCATGTCGCGCTCGTCCTGTCGTGGGGTTGCCGGCGCCCCATTTTTCGCATGTCGGCGTTGTTCGCATGTTACCGGTTGCGGCAATCTAGGGCCAGAATCGCTGCAACCCGTTAATGCGGCAATCGCCACCCGCGAAACCGGCGCGGCTCATTGCCGCGCCAAGGCTGCGCGCTACCAGCCGCGGCGGGCACCCATCTGCATGACGTGGGACTTGAATCGCAGATCGTCCTTCAGGCAGTGATCGACCAGCAGGTCGCGCGGTGCCTGGGCCAGTTGCCAATGACGCTCCTCCGGCACCGTCACCGCTTCGAGCTCGGCCAGGATGCGGTCGAACGCGGCCAGGATGCACTCATGGGCGCGGCGATGCTGCTCATGCTCGGGAAAGCGCGTTTGCGCCAGGATGCGGTCCTCGGTCTCGAAATGCCTTGCGCTGCGCGCGCGGGCCTGGCGCAGCATGGCCACCACATCGGGCCAGGATTGCCGGTGATTCAGCAGCTCCGACAAGCGGTTGCCTTCCGCCACCGCCTCGCGGTGGTCGCGGTCGATGGCGCCGTTGTCGATCTCGAGGAAGGCGAGCCAGGGGAAGGTCTCGCTGGCTGCCGCCGGCTGATCGCGGTCGGCGGCGGGAGCGACTGGCTGTGGCAGCGGCTGCCGATGATTCATGACATCGGACCCTAGGCGACCTTTGCTAGAAATTTCTTAATCGGGTCGCGGCATCGCGCAAGCGCGCAAACACACCGGTCTGCCGGCGAAACGTTCAGTTATCCGAAGGAACCGGCGGTCGCCAGCGCGCCGCGCGGCGGCCGGGCCGGCAATACCTAGATCGCCGGCGTTTCCGCGTTCGGCGTCGCCGGGATTGGTTGCGGCGCGCTCAGCGCATAGGAGCGCTGGGCGGTATAGACCGAATGCTCGCTGCCCATTTCACTGGAAAAGAGCGTGAAATGGGTGACCTCGAAAGGCTCGGTCTTGAACAGGCTGTGCTCGGCCAGGTAGTGCTGCAGCTTGGCGATGGGCGGATCCTTGGGCCGGGTCAGGGTGACGTGGGGCGTGTATTTCTGCCCCTCCGGCGGCAGGCCGGCCCGCACCACCGCGGATTCCACCTTGTCGTGCAGGTGCTGCAGCGCCGGCTGCTTTTCCACCCCGGCATAGACCGCCTTTCGACCCCCTTCAGGCGCAGGGAAAAACGCGGCGCGCGGATGCCGGCCAGGGCGGCGTCGACGTAATGCGCGTCGCGGCCGTCGACCTCGCCCAGGAAACGCAGGGTGATGTGGAAATTCTCCGGCGGGACCCAGCGGTTGACGTGGCCATTCCCGGTGGGCAACCCGCCGCAGAGCAGGCGCAATTGCCAGCGAATCTCCTCCGGCAACGCGAGGGCCACGAACAGGCGCATGTCACACCACCTTCACGGGCTTGAAATCGCATGCCGCCCGCGTCCTGAATGGTTGCAGAGTCTAACAGCCGCCGGCGGAAATCCAAAGCAACGAAATCCCGGTTTCCGACCTGGCCGGCGCTTTGACCGGCTTTCGGCCGGCGCCGGCCAAGCCGGTTGCAGCACTCCGCTGGAAGTGCTAGCGGAGCGCAACGAACCGGCATTCCAGACTAGGATTTAGGATTATGGCAGAGAGCGACAAGAGCAACCCGGCCACCGCGTCCGGCGACCAGGGCGGCGCGCCGCAAGGGAACCCCGCGGCGGCGGCCTTTCCGCTCACCGTGGTGTCGCAATACCTGAAGGACCTGTCCTTCGAGAATCCGGGCGGGCCGGATTCGCTGCTGGGCCTCAAGGAGGTGCCGAGCGGCACCGTGCGGGTCGACGTCCGGGTGCAGCCGCGCACGCCGCCGGAGATCGAGATCGTGCTGTTCCTCGCCCTCGAGGCGAAGGCCTCGGACAAGCCGGTCTATATGGTGGAATGCGAATATGGCGGCCTGTTCCGCCTCGGCCGCGTCACCCAGGAGGTGGTGCTGCCGCTGATCATGATCGAGGCGCCGCGGCTGCTATTCCCCTTCGCCCGCCAGGTCATCGCCAACGCGATCACCGCCGGCGGCTTCCCGCCGCTGCTGATCAACCCGATCGATTTCGCCGCGCTCTATCGCGACAAGCGCGAGGAACTGGTGAAGCAGGCGGAAGCCGCCAAGGCCGAAGAAGGCAACCCGGCGGTCAACTGATCGGCGGACGCATGGCGCCGGATCGCCGCGGCGATCCGCGCCGCGCGCGGGCAAGCCATGCCAACCCGCCGCATTGCGGCGCTGACGGTCTTGCGCCAGCATCCGGCTATCAGGTCGGTAGCGACGGAGAGCAAGATGGCGCATGAATATCGCGCGACGGTGGCGTGGCAGCGCGGCGACCAGGCCTTCACCGACAACAAGTATTCGCGCGGCCATGTCTGGCGCTTCGACGGCGGGATCGAGGTGCCCGGATCTTCGGCCCCCGCGGTGGTGCCGGTCTATTCGGTCGAGGCGGCGGTCGACCCGGAAGAGGCCTTCGTCGCCAGCCTGTCCTCCTGCCACATGCTGTTCTTCCTCGCCTTCGCCGGCAAATACGGCTACCGCATCGACAGCTACGAGGACAAGGCGGTGGGCGAGATGGCCAAGAACGAGGCCGGCAAGCTCTACGTCGCCAAGGTGACCCTCAATCCCGACATCGTCTTTTCCGGCGACAAGCGGCCGAGCGCGGAAGAGGTGGAGAAGCTGCATCATCGCGCCCATGTCGAATGCTTCATCGCCAATTCGGTGAAAAGCGACGTGATCGTGGCGCCAATGCCGTTGCGCTTCGCCTGATTTGCGGCTTTCCTTGGCCGCAACACGTTCGCGTTTGGGAGACATCGCATGAAGATCGTCGTCGTCGGCGCCAGCGGCACCATCGGCAAGTTCGTGGTCGCGGCGCTGCAGCCGCGCCATGAGATCATCAAGGTCGGCTCGAAGAGCGGCGACCTGCAGGCCGACATCAAGGACGCGGCCTCGATCCGCGCCATGTTCGACAAGGCGGGCAAGGTCGACGCGGTCATCTGCACCGCCGGCAAGGTGCATTTCGGCGACTTCGCCAAGATGACCGAGGCGGAGATCGGCATCGGCCTCAAGGACAAGCTGATGGGCCAGGTCAATTTGGTGCTGATCGGCCGCGACTACCTGAACGACAACGGCAGCTTCACGCTGACCAGCGGCGTGTTGAGCCACGATCCGATCCGCTACGGCGTCGGCGCCAGCCTGGTCAACGGCGCGATCGAGAGCTTCGTCGCGGCTGCCGCCATCGAATTGCCGCGCGGCCTGCGCCTCAACGCGGTCAGCCCCGGCGTGCTGGAGGAATCGCTGCCGTCCTACGGCCCGTATTTCCTCGGCCACGAGGCGGTGCCCGGCAAGCGCGTCGCCAACGCCTACGTGAAATCGGTCGAAGGCCTGCTGACCGGGCGCGTCATCGAAGTGCTGTAGCGGCGCGCAGGCCGCGATCCTCCGCGCGGGTCGAGACGGAAGCCCGGCTGTGACAAAAGCCGGGCTGTGAAGCGCATCACCGCGCATTAAGCCAAAGCTAACCATCCTGGGCCGAGACTTCCGAACGGATGTCGCGGGGGGATTATATGATCTCGTGCCCAGACACGAACGGCTCCGATATTCCGGGGCCACAGGTTTCGCCATCGTCGCGCAGGTCGCCGCCGCCGCTCTCGGCGGGCGATGTCGCCATGCGCCGGGTGTCCCGCGCCCTCCTATGGACGCTGGCGCTCTGCCTCGGCTTCGCCGGCGCCGCGCCGGCGGGCGAGACGCTGGAGCCGAAGCTGGCGCCGAAGCTCGCTCTGGGCCGCGCCGAGACCGGCGCCGACAAGCGGCCGGTTAATCTGTTCGTCGACATCACCTCGACGCGCCTGGTCGAGGAGGCGAAGCTCGACAGCAAGCGCCGCGTTGACTTGGCCGGGATGCCG
>JBGAGP010000059.1:0-27529 GCA_044226685.1 Dongiaceae bacterium
GGTGAAGAACGGCTTCTCCGCCGGCTCCCAGGCCCTGGTATAGGCGTCGGTGAAGACCAGCTTCTGGTTCTTCACCACTTCGAGATAGACGCCGCGATTGGGCATCTCCTGGCCTTCGGGGCCGCGCATCAGGATATAGCTGCTGCCGCCGGGGCGCACATCGGTCTCGATCACCGGCGTGGTCCAGGGCCGGGGGCAGAACCACTGCTTCATCAGCTCCGGCTCGGTCCAGCAGCGATAGAGCTTGTCGCGCGGCGCATCGATGATGCGGGTGATTACCAGATCGTTGGGCGCCGGGTTCGGCTGGGTCGTCATGGATCATCTCCTGTTCGGTATCGCTTGGCCCTCGATCCCAAGGACGCAGGACGACCCCGCGTTCCGACAGCGTTCTCAGGATTATTTCTGCGGGCGCCCGGTGGCCGGCGTGCTGTCTTCGAGGATGCGGTCGAGATGCAGCCGGATATGCGCCGCTTCCGGCGCGGTCCTGGCGAGCGCGATGGCCTGGTTGAAAGCCGTGCGCGCCTCGTCCTTGCGGCCGAGCTGCAGCAGGAGCCCGCCCTTCAATCCGAAGAAATGGAAATAGCTGGCGAGCGGGGCTGCCAGTGGCGCGATCATGTCCAGGGCGGCCGCGGGACCGTGCAGCTTGGCGACGGCGACGGCGCGGTTCAGCGTCACCACCGGCGAAGGTTGCAGCCGCTCCAGCGTCGCATAGAGCCGGTCGATCCCGGCCCAGTCGGTATCCTCAGGGCGAGCGGCGCGCGCATGCAGGGCGGCGATCGCCGCCTGCACCTGGTAGGCTCCCGGCCGGCGATGCCGCATCGCCTTGTCGATCAACGCCAGGCCCTCGGCGATCATCGCCTGGTCCCAGCGGCCGCGGTCCTGGTCCTCGAGCAGGATGACGGCGCCCGCCGCGTCGAAGCGCGCCGCATTGCGCGAGGCTTGCAGCAGCATCAGCGCGGCCAGCCCCATCAGCTCCGGCTCCGCCGGATACATGCGCAGAAGCAGCCGGGCGAGGCGGATCGCCTCGTCGCAGAGCGGCGCGCGCGCCGCCGCGGTCTCGCCGGCGGCCGAATAGCCCTCGTTGAAGATGAGGTAGAGCATGGTGGCGACGGCGGCCAGCCGTTCCGCGCGTTCCACCGCATCGGGCGCCGCGAAGGGAATGCCGGCCTTGCCGATGCGGCCCTTGGCCCGGGTTATGCGCTGCTCCATCGCGCTCTCGCCGACCAGGAAGGCGCTGGCGATCTGCCGCACCGAGAGGCCCGAGACGACGCGCAAGGCCAGCGCAACCTGCTGCGCCGGCGGTAGATCCGGATGGCAGCAGATGAACAGCAGGCGCAGGATGTCGTCGCGGTACTCCTCGCCATCCAGCCGCTCGGCCATCGCCGCTTCCGCATCGCCGGTGTCGGAGATCGTCTCCTCATCCGGCAACTCGGTCTGCCGGCGCCTCCGGCGCGCCTCGTCGATGCCGCTGTTGCGCCCGACCATGATCAGCCAGGCGGCCGCGTCGCGCGGCGGCCCGTTGTGCGGCCAGGCTTTCAGCGCCCGCAGGCAGGCGTTCTGGAACGCCTCCTCGGCGGAGTCGAGATTGCGGAAGTAGCGCAGCAACGCGCCGACGGCCTGCGGCCGGGCGGCGCTCAACGCGGCATCGATCCAGGCCAGATCGGTCACGCGGCCTTCCCGCCCGCCGCGGAGCCAGGCCGGAACAACAGCAGTGGCCGGATCTCATAGCCGCCGACGCCGGCATTGGCATGAAGGAGTTCCTTGGCCGTCTCCACCGCCTCCTCGAGCGAGGCACAATCGATGATGTAGAAGCCGAGCAGCTGCTCCTTGGTCTCGGCGAAGGGACCGTCCAGCACCAGCGGCTCGCCCTTGGTCTTGCGCAACGTGGTCGCCGCCGTGGTCGGCAGCAGCCGCGCCACCGGGCCGAGACGTCCGGCCTTGGCCAGCTTCTCCTGGACGGCGCCGAGCCGTGCCATGACCGCCGCCTCCTCCTCCTTGCTCCAGGAGCCGACGATGTCTTCCGAATTGTAGCAAAGGATGGCGTACAGCATGGCGTGCTCCGGTTGTTCCGAGGACGAACGGGTCGGGGCGATTCCGACAGGACGGCGACGGGAAATTCAATATGCGACTGCTGGCACGCCAGCCCGGCCGCGGGCCGGTTGCGGTCGCCTGGCCATCCGGGACATTCCCGCGTCGAATCGGCTTTCCCAGGATATGCAAGCCGTTAGCGGCCAGCAGACTGCCCGTTGCGGCTGAATGACCCGGCTTCGTCACACCAAAGCTGCTTGCTTTCCGACCGATAATCCTGATTCTGGACTAGGTTCCTGCGGGGCTTGGGGATGATCGACAGTGAGTGACGAGACGCGGTTCAATGTGGTCCAGCTGCCGCTTGGCCGGGAGCTGTCCGGACACGCCGATACCGGCAACGCGTGGTCGCGCCCGGGTGGCGGTTTTGTCACGCCGTCCATGTTCTGGGTCGCCGAATGGATGGATGCCTCGGCCCGCGCCGAGCATGTTCCGTTCGCCTTCTGGCTGGTCGATGCGCTGCGGCCCCTCGGCATCGTCGAGCTGACCGAGGCTCCCGGAGCCTTCCTCGCGGCCTATTGCCAGGCCGTGGCGCGGCTGCAGCTGCCGACGCGCTGCACGGCGGTTCCCACGCGCGACAGCGGCGCCAGGCGCGGCGGCGAGGATTTCGCTGCCCACCACGACGCGCGGTATGCCCAGTTCTCGCAGCTGTCGACGCGGCCGGCGGAGCAGATGCTGGCCCGCTTCGAGGAAGGTTCGCTCGATCTGCTCAGCATCGACCTCACCGCCGACCCGGCCGGCGGCAACGGCGCCTTCGCCAGGCGCTACCACGCCTGGCTGCCGAAGCTCTCGAAACGGGCGGTCGTGGTCGTGCATGGCATCGGCGATCCGGCCGCCGATCCCGGCGCCCGCGAATTCTGGCAGACCCTGGCCGACAAGTATCCGCATTTCGAGTTCCTGCACGGCGCCGGCCTCGGCGTGATCGGCATCGGCACGGATCTGCCGCCGGCGCTGCACCAGTTCTTCGCGCTCGGCGGCACGGAGCCGCGCGCACTCGACCTGCGCGAGATGTTCGCCCGCCTCGGCCGCGGCCTGCGCATGCAGGCGGAGCTGGGCGAACTCCAACATCGCGTGCAGAGCGCGCATGACAGCGACCAGCTGGCCAAGCTCGAAGCCGCACTTTCCGCCGCCCGGGAGGCGCTGGCCGCCGCGCGGGTCGACCATGTGAAGACGCTGAAGCGGCTGCGCAAGGTGGAGGAGAGCTTCTGGTGGCGCATCACCAAGCCGCTGCGCCGCCTGGTGAAGAACCACCGCTGGGCGTTCTACAACCTGCGGCAATGGATCATGTGCGGCTTCTGGGTGGCCACCTTGCGCTTCGGCCGCCTGAAGAAGCAGATGCGGCCCTATCGCCATGCGCGGCTGGTGCTCAAGAGCGGCCTGATGCATGAGGCGTGGTATCTGCGCCAGTACCCGGACGTGGCTGCGGTTGGCGTGCCGCCGTCGCTGCATTACGTGCTTTATGGCGGATTCGAGGGCCGCGATCCCTCGCCCATGTTCTCGTCCCAGGCCTATCTCTCCGCCAATCCCGACGTGATGGCGGCGAAGACCAATCCGCTGGTGCACTACCTGCAGAAGGGCCGCTACGAGAACCGCGCCATCGCGCCGTCGACGGCGCGCCCGCCGGCGCCGAAGCCGCCCGCCAACCCGAGCGCCACACGCTGATCGCCGCGCGGTCGTTCAACGGAAAAAGCAAAGGCCGGGGAAAAAGCAACGGCCGGGGAAAAAGCAACGGCCGGCGCGATCGCTCGCGCCGGCCGCGTTCCTACCGTTCGGGCGCGCTGTCTTAGGCCGCTTCCGACTTGCGCTGATAGGCCTGCTGGCAATGGGTGCCGCAATAGGGCCGGCCGGGCTCGGCGGGCTCGCCGCAGAAATGGAAGCCCGGCTGCTTCGGGTCACCGACTGGCCAGGAGCAGGCCTTGCCGCCCGCTTGCGCGCGCTGCGGCTGATAGGCGCGGCGCTCCTGCGGTGCCGGTGGCGCCGGCGGAGCCGCCTCGGCCTGCGGCGGCGTGGCATTGCGCTGCATCGGCATCATCGGTTTGGGCTGCGGCGCCATGGCGATCCGCCTGGCCGCCGGCCGCCGCTTCGGCGCGTCGCCGCCGGCCGCGTCACGCTTGATGGGCGAGGGGCGGCCGGTCAGACCCAGGCGATGCGCCTTGCCGATAACCGCATTCCGCGTAACGCCGCCCAGGGCGGCCGCGATCTGACTCGCGGTCTGGCCTTGGCCCCACAGACGCCGCAGCATCTCAATCCGTTGTTCGGTCCATTCCATGCCCGCCTCCAAATTCCTAAGTCCCCACGACTTGTGTGAGCGCTCGATATCTAGAGCCAAAGCCATTTCATACCACAAGGCATTGAGTGGCAAGCTGGTTTCATCAAAATCTTGTGGATTAGACGCCGGTTTTTCTCAAGATATGGGACGTAACCGGAACGAAATCAGGCGTCCGGCCCTGGCCTCGCCAATCCTGGCGTCAATTCACCAGGGTCAATTGCCGGGTCAGGATGTCCATGATTTCGGCGAGGGACCGGCTGGAGGCCAGCTGTCCCTGGCGCGACGCCAGCACGTATTTGGCGTCGCGATCGCCCCGCAGCAAGACCTTGGTGATGGCGAAAAGCGGCTGCTCGCAGGCGCGGCGATAGATCGAGAAAACCGCCATGTTGCTGCGATGGTCGATCGCGTAGTCGCGCCACAATCCACGCGATACCTGGCGGCTGTAGAGGGACAGAATGCGCATGAGGTCGGCGCGGTCGAAGAACACCCGACCGGCGGACCGCCGGTACTCGTTCAGCAGGACCAGCTGTGACATTGCTCCCGCATGCTCAAGTCACCTCGAATCGGCGCCATCCGGGTGGCGCCGGAAAATTCTGCCCAAAGCCCGCTGTTTCGTCCAGATGCCGCATCTGGCCGCCGTTCCGCGACGGCACTCTGGCATGAGGCGTTCAGTTGACCGTGACCTCGCCCGAGGCGTCCGGGTCCGGCGTGTCGTAGCAGGTGACGAGGCCGCGCCGGCGGTAGCAATAGCCGCTGAGGTCGCGCCGGGCCTTGGCCTCCTCGGCGGCGATTTCCGCGGCGCTCCGGCAATAAATGCCGGTCTCCTTGTATTTCAGGAAGCTGCAATCCTGCCCGGTCACCGCCGAGGCGACATGGTCGGACATCAGCTTGTCGGTGTGGTTGAGGGAGATGCCCTCGACCCCGGCATAGACCGCCGCCGCCGGAATGGCTGCGGCAGCGACGCAACCCGACAGCAGGGCGGCCAGGGCCAGGCCGGCCAGGGGACCACAGACGGCGCGCAGGAAGCGGCCGGCGGAGCAGTTGGGCAAGGGTTCACCAAGCATGGTTTTCAGCTTCCACAAGGGTTTCTCCCAGGGTGAAGCAAGAACCGTTCCAACTCGTTAAAACCGGCGGGAAGGCGGCGAAAAGCCAGCCGGAACAGGGGGCCGAGATGGTTTGCCTTCGCCGGTTCGAGCCGCTATGTTACCGCGAATTTTATGAATTGATCCCGTAGCTTGCGTCAGCCGCCCAGACCCGGAGAACGGGCCGGGCAAGGGACGCGAGGCCGGGGCGGCAGGGCGGAGAGGCGAGGCGTGTCCGACTTTTTCCACGAGGTCGAAGAGGATCTTCGACGCGATCAGGCGCTGGCACTTTGGAACAAGTACGGCAACCTGATGGTGGGCGCCGTGCTGGTGCTGGTCCTGGCGGTTGCCGGCCAATGGGGCTGGACCAAGTATACGACCCATCAGCGGCTGCAGGCTTCCGCCGATTTCCTCGCCGCCGCGTCCAATGCCGACGTGGCGCAGCGCGAGACGGCGCTGGCCAAGGTGGTGGCCGATGGCGGCGCCTATGGCGTGCTGGCGCGCTATCGCCTGGCGGAAACGGCGATGCAGGCTGGTGACAAGGCGAAGGCGCGCGGCATCCTGGGCGAGATCGCGGCCGATCCCGCCGCCGATCCGGCGCTGGCCGGGCTGGCGCGCGTCGAGGCGGCGCTCCTGGAACTGGAGATCGGCAAGCCGGTAGAGGCCGCCGCGCTGGTGAAGGACATGCTGCAGGAAGGCAATGCCTATCGCCTGGCGGCGCTCGAGGTGACCGGCCTCGCCGCGCTCGCCGGCGGCGACAAGGCCAGCGCCAAGGCAAGTTTCGAGGAATTGAAGAAGCTCGCGGCCGAGCAAGGCCCGGGAACCGGCTTCGCAAGAAGGGCCGACCAGATCCTCGATCGGCTCAAGGACTGATCGGCGTGGGGAACGCAATGAAGTGGCATTCGGGGCCACGAGGCGGCGCGCGCCTCGCCCTGCGCATCGCGGCTGTCGCCGCTGTCGCGCTCACCGCCGGCTGCAGCTGGTTCGGCGAATCCGAGAAGCCGCCGCTGCCGGGCGATCGCGTCTCGGCCCTGCAGATCAGCCGCCAGCTCGCCGTCGATCCGGACCTCGCCGGTACCGACGTGATCCTGCCGGCACCCTACGACAACAAGGATTGGGCGCAGCCCGGCGGCAACCAGACCCACGCGATGTACCACCTGAAGGCCGCCAGCGGCGCCTTGAAGCAGGTGTGGAGCGTCGACATCGGCGCCGCGGCCGATGACGAGAACCGCCTGCTCGCCGAGCCCGTGGTGGCCGACGGCGCGGTCTTCGCGATGGACGCGGATTCGGTGGTCAGCGCCTACAGCGCCGCCGATGGCAGCCAGTTGTGGCGCGCCGATCTGACGCCTGACGACGAGGATGACGGCCTGTTCGGCGGCGGCGTCGCCTGGGCCGAGGGCAAGCTGGTCGTCTCCACGCCCTTCGCCAAGGTCTTCGCGCTCGACGCCAAGACCGGCGAGGTGAAATGGGAGGCGCCGGCCCCGGCGCCGATGCGCTCGGCCCCCGCAGTCAGCGACGGCCGCGTCTTCGTCATCACCATCGACAACCAGCTGGTCGTCTATGCCCTCGATGACGGGCGCAAGCTGTGGTCGAATGCCGGCGTCGAAGAGGCGGCCGGCCTGCTCGGCGGCAGCACGCCGGCGGTCGACGGCAACCTGGTCATCGCCGCCTACACCTCGGGCGAACTGCTCGCCTTCGACGTCACCGATGGCCGCTCGTTGTGGACGGATTCGCTGGCCGGCGGTGCCCGCGGCAACGCCGTCGCGACCCTGACCGACATCCGCGGCCGGCCGGTGATCGATCGCGAGATGGTCATTGCCATCGGCAATGGCGGCGTCATGGCGTCGATCGACGCCCAGCGCGGCGGCCGCGTCTGGGACAACGGCCTCGGCGGCACGCAGATGCCCTGGGTCGCCGGCGATTTCATCTACGTGCTCACCAATGAAAGCGAAGTGATCTGCCTGTCGCGCCAGGACGGCCGCATCAAGTGGATCACCGCCCTGCCGCAATTCGAGGACGAGGTGGAGAAGGACGGCCGCATCTACTGGAGCGGCCCGGTCCTGGTCAGCGACCGCCTGCTGGTGACCGGGTCCAGCGGCCTCGCCGTCGCCATCTCGCCCTATGACGGCGGCATCCTGGGCAAGCAGGAACTGCCGGACTCCTCGCATCTGCCGCCGGTCGTTGCCGACGAGACAGTCTACATGCTGTCCGACGATGCGCGGCTGATCGCGCTGAAATAGGACAATGAATCTCACCGTCGCCATCGTCGGCCGGCCGAATGTCGGCAAATCGACGCTGTTCAACCGGCTGGTGGGCAAGAAGCTGGCGCTGGTCGACGACCAGCCGGGCGTGACCCGCGACCGCCGCTTTGGCGCCGCGCATCTGGGCGATCTCGACTTCACCATCATCGACACCGCCGGCCTGGAAGAGGCCTTCGACGAATCGCTCGAAGCCCGCATGCGCGAGCAGACCGAAGCGGCGATCAAGGAAGCCGACGTGGCGCTGCTGCTGATCGACGCGCGCGCCGGCATCACGCCGCTCGACGAGCATTTCGCGCGCCGGCTGCGCAGGTCGAAGACGCCGATCATCCTGGTCGCCAACAAGTGCGAGAGCAAGGCGTCGATCGCCGGCCTGGGCGAGGCGTTCCGCCTCGGCCTCGGCGAGCCGGTGGCGATTTCCGCCGAGCATGGCGAAGGTTTGAGCGAGCTCTACGACGCGCTGGCGGAACAGGCGAAGCGCAAGAAGGGCGCCGTCGAAGCCGCCGAAGGCGATGCCGAGCTGGACGCCTTGCCCGATGACGAGGCCGAGGCGCCCAAGGTGCTGCAGCTCGCCATCGTCGGCCGGCCGAATGTCGGCAAGTCCACCTTGATGAACGCCTTGCTGGGCGAGGAGCGGCAGCTGACCGGCCCGGAAGCCGGCATCACCCGCGATTCCATCGCCGTCGACTGGCAGTGGAAGGGCACGCCCATCCGCCTCATCGACACCGCGGGCTTGCGCCGCCGCGCCCGGGTGGTCGAAAAGCTCGAGCGCCTGTCCGGCGCCGATACCGACCGCGCGGTCCGCTACGCCCACGTGGTCGTGCTGGTGCTTGACGCCCACGACATGCTGGAGAAGCAGGACCTCACCATCGCCCGCAACGTGATCGAGGAAGGCCGTGGCCTCGTCATCGCCGCCAACAAATGGGACGCGATCGAGGACAAGAACGAGGCCCTGAAGAAACTGAAGGACCGGGTCGAGAAATCCTTGCCCCAGGTGGCTGGGATCCCGATCGTCACCATGTCCGCGCGATCGGGGCGCAACCTCGACAAGCTGATGGCAGCGGTGCTGAAGACCTATGCGCAATGGAACAAGCGCGTTCCGACGGCGCAGCTCAACCGCTACCTGGAGGCGGCAATGGTGGCGCATCCGCCGCCGCTGGTGCGCGGCCGCCGCATCAAGCTGCGCTACATGACCCAGATCAAGACCCGGCCACCCACCTTCTCGCTCTTCGCGGCGAAGGCGGACGACCTGCCGGAAGCCTATGCGCGCTATCTCATCAACGGCATCCGCGAGCGCTTCGACCTGATGGGCGTCGCGATCCGCCTCAATCTGCGCCGGACGGACAACCCGTTCGACAAGGACTAGACGCGCGCGGCCTGCGCCTGCCCAGCCAGCAAGTCCAGCGCCGCGCGGTGCACGGCAGCGTCGCCGGCGGCGACGACCTTGTCCCCCGACTTGGTGGTCAGTGGCTTGCCATTCCAGTCGGTGATGATGCCACCCGCACCTTCGAGCACGGGGACGACGGCGAGGAAATCGTGGATGCCGATGCCGAACTCGACGCAGAGATCGGCGAAGCCGCAGGCGATCAGGCCGTAGGCGTAGCAATCGGAGCTGTAGAGCACCTGCCGCGCCGCGCGGCGCACGCGGTCGAAAGCCGACTCATTGCTCGGCGTCTTGGAATGCGGCGAGCTCCCGAACATCGCCGCATGGCCGATCTCGGCGCAGGGCCGGACCTTGACCGGCGCGCCGTTGAAGCGTGTCGGCTGGCCGGCGGCCCCGACCCAGCGCTCGCCGATCGCCGGATGGTCGATGATGCCAAGGATCGGCCGGGTATCGTGGCAGAGCGCGATCAGCGTACCGAAGAGTGGCCGGCCGGTGATGAAGGACTTGGTGCCGTCGATCGGGTCCAGCACCCAGACGAATTCCGCCTCCGGGCGGTCGGCGCCGTATTCCTCGCCGATCACGCCGTGCTCGGGAAAGGCCGCGCCGATCAGCCGGCGCAGCGCGCCCTCGGTCTCGCGGTCGGCCTCGGTCACCGGGCTGCTGTCGCCTTTCAGCTCCACCGCGATGTTCTGGCGGAACCGCCGGCGCAGGATGGCGCCGCTGGCCTCGGCCAGCGAAATGGCGAAAGTCAGCATCGCATCCGGCGCCGGGCTCATGCGCGCGCCCCGTTGAGGTGGCGATACGGCGCCGGCGGCAGATGGGTGACGGCGGGCAGGTCGGCGCCGCGCTTGCCCAGCGCGACCTGGCCGGCCAGCTCGCGGAACTGCGCGACGAGGCCGCGATTCCAGGCGATCTGCTGCATCGCCCAGCGCCGCTCGTCGGACAGCAGCCGCGCGGTCGACTTGCTGCGGTCGACCGGTGTCTCGCTCGGCTCGCGAAACTGGATCATCGGGTCCGCCGGCTCGCGCGGCCCGCGGAAGGCCGGCGCGTAGTAGTCGACTTCCTGCTCCAGGGCGAAGGCGATCACCTGCGGCGCCTTCTCGCCCAGCATCAGCAAATCGTGCAGCATGCGGGCGCCCGGCAGCTCATCCTCCGGGCTGCCTTGCGGCACGCCGATCTGGCCCCAGCCATTGGACTCGATGGTCTTGCGCGCGCCCTTCACGTGGACCTGGCGGATGAAGGGCGCCAGGATGTGCAGGGCGGCCAGCGGCTCCTCATAGGCGTTGAGCGAATTGGAATAATCGAACAGCGCGTTCATGCGCTTGTCGCCGATGCGCCGGAGGATGCTGGCGATTTCCGCCGCCCGCAGATCCTCATGCTGCTCGTAGTCGAAGCAGAGGTCGAGCTGGTTGGCGCGCTCGCAGGCGTAGGCGAGATCGGCATAGACCGCCTCGATCACCTGGCTGAGCGGTCCCTGATGCCGGGCATAGAGGCGGATGTTGCGCACACCCAGCGCCCGGGCGCAGTCGATCACCGTCTCGACCTCGGCCTTGTCGGTGCTGCTGATCTCCAGGTGCAGGGCGATGCCGAGTTCCTCGAGCAGCCGGCGCAGCGCTTCGCGCGCCTTGCCATCCATTTTGCGCACGGCGGCGGCCTCGCCATCACTGATGTGCAGGCACACGCCGTGCAGGTCGTTCTCATAGGCGAAGCGCACCAGGTCGGCTGGCGTAAGCCCGTGGATCATGTTGTGATAGAAGGTGTAACTGTGCACGAAGAACGGCACTGTCGCGGTGCGGGCCAATAGCTTCTGCGCGTAGGCTTCGCTCAGCGTCGGCAACGCGGTCGCCGCGCCGGCCTCGACCCGGATCAGCTCGCGAAAGCGGTTTGCGGCGGTCTCGGTCATCGTTTCGTCCTGTCTTCCTTCACCTTGGGTCGGGCTTGCCGTCATGCGGCCCCAGCGGCAGCCGCGGCGCGTCGTCCCACCAGTTCGCTTTCAGCGGCCGGCGCTCCGGGTTGAGCGGATACCAGTTGCGGTTGCCCGGCACGTCGCGCTGGCCGATCACGATCATCCGCGCATCGGCATCGCCGTTGTTGATGACGCAGTGGCAGATGCCGGTGCCGGCGGGGAACGCCACCGCGTCGCCGGCTTCCAGCGCGTGCAGATGGCCGTCAATCCAGACCTCGGGATTGCCCTCGAGGACGAAGATGAACTCCTCCTCCAGGCTTTCCGCGTGCGGATAGCAACTGCGCCGGCCGGGCAGCAGGCGGCCGTGGTGGATACCGAGGCGGGTGATGCCGAAGCGGTCGCTGAAATCGACGCCGATCTGCATCTTCTCGTCATCGCCGGGATAGTGGTCGGTCGGTGTTTCCTCGCCCTGCCAGTTGAGGATGCAGGCGAGCCGGCCGCTCTCCTTCGCGCTCTCGCGCCCGCCGCGGTCGGGCACGCCGTCATGCTGGCCCATGGGGCGCGGCGGCACGTCGTCCCACCAGTCGGCGCGGCGCGCGCGTTGCTCCGGGTTGCAGGGATAGTAGATGCGGTTCTCCGGCTTCGACCGCTCGCCCACCACCAGCAGGCGCACCTCGTCATCGGAGTTGTTGAGGATGGAATGGCAGAGCCCGGTGCCGGCCGGGAAGCCGACGGCGTCGCCCTCCTGGAGCGGATAGAGCCGCCCGTCGATCCAGGCATCCGGCCGGCCCTCGAGCACGAAGACGAATTCCTCCTCGGCGCTCTCGGCATGGGGGTAGGAGGTGCGCCGGCCGGGCGGCAGGCGCTCATGGTGGATGCCGATGCGGGTCAGGCCCAGCGCCCGGCCGAGCGGCGCGCCGATGCTGAGCAATTCGTCGCTGCCCTCATAGGCCGCGTCGTCGGCGCCTTCGAGCGTGGTCCAGTGGCGGATGAAATCGGGGCGGTCGGGCGGGCGGCGGGCGGTCATGGCGCGGATCCGTGCTGGTTGCCGATCGCGCAGCTTAGCCACCCGCGGCGGCCGGAATCTGTCAGCAATTCTTGGCGAAAGCAAACCAGAAATGCGGAAGGTTCCACAAAATTAGAACCGGATCCGCTCCGCCGGGGTGACCCGGATGACGTGGCGCCCGGCGTCGAAACCGTCCAGCAGGGCGTTGTGGTGGGCGATGATCTGCTCGTAGGTGAGCCCGCCCATGTCGGCGGTGGTGTGGCCGTCGCCCACCAGGGTGACGTCGAAGCCGTGCGCCACGGCGGACCGGCAGGTGGTGTCGACGCAGAACTGGGTCATGCAGCCGCCGACGACCAGGTGCCGGATGCCGCGCTCCATCAACCGCTGCTGCAGGTCCGTGGCATAGAAGGAATCGGCGGCGGTCTTGTGCACGACCAGGTCGCCGGCCTGGGGCGCCAATTCGGCGCGGATTTGCCAGCCGGCGCTGCCCCGCGCCAGGCGGTGCCCCTCCGGCCCATCATGCTGGACCAGGATAACCGGCACGTCGGCCTGGCGCGCCTCGATCTGCAAGGCGCCCAGGCGCCGGACCACGGCATCGAGCGCCTTGTCGAGGGTTTCCTGCCGCGCGCCCGCGGCCTTGCCCTGGAGGATGGCGTTCTGGACGTCGATGATGACGAGGGCGGTGGACACCGGGTTCAGCCCTGCGCCCGCACCACCTCGCCGTTGCCGGTGAAATCGGCGCGCGCGAGGCGGACGAAGGCGTCGGTGATCGCTTCGGGTGCGGGCAAGGTGTTCGGGTCCTCGCCCGGATAGGCGCTGGCGCGCATGCGCGTGCGGGTCTTGCCGGGGTCGATCAAATTGGCGCGCACCTTGCCCTGCTGGCTCTCCTGGGCGTAGATGCCGACCAGCATTTCCAGCGCCGCCTTGCTGACCGCATAGGCGCCCCAATAGGCGCGGGGCCCACGCGCGGCGGCGGAGGTGACGAAGATGGCGCGCCCGGCCTCCGACTGGCGCAGCAGCGGGTCGAGGCTGCGGATCAGGCGCCAATTGGCGGTGACGTTGACGTCGATCGCCTCCTGCCAGAATTTCGGCTCGGTATGGGTCAGCGGCGACATCTGGCCCAGCACGCCGGCATTGCCGACCAGCACGTCGAGCTTGCCGAAGCGCTCATAGAGCCCGGCGCCCAGCTGGTCGATGGCATCGAAGGTCTTCAGGTCCAGCGGCACCAGCAGCGAGGTCTTGCCGTTGATGGCGCGGATCTCGTCGTCCAGTTCCTCCAGCGCGCCGACGGTGCGGGCGGTCAGGATCAGGTCGGCGCCTTCCTGGGCATAGCGCCTGGCGACGGCACGGCCGATGCCGCGGCTGGCGCCGGTCACCAGCGCGATGCGGCCGCTCAAGGCACCGCTTGCGTTCTCGCTCATCGGGAAGGGGCTTACGCCGGTTGCGCGAGCAGCGAGAGCTGACCCGCCACCATGCCGCCTTCCTGGTCGGTCAGCGCGGTCGGGTAGTCGCCGGTAAAGCAGGCGTCGCAGAATTGCGGCCGCTTGTTGTCGCGGCCCGGATGGCCCATGGCGCGATAGAGGCCGTCGATGGAGATGAAGGCCAGGCTGTCGGCGCCGATGATCTCCGCCATTTCCGCCACGCTGTGGTTGGCGGCGAGCAGCTTCTTCCGCGACGGCGTGTCGATGCCGTAGAAGCAGGGATGCGCGGTCGGCGGGCTTGAGATGCGCATGTGTACTTCGGTCGCACCCGCATTGCGCATCATCTCGACAATCTTCTTCGAGGTGGTGCCGCGCACGATCGAATCGTCGACCAGCACGATGCGCTTGCCCGCGACATGGGCGCGGTTGGCGTTGTGCTTCAGCTTCACGCCCAGATGGCGGATCTGGTCGGTCGGCTCGATGAACGTGCGCCCGACATAGTGGTTGCGGATGATGCCGTATTCGAACGGGATGCCGGAGGCCGCCGCGTAGCCCAGCGCCGCCGGCACGCCGGAATCCGGCACCGGGATCACCACGTCGGCGGGGGCGGGGGATTCGCGTGCCAGCTCGGCGCCGATGCGCTTGCGCGCGTCATAGATGCTGTGGCCTTCCATCACGCTGTCGGGCCGGGCGAAATAGATGTACTCGAAGACGCAGAAGCGCTTGGGCGCCGGGCTGAACGGCTTCATCGAGGTGACGCCGCGTTTGTCGAGGATGACCAGCTCGCCGGCCTCGACGTCGCGCACGAACTCGGCGCCCATGATGTCGAGCGCGCAGGTCTCGGAAGCGAGAATCCAGCCGTCGCCGCGCTTGCCCAGCACCAGCGGGCGGACGCCCAGCGAATCGCGCACGCCGATCACCATGTCCTGGGCGATGCAGATCAGCGAATAGGCGCCTTCGACCTGGTGCAGCGCGTTGATCAGGCGGTCGATCACGTTGCCGCGCAGATGCGTGGCCATCAGGTGCAGGATGACCTCGGTGTCGCTGGTCGACTGGAACATCGACCCGCGTTTCACCAGTTCCTGGCGGATCATCTGCGCGTTGGTGAGGTTGCCGTTGTGGCCGAGGGCGAAGCCGCCGAAATGCAAATCTCCATACAGAGGTTGCACATTCCGCAGCGCGTTCTCGCCGGTGGTGGAATAGCGCACGTGGCCGATCGCCGCATGACCGGTCAATTTTCCCATGATGGAAGCCTGGGCGAAATTGTCGGCGACATGACCCATGGCGCGGTGGGCGTTGAAGCCGTCCTCGCCATAGGCGACGATGCCGGCGGCTTCCTGGCCGCGATGCTGCAGGGCGTGCAGGCCGAGGGCGCACAGGGTGGCGGCTTCCTCGACCCCGAAAATCCCAACAATGCCGCACTCTTCCTTCAGATGATCGTCATCGAAAGGATGGGTCGTCAGCATCGGCCCGGATTCCCTTGTGGGTTAGTGCGACTGGCCCTGGAGCAGGCGCTGCAGGTCCCTACGCTCGGCGTCCTTATACCCCGAACCGCCGTCTTGTCCACCGGCATTTGCCGCATCGCTGCCTTGCGTCCAGGAGCTGTTTTGCCCCGTGCCGAGACTCGGGTTTTCCGGCGTCGTGGTGGGGGTTCCGGTGGAATTTCCGGGGCTTATGCTCTGCAGGTTGTCGTTGATGCTCTGGCCCTGCTCGATCATCTCGCCGGTCTTCTGCTTGATCTCGTCCGGCACCAGGCCGGTCAGGTATTCGGCGGCCTGGGCGGCATAGGGCTCGGTCCGCGCCTCCTGGATCACCGCCGGCCAGTCGCTCCGATTCGGCAGCACATAGACCAGGAGGATATGGGCGATCGCCACCACCACCGCGCCGCGCAGCAGGCCGAAGACCAGGCCCAGGGACTTGTCGAGCGGGCCCAGCAGGCTGGTCGGAATCCGCGACACGATGAAGTGGTTGATGATGCCGAGCACGATCAGCGTCACGGTGAACACGACGACACCGGCGGCGATGTCGGCGAAGACCGGCTCGGCGATCTGCTGGCGGGCGAATTCCTTGACCTGGGGCACGCGCAGGAAGATCAGGTAGGTGAGGATGGCGGCACCCACCCAGCCGAACATCGACAGCACTTCCTTGACCAGGCCGCGCCCCATGGCGAGCAGCGCCGACAGGGCGATCACCACCAGGACTCCGATATCGACATAGTTCACGACAGGCACTCCACGCTCTTTTCGCCGCCAGCTTGCGCCCGCCGCCCCGGGTCGCAACCAGCCAACGCGGTCCTACACAACCTGGGCCTTGCGGCCCGCGCTCAGCGAGCGCACCTCACCATACAGCCAATCGATCAGATCTTGCAGATGGCCGATCTCGAGAATTTCGACGCCCGCCCCGCCCGCCTTGGCCTCGGCGTTGCGCCGCTTGGGCCGCAGCGCCCGGCGGAAGCCGAGCTTGCCGGCCTCGCGCATCCGCAGATCGGCCTGGGACACCATGCGCAGTTCCCCTGACAAGCCGATCTCGCCGAAGGCGACGACATCCTCCGGGACAGGCCGGTCGCTCAAGGCGCTGACCAGGGCGAGCGCCACGGCAAGGTCCGCCGCCGGCTCGCTGATCCGCAGGCCCCCGGCGACATTGAGATAGACCTCGTTGCCGGCGAAGGCGAGGCCGCAGCGGGTTTCGAGCACCGCCAGCAGCATGGCGAGGCGGTTCGAGTCCCAGCCGACCACCGCGCGCCGTGGCGTCGCCTGGGGCGAGGGCGAGACCAGCGCCTGGATCTCCACCAGGACGGGTCGGGTGCCCTCGATGCCGGCGAAGACGGTGGCGCCGCTGACGCTGCCGCGCCGCTCGGCGAGGAACAGGGCGGAGGGATTGGCGACCTCCTGCAGGCCGCCCTCGGTCATCTCGAACACGCCGATCTCGTTGGCCGGGCCGAAGCGGTTCTTCACCGCGCGCAGCAGGCGGAAATGGTGGCCGCGCTCGCCCTCGAAATAGAGCACGGTGTCGACCATGTGTTCGAGCACCCGCGGGCCGGCGATCTGGCCCTCCTTGGTGACATGGCCGACCAGGACGACGACGAAGCCGCGCGCTTTCGCCAGGCGGATCAGCTCGGCGGAACAGCTGCGCACCTGCGCCACGGTGCCGGGCGCCGAATCGAGGTTGTCGAGATACATGGTCTGGATCGAATCGATCACCACCAGGTCGGGCGGGGAGGCCACGTCCAGGGTGGCGACGATATCGCGCACGTTGGTGGCGGTGGCGATCTCCACCGCATGCGATTGCAGGCCCAGGCGCTTGGCGCGCAGCTGCACCTGCTCCACCGCCTCTTCGCCGGAGATATAGGCCGAGCGCATCGGCCGCTCGCCTTTCGCCACCGCGTTCACCACCTGCAGCAGGATGGTGGACTTGCCGATGCCGGGGTCGCCGCCGATCAGGATCGCCGAGCCGCGCACCAGGCCGCCGCCGGTCACCCGGTCGAATTCGGCGATGCCGGTCGGCCGACGCATCGCCTCGGGCGCCTTGCCGTCAAGGGCGACGAACTCGACCTTCTTGCCCCGGCCGCGCGAAAGGCCCTTGGGCAGCGTGTCGGGTGCGGCCTCCTCGACGATCGAGTTCCAGGCGCCGCAGGCCTCGCACTTGCCCATCCAGCGGGCGAAGGCGGCGCCGCAGCTCTGGCAGACGTAGTTGGAACTCGTTTTCGCCATCGGCGCTCAAATCTCCGCCGGGTTCAGTTGCCGCCTAAGGGTGGCGCCCGCTACAGGTGACGAACTGGCATCCTGATCGGGCCTTCGGCGCGGCCCTGCACGAATTGCTCGACATAGGGGTTGCCGGAGTGGTCGATCTCCGCCGCATCCCCGTTCCAGATGATCTGGCCATCATAGATCATCGCGGCGCGGTCGGCGATGACCCGCAGCGAATGCATGTCATGGGTGATCGAGAGCGCGGTGGCGCCCAGATCGTCGACGCATTTCTTGATCAGCTCGTTGATCACCTGGCTCATGATCGGATCGAGCCCGGTCGTCGGCTCGTCGAAAAAGATGATCTCCGGCTCGGCGGCGATGGCGCGGGCCAGCGAGACGCGCTTCTGCATGCCGCCCGACAGCTCCGCCGGGAAGAGTTCGCCCACTTCCGGGGAGAGGCCCACGGCACTCAGCTTGCGCAGCGCGATCTCCTTCGCCTCGCGCCGCTTGGCGCCGCGCCCGGCGATCAGGCCGAAGGCCACGTTCTCCCATACAGGGAGCGAATCGAACAGCGCACCGCCCTGGAACAGCATGCCGAACTTGTGCATGATCTGCTCGCGCTCGGCATGCGACATGCCGATCACTTCCTGGCCGTCGATCTCGATCGAGCCCTTTTCCGGCGTCATCAGGCCGATGATGCACTTGATCAGCACCGACTTGCCCGAGCCCGAGCCGCCGATCACCACCAGCGACTGGCCCTTCGGCACGTCGAGGTTGAGGTCGTGCAGCACCACCTTCCGCCCGAAGGACTTGCACAGGCCGCGAACCTTGATTTTGAGGTCGCCGCTCATCGGGAGAAGAACAGTTCCGTGACGATGTAGTTGGAGATCAGGATCAGGATCGAGGCGGTGACCACCGCGTTGGTGGTCGCCTTGCCCACGCCCTGGGCCCCGCCGCGCGACTGGAAGCCGTGATAGCAGCCCATCAGTGCGACGATGAAGCCGAACACCGCCGCCTTCACCAGGCCGGAGAAGACGTCGTTGAACTCGACGAAATCGACGGTGTTCTTGAGGTACGTGCCGGGATTGAAGCCGAGCTTGAAGACGCTGACCAGGTAGCCGCCGAAGACGCCGATCACGTCGGCCACCGCCACCAGCAGCGGCAGCATGGTGAGGCCGGCGATCAGCCGCGGCGCGATCAGGTATTTGAACGGGTTGGTCGAGAGGGTGGTAAGCGCGTCGATCTGCTCGGTCACCCGCATGGTGCCGAGCTCGGCCGCCATGGCGGCGCCGATGCGCCCGGCCACCATCAATCCGGCCAGCACGGGGCCCAGCTCGCGGGTCAGCGAGATGACGACGACGTTGGGGATCGCGGTCTCGGCGTTGAAGCGCGAGAAGCCGGTATAGGTCTGCAGCGCCAGCACCATGCCGGTGAAGATCGCGGTCATGCCGACCACGGGCAGCGAATAATAGCCGATCTCCACCATCTGCTTGCCGATATGGCGCGGGTAATAGGGCGGCTGCAGCGCCAGCAGCACGGCGCGGATGGTGAACAGCGCCACCCGGCCGATCGCCTCCAATCCACCGAGAAAGGTGCGCCCCAAGGGCTGAAGCAGGGGCATGGCCCGTCCTATTCCGCCGGCAGGTAGCGGCGCTGGTAGCGGCGCCCGAGGGAGGTCAGCACTTCATAGCCGATGGTGCCGGCGGCGGCGGCGAGGTCGTCGGCGCTCTGCCGCGGACCCAGGATTTCAACCCAGGCGCCGGCTTCGGCCAGCCCGGCCGGAACTTCGCCGACATCGATCGTGATGAGATCCATCGACACGCGACCTACAAATGGCGCCCGAATTCCCCCGACATACGCGGCGCCGACTTGGCTCAGGCTGCGCAGCATTCCGTCTGCGTAACCAAGGCCCAGAGTCGCCAAGCGTGTCGCCCGCGTCGAGCGGTGGGCGGCACCATAGCCAACGGTCTGGTGAGCGTCAATCTGACGGATCTGGAGGATTCTGGCTTTCAGCCCAACCACTTGGCGCATTGGGTTGGTGGCCTTCGGGGTCGGGTTGATGCCGTAGAGCGCCGCGCCGGGCCGCAGCAGATCGAAATGGAAATCAGGTCCTAGGAAGACGCCGGAGGAATTGGCGAAGCTGACGATCGGCCGGCGCGGCAGCAGCGGCAGCAGGCGGGCGAGCCCGGCCCGGAAGCGCGCCAGCTGCTCGCCGTTGAGCGGATGCTCCGGCTCGTCCGAGCAGGCGAGGTGCGACATCACGATGGGAATCGGGAAGGCGGCAAGCGGCGCCGGATCGGCGACCAGTCGATCCAGTTCGGCCGGCGACAGGCCCAGCCGCGCCATGCCGGTATCCAGATGCAGCACCGCCGGCGCCGGGCCATGCGCCGCGCAATATCCGGCCCAGAGCGCGATCTGCTGCGGCGAATTCAGCACCGGGTTCACCCGATGGGCGATGAACTCCGCCTCGTCGCCGCCCAGCGGCCCGGACAGCACGTGGATCGCGGCCTCCGGCACCAGTGGCCGCAGCGCGATCGCCTCGCCGAGCAGGGCGACGAAGAAATGCCGGCACCCGGCGGCGAACAGGGCGGGTGCCGCGGCGGCGGCGCCCAGGCCATAGGCATCCGCCTTGATTGCGGCCGCGGCGGCGCCATTTGCCGCTCGAGACTCTAACAGGCGGTAGTTGGCGACGAGCGCCGCGAGGTCGATGGTGAGCTCGGCCGCCGGCGACACGCTCATGGGGCAGCCACCGGTCCGGTCAATGATGTTCGGGCAGGTCTTCGTCGCGCGTCAGATCGCCGAAGCGGGTGATGGCGCCGTCGAAGAACAGCTCCAGCGTGCCGACCGGGCCGTGGCGTTGCTTGGCGATGATGACTTCGGCGGTGTTGTGGACCCGCTCGCCGTGCTCCTGCCAGCGCGCCATGCGCTCCTGGAACTTGTCGGTGGATTCGTCGGTGCGCTGCTTCGGCTCGGCGCGCTCGTGATAGTACTGCTCGCGGTAGACGAACATGACCACGTCGGCGTCCTGCTCGATCGAGCCGGATTCGCGCAGGTCCGCCAGCTGCGGCCGCTTGTCCTCGCGGTTCTCCACCGCGCGCGACAGCTGCGAGAGGGCCATCACCGGCACGTTCAGTTCCTTGGCCACCGCCTTCAGGCCGCGGGTGATCTCGGAGATTTCCTGCACCCGGTTCTCCGACGGTTTCGGGCTCGCCGAGCGCATCAGCTGCAGGTAGTCGACGATGATGAGGTCGAGGCCGAACTGCCGCTTCAGCCGGCGCGCGCGGGTGCGCAGGCCCGGCACGGTCAGGGCCGGCGTGTCGTCGATGAAGAACTGCACGCTGGTCATCGCCTGCGCCGCCTCGACGATCTTCAGGAAATCGTCGTGCTTGACGTCGCCGCGCCGGATGCGGTCGGAGGAGATGCCGGACTTCTCCGCCATGATGCGGTGGGCCAGCTGCTCGGCCGACATTTCCAGCGAGAAGAAGGCGACCTTGTGCCGCGTGCCGGTCTCGGCATCCTTCACCGCCTCGGCGGCGTTGAAGCCCATGTTGGTGGCGAGCGCGGTCTTGCCCATGGACGGGCGGCCGGCCAGGATCACCAGGTCGGACGGCTGCAGGCCGCCGAGCTTGCGGTCGAGGTCGCGCAAGCCGGTGGTGACGCCGGTGACGTGGCTGTCGCGCTTGTAGGCGGTCTCGGCCATGTCCAGGGCGCTTTTCAGCACCGCGTCGAACTTCTTCGGGCCACCTTCCACCTGGCCGCCCTCGGCCAGGTTGAACAGCCGCATTTCCGAGCGCTCGATCTGGTCGACGGCGGTCACGTCGGGGTCGTAGCTGAAGGAATCGTTGACGATGTCCTCGCCGACGCCGATCAGTTGCCGCCGCAGGTACAGATCGAAAATGGCGCGGCCGTAATCCTCGGCGTTGATGACGGTGATGACAGCCTGGGCCAGTTGCACCAGGTATTGCGCGCCGCCGATCTCCGCCAGCGCGCCGTCCTGATCGAACAGGTTCTTCAGCGTGACCGGATTGGCGATCTGCCCGCGCAGCACCAGCTTGCCGATGGCCTCGTAGATGCGGCCATGCAGCGCGTCGGCGAAATGCTCCGGGCGCAGGAACTCGCTGACCCGGTTGTAGACCTCGTTGTTGGCGAGCAGCGCGCCGAGCAGCGCCTGCTCCGCCTCGTAGTTGTGCGGCGGGATGCGCGGCGGCACCGAACCCGGCTCGCGCAACCTGGCGACGTTTGAAGTCTTGGCCCCCGATTCCATGGCGCGACCTTAATGCTGGCGACTCGGGTTAGGGCGGAAATCGTCCTGTGGATAAGGAGTATAACGTGAATAGACTCCGTCGAAACCATCTTCGCAAGTTCGCAATTCGAACTATCCTGTCAGGATCATGGTTCGCTTTGCGGTTTCTGTGAGGAAGCAGTGACGGAGCAGACGGCGGCGCCGGCGCTTCGGCGGGTCGTCCTCGTCGTCGCGCTGCTCAATCTCGCCTACTTTGCCGTAGAATTTTCGGCGGCGCTGGCGATCGCTTCGGTTTCGCTGTTCGCCGACAGCATCGATTTCCTGGAAGACGCCTCGGTCAACCTGCTGATCGTGCTGGCGCTGGGCTGGTCGCTGGCGGCGCGCTCGCGGGTCGGCATGGCGCTGGCCGCCGTCCTGCTGGTGCCGAGCCTCGCGGCGCTCTGGGCGATCTGGCAGAAATTCGCACTGCCGGTGCCGCCGGCGGCGGGGCCGCTGTCGCTGGTCGGTCTTGGCGCGCTGGTGGTCAATCTCTCCTGCGCTGTCCTGCTGGCGCGGTTCCGCACCGACAGCGGCAGCCTGACCAAGGCCGCGTTTCTCTCCGCCCGCAACGATGCCCTCGCCAACATCGCCATCATTGCCGCCGGCTTTGCCACCGCGGCGACGGAATCGCACTGGCCCGACCTTGTGGTCGGCATCGGCATTGCGCTGATGAACGCCACTGCGGCCTGGGAGGTGTGGGAAGCGGCTCGCGCCGAACGAAGTCTGGCCAGATCCTAGCCTGTCCGGGAATTTTACCGGGTGACAACCGCGAAGGGGTCGTCGGCGGGATCCCGGTGCCAGGAATATTCCGCCCACTGCGCCGCCTGTTCCGCGACCGCCACGCCGCGGAGCCGCGCGATGAGGGCGAGGCTCATATCCATGCCCGCCGACACACCGGACGAGGTCCAGAATTTCCCAGCCTCGACCCAGCGCGCCCGACGCCGCCAATCGACCTTCGGCCCCTGTGCCGCGACCCAGTCGAAGGCGAGCTTGTTGGTCGTCGCCGGCAGGCCGTCGAGCAGCCCGGCCTTGGCCAGCAGCGCGCTTCCGGTGCAGACCGAGGCGACGTATTCCGCCTTTGCCGCCTTCGTCCGCAGCCAGGCAAGCAGGGCGGCATTGCCGACTTCGCGCCGCGTGCCGCGCCCGCCCGGCACTAGCAGGAGGTCATAGACCGTGTCGTCGGCGAGCAGGTCGTCGATCACCGAGCGCGGCCCCTGGGCGCTGGCGACCTCGCGCGCCTGCTCCGCCACCAGGCGGATCGAGACGTCCTCCAGCATGCCGAACATCTCCAGCGGCCCGAACACGTCGAGCAACTCGAATTCCGGGAACAGCAGCACGCCGATGGTCTTCATCGCGCGATGATAGCCGTGATCGCCGCCGCAAAGCAAAACGGCCGCCCCTCGCGGGACGGCCGTTCGCGGTATCGATGGCAGCGAAGCCTAGGCTTCGGCGCCGGAGGCTTCCGCGCCGGCGGTCGCCTGGGCGGCTTCCTCGAGCAGCTTGTCGAGGTCGGGGGCCTCGCCCTCGGCCTTGACCACCGCGGCGCCGGACTTCTCCTGCTGCACCGCCTCGTCTTCCGACTTGGCGACGTTGGCGGTGACCGTGACGATCACCTCCGGATGCAGGGCGACGCGCACCGGGTGCAGGCCCAGCGTCTTGATCGGCTTGTCCAGGATGACCTGGCGCCGGTCGACGGTGAAGCCCGCGGCAGTGACGCCGTCGGCGATGTCGCGGTTGGCGACGGAGCCGAACAGCATGCCGGTCTCGGAAGCCTGGCGGATGACCACGATCTTCAGGCCATCGACCTTCTTCGCGATCTTCTCGGCTTCCTGCTTGCGGGTCAGGTTGTTGGCTTCGATCTGCGCGCGCTGCGCCTCGAAACGCTTCTTGTTCTCCTCGGTGGCGCGCAGGGCCTTCTTGCGCGGCAGGAGGAAGTTGCGCGCGAAGCCCGGCTTCACGGAGACCACGTCCCCGATCTGGCCCAGCTTCTCGATGCGCTCCAACAGAATGACGTCCATGGTTCTGCCCTCCTTACTTCAGCACGTAGGGGAGCAGGCCCAGGAAGCGTGCGCGCTTGATCGCCTGGGCAAGCAGACGCTGCTTCTTGGCGCTGACCGCGGTGATGCGGCTCGGCACGATCTTGCCGCGCTCGGAAACGAAGCGCTGCAGCAGCTTGACGTCCTTGTAGTCGATCTTCGGCGAATTGGCGCCGGAGAACGGGCAGGACTTGCGACGGCGGAAGAACGGCCGACGGCCGCCACCACCACCGCTACGCGGGGATTCGCTCGCGGCGGTGCTCATGCCACGTCTCCTTCGCTATCGGTCGGTTTGTTTTCGCGCACGGGGCGCAGGCGGTCGTCGCGCTCCGGGCGGTCGCCCCGCTCGCCGCGCTCGCCGCCACGGTCGCCGCCGAAGCCGCGGTCGCGGTCGCCGAAGCTGCGCTCGCGACGGCCGAAGCCGCCCTCGCGCTCGCGGCCTTCGCGGTCGCGGCCGCGCGACTGCAGCATGGCCGACGGGCCTTCCTCCAGCGCCTCGACGCGCACCGTCAGGTGGCGCAGCACGTCTTCGTGGATGCGCATGTTGCGCTCCATCTCCTGCACCGCGGCCGCCGGGCCGTCGATGTTGAGCAGGACGTAGTGACCCTTGCGGTTCTTCTTGATGCGGAAGCTGAGGCTCTTCAGGCCCCAGAACTCCTTCTTGGTCACGTTGCCGCCCTGGGCGGTGACGATCCCGGAGAAGTGCTCGACCAGGCCCTCGACTTGCGCGGCAGTGACGTCCTGCCGGGCAATGAAAATGTTCTCGTAAAACGGCATCCGAAATGGCTCCCTTCGGCTGTTCGCGGCCCGGCGCCGGGACTCCCTCGCGGAGATCGCATCGGCGGTCCGGACCTAGCCGGCACCTCGCGGTGTTGAGCACCGGTTCCACAGGACGGGCCAGGGAACGGGGGCCGGCAGGGTTGCGCCCGGCTATTGCCAAGCGCGGCCGGACTATAGTGATCGGCGCTTCCATTGCAAGCGCGAAGCACAGCCCAGGCACGGATGGTTAATAAAGATTAATTAACGCCCACCCTTGCCTTGACAGGGTCGCCGGCCGGGCTATCTATGCGCCCTCCTGACCGCCCGAATCCGGGCGGATTTCGACGTCATTTCAGCGCAAAGGGCAAGCCGATGACACGTGCCTTCCTCTTCCCCGGCCAGGGTTCGCAGGCGGTCGGCATGGGTCTGGCGTTGTCGCAGAGCTTCGCCGCCGCCCGCCTGGTCTTCGAGGAAGTGGACGAGGCGCTGAAGCAGAAGCTCTCCAAGCTGATGTTCGAGGGGCCGGAAGCAGACCTGACCCTGACCGAGAATGCCCAGCCGGCCTTGATGGCGGTCAGCGTCGCGACCCTGCGGGTACTGGAGGCGGAAGGTCACTTCCGCCTTGCCGACAAGGCCGCCTATGTGGCCGGCCATTCGCTCGGCGAATACTCCGCCTTGGCGGCGGCTGGGGCCTTCAGCCTGTCCGATGCCGCGCGCCTGCTGAAGCTGCGCGGCCAGGCGATGCAGAAGGCCGTGCCGGTGGGCGAGGGGGCGATGGCGGCGCTGTTGGGTCCCGAGCTCGAGCAGGTGCAGAAGATCGCAGCCCAGGCGGCCGCCGAGACCAAGCTGGTCTGCGGCGTCGCCAATGACAATTCGCCGGGCCAGGTCGTCGTCTCCGGCGCCAAGGCCGCCGTCGAGCGCGCCATGGCGATTGCCGCGGAGCAGGGGGTGAAGCGCAGCGTATTGTTGCCGGTCAGCGCCCCCTTCCATTGCGCCCTGATGCAGCCCGCCGCCGATGCGATGGCCGAGGCATTGGAGAAGACGAAGATCCTCCAGCCGGTGGTGCCCGTGGTGGCCAACGTTACCGCCCAGCCGGTCAGCGATCCGGCGACCATCGCCAGGTTGCTGGTGAGCCAGGTGACGGCGACCGTGCGCTGGCGCGAATCCGTGCTGGCGATGAAGTCCCTCGGCGTTTCCAAGATGGTCGAGCTCGGCGCCGGCAAGGTGCTGGCCGGACTGGTCAAGCGCATCGACAAGGAAATCGAAGCCAGCTCCGTCGGCGCCCCGGCCGACGTCGAGAGCGCGCTGAAGTCCCTCGTATAGCCCCGTTCCCTCGCGCAGATCAGGAGAAGCGCATGTTCGATCTAAGCGGCAAGACCGCGCTGGTGACCGGCGCTTCCGGCGGCATCGGCGGCGAGATCGCGCGCGCCTTGCATGCGCAGGGCGCCACCGTGGCGCTGAGCGGCACGCGGGTTGAGCCGCTGGAGCAGTTGAAGGCTTCGCTCGGCGACCGCGCTCATGTGCTGCTGTGCGACCTGGGCGACGCGGCGCAGACCGAGCAGTTGATGAAGAATGCCGAGGCTGCCATGGGCGGCGTCGACATCCTGGTCAACAATGCCGGCCTCACCCGCGACGGCCTCGCCATGCGCATGAAGGACGAGGACTGGCAGAAGGTGATCGACGTCAACCTGACCGCCGGCTTCCGCCTCGCCCGCGCCGCCTTGCGCGGCATGATGAAAAAGCGCTGGGGCCGCATCGTCGGCATCACCTCGGTGGTCGGCGTCACCGGCAATCCCGGCCAGGCCAACTACGCCGCCGCCAAGGCCGGCATGATCGGCATGTCCAAGGCGCTGGCCCAGGAGGTCGCGTCGCGTAACATCACCGTGAATTGCGTGGCGCCGGGCTTCATCGAGACCCAGATGACCGGCGTGCTGACCGAGGAGCAGAAATCGCGGATCCTGACCGCGGTTCCGGCCGGGCGGCTGGGCCAATCGGCCGAAGTCGCCGCCGCCGTGGTCTATCTGGCGAGTCCGGAGGCCGCCTACGTCACCGGCCAGACGCTCCATGTGAATGGCGGCATGGCCATGATTTGATTTGGCTTTTCGGCCAGTCCCCCGGCTCTGGCCAAAGCCCGGTAAACTATGATAATGGACCCCGGACGCCGCCGCGTATGCAAGCTTCCGGGCCGCTTTCCGGGCAGTTTGCCGACCGCCGGCGCGCTATCAATTTCGGCCGGTATGTTGATGGTCCGCCGGCCGGCCATCTTTCGACCGCGATCCGGATGGGGGACGCGGTGATCAACAAAGGGAACAGCGATGAGCGACATTGCCGAACGGGTTAAGAAGATCGTGATCGAGCATCTCGGTGTCGAGGAAGCCAAGGTGACCGAGACCGCCTCCTTCATCGACGATCTGGGCGCCGACAGCTTGGACACTGTCGAGCTGGTGATGGCGTTCGAGGAAGAGTTCGGCTGCGAGATCCCCGACGACGCCGCGGAAAAGATCCAGACCGTCAAGGACGCCATCGACTACATCAAGTCGAAGGCCAGCTAGGTCGTTTCGGGCCGGTTGCGGGATTGCCGCGCGGGTCGCGTGACATCGGCCCCGCCGGTCTTGACGCCGGCCTGAGTTGGACCGGTCTGGATGTTGCAGGCAGAGCGTAGGCAAATCATGCGTCGTGTGGTCGTCACCGGAATGGGCGTGGTCACGCCGTTGGGCGTGGGTGCGGAATATGTCTGGAACCGCTTGCTGAAGAGCGAATCCGGCATCCAGGGCGTGCAGTCCTGCGACGTCTCCGATCTGCCCTGCAAGATCGCCGGCGAGGTGCCGCGCGGCGATACCGCGTCCGGCAAGTTCAACGCCGACGACTACGTCTCGCCCAAAGACCAGAAGAAGATGGACACCTTCATCGTCATGGCGATGGGGGCGGCCCAGCAGGCGGTCGAGGATTCGGGGTGGAAGCCGACTGACGAGGAAGGGCAGAACCGCACCGGCGTGCTGATCGGCTCGGGCATCGGCGGGCTGCAGGGCATCTATGAGGCCGCCGTCACGCTGAAGGAAAAGGGACCGCGGCGCATCTCGCCGTTCTTCATCCCCTCCTGCCTGATCAATCTCGCCTCCGGCCACGTCTCGATCAAATACGGCTTCCGCGGCCCCAATCACGCGGTGGTCACCGCCTGCGCCACCGGCAGCCATGCCCTGGGCGACGCGGCGCGGCTGATCGCGCTGGGCGACGCCGACGTGATGGTCGCCGGCGGCGCCGAAGCGACGGTGAGCCGCCTCGGCATTGCCGGCTTCTGCGCCTCGCGCGCGCTCTCGACCGGCTTCAACGACCGGCCGACGGCAGGCTCGCGCCC
>JBGAGP010000060.1:0-27584 GCA_044226685.1 Dongiaceae bacterium
CCCGACGCCGTGGTCTTCCCGCAATCGACCGAGGAAGTGGCCGCCGTCATGCGCCTGGCGCGTAAGCACGGCGCGCCGGTCATCCCCTTCGGCGTCGGCACCTCCTTGGAGGGCCATGTGGCGGCGCTGGAAGGCGGCATCTCCATCGACATGGGCCGCATGAACCGGGTGGTGGAGGTGAATGCCGACGATCTCGACGTGCTGGTCGAGGCCGGTGTCACCCGCAAGCAGCTGAACGCGCATCTGCGCGACCAGGGGCTGTTCTTCCCCATCGATCCCGGCGCCGACGCCACCATCGGCGGCATGACCGCGACCCGGGCCAGCGGCACCAACGCGGTGCGCTACGGTACCATGCGCGAGAACGTGCTGGGCCTGACCGTGGTGACGGCGGACGGCCGGATCATGAAGCTCGGCGGACGAGCGCGCAAATCGGCGGCGGGCTATGACCTGACGCGGCTGTTCGTCGGATCGGAGGGCACGCTCGGCGTCATCACCGAGATCCGCCTGCGGCTTTACGGCATTCCGGAGGCCATCGCCGCGGCGGTGACGCCGTTCCCCAGCATTGGTGCTGCGGTGGATACGGTGATCCGCGTCATCCAGTCCGGCATCCCGGTGGCGCGCATCGAGTTGCTGGACGAGGTGCAGATGCGCGGCGTGATCCGCTATTCCAAGCTCGACTACGCCGAGCAGCCGACCCTGTTCATCGAGTTCCACGGCTCCGAGCGCGGCGTCGCCGAGCAGGCCGAGCAGGTGAAGGCGATCGCCGCCGAGAATGGCGGCGGCGAATTCCGCTGGAGCGTGAAGCCGGAGGAGCGCTCGCAGCTCTGGCAGGCGCGCCACGACGCCTACTATGCCGCCCTGTCGCTGAAGCCCGGCGCCAAGGGCTGGCCGACCGATGTCTGCGTGCCGATCTCGCGGCTCACCGAATGCATCGTCGAGACCAAGCGCGACATCGAGGCGAGCGGCATCCTGGCGCCGATCGTCGGCCATGTCGGGGACGGGAACTTCCACACCTCGATCCTGGTTGATCCTGACAACCCCGAGGACCTGGCGCGGGCAGAGGCGTTCAACAGCCGGCTGGTGGAGCGGGCGCTGAAAATGGGCGGCACCTGCACCGGCGAGCACGGCATCGGCTTCGGCAAGATCGCCTATCTGGAGCGCGAACACGGCGAGGCGGTGGGCCTGATGCGCCTGATCAAGCAGACGCTGGATCCCGAGAACCGGATGAACCCGGGCAAGATCTTCCGCGCATGAGGGGTGAAACCCGCCGGTTGCATCGGCAGGTCCACGCTTCGGCAGGTCAGCGGAGCATAACCGCTACTTATCCGGCTCCGGCTTCTCCGGATGCTCGCGGCGGTGGGCGTCGAGCGCGCGATCTGCCTTGGTTTCCAGGCGCTGGACCACGTCCTTTTCCGACTTCGCGCGGCCGAATTTGGCACGGTTCTGCTCGGCGCGGCGGCGCTCTTCCTCGCGCGCCTTGGCCTTGCGGACCTGGTTCAAGTTGACGATATCAGCCATGGAGGGCGCTCCTCTGCCGGATCGGCCTCGCAGAAATGTCACCGCATGTGACAAGGTAAGCCTTGCGGTGCATTTTGCCTGACAGTGATAATACGGCGGGGACGGTTACGGGCAAGTAAAACCGCTGCGGGCTACCGTGCACTGCGGCATCACGGCACAGCAGGGACGACATGAAGAAAGTTCTCTACGTCATCGGCGGCCTGATCGGCCTCATCATCGTCGCGGCCATCGTCGTGCCGTTCTTCATCGATCTGAACGACTACAAGGCCCTGATTGCCGAAAAAGCGAAGGAGGCAACCGGCCGCGACCTTGCCATCGACGGCGACATCTCGCTCTCGCTCCTGCCGACGCCAGGCGTCGTGATCCATGGCCTTCGATTCGGCAATGCGCCGGGCGGCAGCGTGCCCGACATGGCGACCCTCGAATCCGCCACCGTCAAGGTGGCGGTCATGCCGTATCTGACGTCGGGCACCGTCGAGGTCGAGGAGGTCATCCTCGACAAGCCGACCTTCATCTTCGAGAAGCTGCAGGACGGCAGTGGCAATTGGCAGATTTCGCCGGAGGCCAAGGCGCCGGAAGCTGGTGTCACGCCGGAGGCGAATACCGCGCCGGCTGAGGGTGAAAAGCCCATGGCCGTCGTGATCAAGAGCGCCTCGATCGAGGGCGGCACCCTGATCTACCGCGATCTCGCCGCCGGCACCGAGCAGAAGGTGGAGAACCTCAACATCGACCTGGCGCTGGACAGCCTGCAGGGGCCCTTCGCGGCCGAAGGCGGCGCCACCGTCGTCAACATCCCGGTCGGCTTCCGCATCAAGACCGGCGCGCTCGACCCGGCGCAGCCGATGCCGCTCGACCTCAGCTTCACCCTGACCGACGCCAACGCGACCCTGGGCTTCGTCGGCAATGTCGACGTTTCCGCGGTGGAGGACCCCAGCAAATCCATCGTCGCCGGCAAGCTGAGCGGCAAGGGCGACAGCGTGGCGAAGTTGCTGGCCAGCCTGCCGGGTGGATCGGCCGACGGCCTGCCGCCGCTGCTGGGCCAGGCCTTCGCCATGGATGGCGACGTGAAGGCCGGCAAGACTGCCGCGACCCTGGAGAATTTCACTGCCAACATCGGCGACCTCACCGCCAAGGCCGGCGTGACGGCCGACTACGCGGCCGCTCCGAAGGTGCAGGCGAACATCGCCATCGGCCGCCTCGACCTTGACCAGCTGATGCCGGCCGAAGGCACCAAGACGGAAGCCGCGGGAGGCGAATCCGGTGGCGGCGCGGCACCCGCCCCGGCCGGCACCTTCAGCCTGCCGGCGGATGTCACCGCCGGGGCCGAGGTCACGGTGCAGCAGATCGCCTACAAGGGCCAGGCGATCGATGACGCCAGGCTGTCGGCGGAACTTGCCAACGGCGAGCTCACCATCAAGACCGCCTCGGCAAAGCTGCCGGGCGGCAGCGCGGTCAGCCTGTCCGGCGCGCTGACCGCCAAGGACGGCCAACCGAATTTCGCCGGCGCGCTCAAGGCGGATTCCAGCAACCTGCGCCAGCTGATCGAGGCCTTCGCGCCGGGCGCGGTGAAGGACGTTCCCGAAGACCGCCTGCGCCAGCTCTCGCTCACCACCCGCGTCGGCTACAACCCGGCCCAGGTCGAGCTCGGCGATTTGAGCGCCACGCTCGACCAGTCGAAGATCGCCGGCGGCGTGGTGGTGGCCCTGCCCGATGGCATGCAGCGCAAGCAGCTCGGCCTCGGGGTCGGCCTCTCCATCGACAAGCTCAATCTCGACGGCTACATGCCGGCGCCGAAGGCGGGGCAGGAAGCCGCGGCGGATGCGGGCGCCAAGAAGGAGGCCGGCGGCAACCCGCTGAAGGCCCTGGCGCCGCTTGCCGACTACAACGCCAATGTCGACATCCGCGCCGGCGCGCTGACCCTGAACCAGCAGCAGATCAGCGGCCTGCGCCTGGTGGCGACGGTCGCCGGCGGCGCCCTCGACGTGAAGGAGCTGAGCGTCAAGGATTTCCAGGGCGGCAAGGCCAACATCGCCGCCAAGGTCACCGACCTGAAGGGCGATCCGAAATTCGCCGCCAATTTCGACGTGACCGCGAAGGACGCCGGCAAGGTGCTGCAGATGGCAGGTGCCGGCGCGCAGCAGCCGGGCAAGCTCGGCGCGCTGACCCTCAAGGGCACCGCCTCCGGCACGCCGACCGACGTCGCCTATGACGTGAACGCCGGCATGGCCGGCATCGGCTTCCAGGGTGCCGCCAAGGGCACCGCCAACGGCATCGGCGCCGGCATCCCGAAGATCAACTCGACCTTCGACATCAAGGCGAAGGACCTCGGTCCGCTCGCCGATCTTGCCGGCATGCCGGGCGATGCGGCCAAACAGGTGGGCGCCGTCAGCTTCACCGGCCAGGCGCAGAGCGGTGCCGACGACCTGACCTACGATGTCGCGCTGTCGATGGCCGGCGTCGGCGGCAAGGGCACGCTGAAAGGCAACGTCACCGGCCTGTCCGGCACGCCGCAGATCGACACCAACCTGAACCTGACCGCCGACAAGCCGGCGCCGCTGCTGCGGCTGGCCGGATTGGCGGGGCCGAAGGCCCAATCCGTCGGCAAGCTCGGCATCGCCGGCACGCTCAAGGGCAGCGCCGAGGACATGAACCTCGACCTCAACCTCGATGGGCTTGGCGGCAAGGCCAAGGTCGCCGGCAATGTGAAAATGCCGAAGGACAAGCCGATCGCCTTCGACATCGCGCTGCAGGCCGACCATCCGGAATTCACCAAGCTGCTCCAGATGGCGGACATGCAGAGTTCCGGCGTCACCGCCGGGCCGCTGAAGGCATCGCTGAAGGCACAGGGCTCGACCGAGAAGGCCAGCGTCTCCGACCTCAACGCCGCCTGGGGCAACTCATCGATCAGCGGCAGCGCCGATTACGACGCGACCGGCGCCCGGCCTTTCGTGAAGGCCAACCTGGTTGGCGGCGTGGTCAACCTGACGCCGTTCATGGGCGGCGGCGACAAGGGCGCGGCCTCCGGCGGCAGCTCCGGTGGCGGTGGCAAGGGCGGCTCGCCCTGGTCGGAGGAGCCGATCGACACCTCGGCGCTGAAAGCGCAGGACGCCGACATCGACTTCAAGGCGCAGTCCCTGGTCATGCCGGACCAGCAGATCGACGACCTCGTGGCCAAGATCACCTTGCGCAACGGCGTGCTCGACATGCAGACCCTGAGCGGCAAGATCTATGGCGGCAGCTTCGACGCCAGCGGCAGCAAGCTGGACGCCAGCGGCACGCCGAAGCTCGACGCCAAGGCCAAGATCCAGCAGATCCAGTTCGGCCAGGTCCTGGGCGGCGGCATCGCCGGCAACCAGGTGAAGGGTCCGCTGTCGCTCAATCTCAACGCGACCGGCGCCGGCGAAAGCATGGCCGATATCATGCGCTCGCTGAACGGCAACGGCGATCTCGGCGGCAGCGTCATGATCATCGGCAAGGTGGAGCAGCAGATCGGCTCCGCGCTGCTCGGCGTGCTGGGCCAGAAGGTGAAGCAGGTCCAGGGCATCACCAGCGCGGTGAACGGCATCCTCTCGTCCTATACCGGCGTCGACAACCAGCTTTCCGGTACTTTCGACATCAAGCAGGGCGTGCTCAACACCCAGGACTTCGCCTTCGTCAATCCGAAGGCGCGCGGCACGGCCAAGGGCGATTTCGACATCGGCGGCTGGGCGATGAACATGATCGTCGACCTGTTCGGCGCCGACACGCAGCAGGCCTTCATGAGCGTCCTGCTCGACGGCCCGATGACGCCGACGCCGAAATTCGCCACCAATGGCGCCGCCGGCGCCACCGGCCTGATGGGCCTGACCCAGCAGGGCGCGTTCAACCCCGCCGGCTTGGTTGAAGGGCTGCCGGGCATCGGCAAGCTGCCCGGCATCGGCAATCTGCTCGGCGGCCAGCAGCCGGCCGGCACCGAGGCGCAGCCCGGCGTCAGCCTGCCGGGCGTCGGCACGGTTCCGGGCACGCAGAACCTGCCCGGCGTCGGCGACCTGCTGGGCGGCAAGAAGCAGCAGCAGCCGCAGGCCCCGGACGCGACCCAGCCCGGCGGCGTGCTGCCCGGCGTCGGCGATCTGCTGGGCGGCAAGAAGCAGCAACAGCCGCAGGAGCAGCAGCCGGCAGAGCCGGGCGCGGTCGAGCCGGGCGCGGCCCCGATCGAGGCCGCCCCCGCCGAGGCGGCCCCCGCGGAGACAGCGCCGGCCGAGCAGGCGCCGGCTGAACAGGCACCGGCCGAAGCCGCGCCGGCGGAGCAGGCCCCCGCGGAAGCGGCTCCCGCCGAACCGGCGCCGGCTGAACCTGGTGCGGTCGAGCCGGGCGCCGCTGTGCCGCAGGAGGTCCAGCCCGAGGCTCAGCCCCAGGAGCAGGCGCCGGTCGAAGAACCAGCGCCGGCGGAACCGGCGGCCGAACCGGGCGCGGAACCTGGAGCTGCCGTGCCGGGCGGCGAGGAGCAGCCGCAACAGCCGGTCCTGCAATTGCCGGGCGTCACCAACTAGCCGTCACTCCGCCAGGTCCGGCGCGACCAATGCTGGCCGGACCTGGAGAAGCCTTGTGTTGACGGCAGGCTTCGGGCTTCTTGCCATGCCCGCCAGCTGCATTTCCCCGGGGGAGCGCCGAATGACCAAACGCTATATCGTCGAGGTGGACGGCGTGCCGCCGTCGCCATCGCCCATCAGCAACGCCGTCGTCGTCGGCAACCAGTGCTGGATCAGCGGCCAGTTGTCGGTGGGCGGCGATGGCGCCTATGTGCCGGGGACCGCGTATGAAGAAGCGGCGCGCGCCTTCGCCCATGTCTTCCGCATCGCCGAGGCGGCGGGATTCAAACGCTCGGACATCGTCTATGTCGATCTCGCCTTCATCGATCTTGCCGACGTGAAGGAGGTCAACGCCCTCTATGGCACGTTGTTTCCGGAGGGGCAGCGCCCGGCCCGCACCATCTACCAGGCCGCCAAGCTGCCCTTCGGCGGCAAGGTGAAGGTGCAAGCCGTCGCCGCCCGCGCGTAGGAGCCTCCCGCGATGGCCAGGATCGTCCTGCTGAACGGCGTCGGCAGCGTCGGCAAGTCCTCGATCGCCAAGGCGCTGCAGAAGATCGCGGCCGCGCCGTTCCTGCACATGGCAATGGACAGCTTCATCGACATGATGCCGCCGGCGCTGTTCGAGGCGCCCGACGGCATGACCTTCGTGCCCGGGCGGCATGACGGCAAGCCCTCGATCGAGATCAAGGTGGGCCCGGCGGCCGAGCGCGCCTTCCGCGGCATGCGCTTCGCCATGGCGGCGATGGCGCGCCAGGGCAACAACCTCATCATCGACGACGTGCTGCTGGGCAACGACGCGGCGGAATATGCCGAGGCGCTGGAAGGGCTGACGGTTCATTGGGTCGGCCTCTTCGCGCCGCTGGAGGTCCTGGAGGAGCGCGAGCGCCGGCGCGGCGACCGCGACATCGGCCTGGCGCGCTGGCTGTTCGACCGGGTGCACGTCGGCGTCCGCTACGACCTGGAACTCGACACCACCAGCGCGACGCCGGAGGAATGCGCCCTGCGCGTCAAGCAGGCCTTCGGCCTCTAGCGCCGATCCTCCCGGATCATCGCAGCGCCTTTCTCGGCGATCATCAGCACCGGGGCGTTGGTGTTGCCGGAGGTGATGGTCGGCATGACCGAGGCGTCGATGACGCGCAACCCGTCGATGCCGTGCACGCGCAGCCGCGCATCGACCACGGCATTGGGGTCGCTGCCCATCTTCGCCGTGCCGACGGGGTGGAAGATGGTGGTGCCGATCCGCCCCGCGGCCTGCGCCAATTCCTCGTCGCTCTGGAAGGCGATGCCGGGCTTGTACTCGGCGGGCTCGTGCCGCAGCATCGCCGGCTGCGCCATGATGCGGCGGGTGAGCCGGATGGCGGCGCCGGCGACGCGGCGGTCGCCCGCGGTGCTGAGATAATTGGGCCGGATCGCCGGCGCATCGGTGAAATGCGGCGTCGCGGCATGCACGCTGCCGCGGCTTTCCGGACGCAGGTTGCACACGCTGGCGGTGATGGCGGGGAAAGGATGCAGCGGCTCGCCGAAGCGGTCGAGCGACAAGGGCTGCACGTGGTACTCCAGGTCCGGCGTCTCCAGCCCGGGATCGGACTTGGCGAAGGCGCCCAGCTGGCTCGGCGCCATGGACATCGGGCCGCTGCGCTTCAGCAGGTATTCCAGCCCGATCTTCGTCTTCCCCCACAGGCTCGCCGACAAGGTGTTGAGCGTGAGCGCGTTCTTCAGCTTGTAGATCAGGCGCAATTGCAGATGGTCCTGCAAATTCTCGCCGAGCCCGGGGAGCGCGTGCAGCACATCGATGCCGAGGGCCTGCAGGCTCTCTGGCCGGCCGATGCCGGAAAGCTCGAGCAGATGCGGCGAGCCGATGGCGCCAGCCGCCAGGATCACTTCCCGCCGCGCCGTCGCGACATGGTCCGTGCCGTTGCCATGCACCTCGACGCCCACGGCGCGCCGGTTTTCGATCAACACGCGCTTCGCCTGCGCGCCAGAGATGATGCGCAGGTTCGGCCGGTCGCGCACGGATCTCAGGAACGCCTTGGCGGTGTTGAGGCGGATGCCGCCGCGTTGCGTCACGTGGAAATAGCCGACGCCGTGATTGTCGCCGCGGTTGAAGTCGGTGACCTTGGGCAGGCCGGCAGCATTTGCGGCGTCGCGGAAATCGTCGAGGATCGACCAGTGCAGGCGCTGGCGGTCGATATGCCATTCACCGCCGGCGCCGTGCATCTCGTCGGCGCCGTGGACGAAATCCTCATGCCGCTTGAAATGCGGCAGCACGTCGTCCCAGCCCCAGCCGGCATTGCCGAGCTGGCGCCAGTGGTCGTAGTCGCGTGCCTGGCCGCGCATGTAGATCATGCCGTTGATCGAGGAGCAGCCGCCCAGCACCTTGCCCCGCGGGTAGTTGATGGCCCGGCCGCCCAGGCCCGGCTCGGCCTCGGTCTTGAAACACCAATCGGTGCGCGGGTTGCCCATGCAATAGAGGTAGCCGACGGGAATGTGAATCCAGATGTAATCATCCTTGCCGCCCGCCTCGAGCAGCAGAACGGTGACGTCCGGATCGGCGGAGAGCCGGTTGGCCAGCAGGCAGCCCGCGGTGCCGCCGCCGACGATGATGTAGTCACAGGTGCCGAGATCGGCGGCGCTCATCGGCGCACCTGCGCCAGCACGAAGACCCTGAGTGCGCTCGATAGATTGGGCGGTGTTTCGTATTCGCCGCGCGCCCGGTCGATCTGCGCCACCAGCTCGGAGATCGAACGGCCTTGCGCCCTGGCGATGTCCTTCAGCGCGCGCCAGAACGCCGCTTCCAGCGTGATGCTGGTGCGATGGCCGGCGATGACCACGGAGTGCTTCTCCAGCAGGTGATCGGATGACGTGGTCACGGCAATCGTCTCGCTCGTCACCAAGGCCTTAGGCCCGGGTCCATGTTGCATCCGCTCCTGCGGCGGCCCGATGGGGCCCGGCGCAAGGCCGGGGTGATGATCCAGGAAGCGGCGGGGCCATGCATCCTAGGTTGGCGTCACTTCGGCCCCAGCATGTCGGCCGGCTTCACCCATTTGTCGAACTGTTCGCTAGTGAGCAGGTCGAGCTCGAGGGCGGCCTGCTTCAGGCTCTTGCCTTCCTTGTGCGCCTTCTTCGCCACCTTGGCGGCGTTGTCATAGCCGATATGGGTGTTGAGCGCGGTCACCAGCATCAGCGACTGCTCGAGCAGCTGCTTGATGCGCGGCAGGTTGACCGTGATGCCGGCGACGCAATTGTCGGTGAAGCTACGGCAGGCATCGGCGATCAGGCGGCCGGATTGCAGCACGTTGAAGATGATGACCGGCTTGAACACGTTGAGCTCGAGATGGCCGTTGGAGCCGGCGATCGTGACGGTTACGTGATTGCCCATCACCTGGGAGCAGACCATGGTCATCGCCTCGGCCTGGGTCGGATTGACCTTGCCCGGCATGATCGAGGAGCCGGGCTCGTTCTCCGGCAGGTTGATCTCGGCAATGCCGGAGCGCGGGCCGGAACCGAGCAGCCGCAGATCGTTGGCGATCTTCATCAGCGAGACGGCCAGCACGTTGTAGGCGCCGGAGATCTCCACCATCGCGTCATGCGCCGCCAGCGCCTCGAACTTGTTCTTGGCCGGCGTGAAGGGCAGGCCGGTCAGCTTCTTCAATTCGTCGGCGAAGGTGCGGTCGAAGCCCTTGGCGGTGTTGAGCCCGGTGCCGACGGCGGTGCCGCCCTGGGCCAGCGGATAGAGCCGCGGCAGGCAGGCCTTCACCCGGTCGATGCCGAGGCGCAGCTGCGCCGCATAGCCGGAGAATTCCTGTCCGAGCGTGACCGGCGTTGCGTCCTGAAGATGCGTGCGGCCGATCTTGATCACCTTGGTGAATTCCTTGGCCTTGTGCTCGAGCGCCTTGGCCAGGTGGTCGAGCGCCGGCAGCACCAGATCGTGCACCTGCTGCGCGGCGGCGATGTGCATGGCGGTGGGGAAGGAATCGTTCGACGACTGGCCGTAATTCACCTGGTCGTTCGGGTGCACCGGCTTCTTGTCGCCGCGCTTGCCGCCCAGCATCTCGTTGGCGCGGTTGGCGATGACCTCGTTCAAATTCATGTTGGTCTGGGTGCCGGAGCCGGTCTGCCACACCACCAATGGGAAATGATCGTCGAGTTGCCCGGTCGCCACCTCCGCCGCCGCCGCGGCGATCGCCTTGCCGACTTTCTTGTCCAGCTTGCCGAGGCTCATGTTCGCCTCCGCCGCCGCCTGCTTCAGCAGGCCGAAGGCGCGGATCAGCGGGGTGGGCATGCGCTCGCCGCCGATCTTGAAATTCTGGAACGAGCGCTGGGTTTGCGCGCCCCACAACTTGTCGGCCGGTACGTCGATCGGGCCGAAGGAATCGGATTCGCTGCGGGTGTTGGATTTCGGCTGCTTGGCCATGGCGGTCCCCGTGGGTGGATTTGCCGAGTGTTCTAGCGGGAATCGGCCGCCAATTGAAGCGGCGGATTGACCCGGCTCGGCCGAAGGACATAGGTTCCGGCCGTTTTCCAAGGGTTTATGGAGGCAGGGGGCCATGGACGAACGAATCGCCGCGAACCGCCGCCTGTGGGACGAATGGGCGCGGATCAACCAGGATTCCGCGCTCTACGACATGGCCGCCTTCCGCGCCGGCGCCACCTCGCTGAAATCGATCGAGCTGGAGGAAGTCGGGCCTGTGGCGGGCAGGAGCCTGCTGCACCTGCAATGCCATTTCGGCCAGGACACCCTGTCCTGGGCCCGGATGGGGGCGAAGGTCACGGGCGTCGATCTGTCGCCGGAGGCGATCCGCCGGGCGCAGGCCCTGGCGGCCGAGCTGAAGCTCGACGCGCGCTTCGTCTGCTCCGATGTGCTGCAGCTTGAAGCGCTCGGCGAGGAGCAGTTCGATCTGGTCTTCGCCTCCTACGGCGCCCTCATCTGGCTGCCCGATCTCGACCGCTGGGCCGCGACCGTGGCGCGGCACCTCAAGCCGGGCGGCATGTTCCATCTGGTCGAGTTCCATCCCGCCATCGGCATGCTGAACGAGCCGGCCACGGGCATCGAAGGCTCCTATTTCCGCGGCGATGCCCTGTCGTTCCGCTCGGAGTCGAGCTATGCGGGCGGCCAGCACGCGCCGATGACGAGCTACGAGTGGCAGTTCACCATCGCGGACGTGGTGACGGCGCTGCTGAAGGCGGGCCTCGCCCTGCACAGCCTGCGCGAGTTTCCCTATTGCGTGCACAAGTGCTGGCCGTTCCTGGAGGAAGCGGAGCCCGGCCGCTACGTGGTGAAGCATTTCCCCGGCCAGCTGCCGCTGCTCTTTTCGCTCGCCGCGCGGAAATAGCGGTCAGACGGCGGCCGACTTCCGGCGCCGCGGCTTGCGCGCGGGCTTCGCCGCCTTCCTGCGGCGGGCGGCGGCGTAGGCCTTCTCGACCCAGTCGCGCAGGCTGCGATCCCTGAGCGCGGGCGGTGGGCAAAGCCAGTAGGACGTGATCACCACCGGTCGGCCGCGTGCCTCGTAGGAGAAGGGCTTCGATTTCGCCGCCTCGAAGTCGGGCCGGCTGACCGCGTCGGTCTTCAAATAAAGTCGGTCATAGGCGATGAGGCCGAACATCAGCCCGTCGAGATAGAGTCCATGCCCGCCGAACATCGGCCGCGCCCGGAATTCGCCCAGCGGCGCCGTAACCGTCTCAAGCTTGCGGATCAGGCTTTGCGCGCTCATCTCGTCCATCCTTCGGCAGGATTGTCGCCAACACCACCGGCCCGGCGGCGACGCCGAGGGCCAGGATAGCAAATCCGCCGAACCAGGACCCGGCAGCAGCGTCGCCGCCGAAATCCAGCATTGCACCGAAGGCGAGCGGGCCGATGCTGGCGGCGCCGAAGCCGAGCAGCGAGTGCATGGCCATGGTGGCGCCGCGCTGGCCGGGCAAGGCGCGCTCCACCGCGCCGGCGGTCAGCGAGGCGGAATCCGCGGTGACGAAGATCGAATAGACCGCCCCCAGGATCAGCAGCACGGCGAAGGGCAGCGATGACGCCGCGCCGAAGGCGAGCGCCAGCACGGCGGACAGGCCCATCACCAGGTAGAGCTGGCGCCGGCGGCCGATCCTCAGCGCGATCTCGTTGCCGATGACGCTGGACGGCATGCCCAGCGTCAGCAGCACCGAGCCCCACAGGGCCAGCGCGGTGTTGCCGCTGGGAGCGAGGGCCCCGGTGGTGGCGAAGGTGAGGTAGGCGACCAGCCAGGCGCGGAAGGCGTGCAGTTCCCACATATGCGCGGCATAGGCGAGGGAGTAGGCGAGCGCCCTGCGGTTGCCCAGCGCGCGGACCAGCGCCGGCAGAGGATTGGCCGAGCCGGGCAGCGGCGCCGGCGCGCGGGCATCGATGCCGAAAAGGACCATCGCGCCGCCGATGATGGCGCAAGCCGCGGCGAGCGCGAAGGCGCTGCCGGCGCCGAAGGCATGGCCGATGGCGCCGCACAACGCCGTCGACAAGGCGGCCCCCAGCGAGAAGCTCGCGGTGTAGAAGGAGAGCCAGCGGCTCTGCTTCGGTCCCTCGACCCGGTCGGTCAGCATCTTGAGCCCGGGCATGTAGGTGCCGGCGAGGCTGACCCCCGCGAGGAACCGGCAGAACGCCGCCGACCACAGGTCGCGCGCCAGGAAGGCGAGGCCGCACAGGGCGGCGATGCCGAGGAGCGTGGAGAACAGATAGATCGTGCGCGGGTCGCGCCGGTCGGTCCAGGTGACGAGCACCGTCACCGCCGCGACATAGCCGAGGCTGAAGGCGCCTTCGACGATGCCGATCTCGGCATTGCCGAGTTGCCAGGCCGCGCGCAGCTCCGGCAGCAGCGACGACACGCCGGCATAGCCCGCCATGTTCAGCGTCTCGGCAAGGCAGAGCAGCAGGGTCAGGCGCCAGGCGGGCATGGACCCTATGCAATCCCAGGCTTAGAACGAGTCAATCTTTCCCCTCGTCGTCGCGCAACAGGCGGTCCAGTTCCATCGGTTTCATTCGCCTCGCCGCTTGTTCGATCTCGAGACTGTAACGGCGATCGTTGGACTCCGAGCCCTTTTGGGCCGGTCGGGCATATTGCTGGACGAAGAGCCTCAAGTCAGCAGCTTTCAAGGCTCGTTTCTGATCGAGGTTTACGCGCTGCTTCAACCTCGCGCGCTGCATCTGGCTGGTCTTGCTGGTGCCGTCGTTGCCCGCGATCCTGAGTCCACGGCGCACGACGCGCGCGGCTGCGCAGATCCGGTCGAGTTCCTCGCGGAACGCCTGACTGGATAGAGCGTCATTGGCGACTTGTGCGTTCGTCCGGGATCGCAACTCCGCCAGGACATAGCACCAATTGATATGTCGTGCCGTTGCGGCGATCTCGCGCGCCCGGCTTTGAATCCTGACCTCGCGCTTTCGCTTCTTCATCGCCTCCACTCTTGAACGAAGTGCCCAATATGATTGGCAACATAGCCGTAAGGTCGGGGGCGAGCGCCAAGCTCGCCCCCATCCGCCTTACGACCGGCTCCGGTCCAGGCCGATGTCCTGGAGCAGGTTCCGGTTGATCCCGTCCGGGATGTCTGGTGGGGACTGGCTGCCCCACCATCGTATCGCCATGTGCAGGGGATCGTGACCGCCGGGTCTGCCGGGGGTGGTCAAATCGATCTCATGCAGCGCGATGCGCGGATTGGCGAACAGCCAGGACAGCAGAGTGGAACGAATCGTCATTGTCATCTCCATTGGGTTTGGATTGCGTCTGTGCGCATGGGGCATCCATCGCCACGCGGCGATCGCCGTGGGCCGAGACCCGCGCCACACCTGGAAATGAACAATGCCCGGCCACGAATCGCAGCGGAGCGACGACACGCCTTTGCCCGCGGATGCGGGACAAGATCGCAAGATCAGCGGCGACCAATCACGGCGCCGACAGGCGTTTCAGTTCAATTCAGTTTGTCCGGAAAGACAGCGAGGTGCGGAGCCGGGATCGACCAACGTCGACGGCAGCTCTCAGGCCGATCGGCCCTCGGTGAATGGAAGCATCATGCGCACCCTCCTCGCTTGAGAAGAGCGCCGTTTGTAAGCGGCACGACCGCGCCGCGTCAATGCGCGGCGGGCCTGGAACGGGAATTTATGCGGGCCTTGTTGCAATCCCGCATCAGGTTGCGGGGAGGTCGCGGGCTATTTCTTGCGGAAGGCGTCGAGGGCCAGGATCTTGGCGCCGGATTTCGCCGCGTCCTCGGCCTTCTGCTCGTCCTCGTCGCCAGCGCGCACCACCGTACGCTCCTGCAAATTGCGCGGCAGGTCGTTGAGGTCCTTCGGCGTCACCGTGCGGCCCTTGGTGGCATCGGCGCCCTCGGCATCGCCATCCTCGCCGGCCGGCACCGCGGATTCGAATTGCAGGCCGAATTTCACCGACGGGTCGGCGAAGCTGACGATGGCGTGATAGGGCACCACCAACCGCTCATGCTTGCCGCCGAAGCTCAAGGTGACGGCGAAATGGTCGTCATTGACTTCGAGGCCCCAGAACTGGTGCTGGAGCACGATGGTCATTTCTTTCGGGTACTGGCCGCGGAGCGCGGCGGCGATATGCACGCCGGGCTCGGTGGTGCGGAAGGTGAGATAGAAGTGATGATCGCCCGGCAGGCCGCTGCCGGCGACTTCAGTCAGGGCGCGCCGTACCACTCCGCGCAGCGCGTCCTCGACCATCCGGTCATATCTGAGCCAATCCTTGGTCATCGGTCCGGTCGATCTCCCACCCCCAGCCGCCCGGCTTAGCCATTTCTGGCTGGTATCCGCAATTCTGGCACCGTGGCCCAAAGCAGCGCCACAGCAAAATTCGGTGGGGGCCTTCTGTTGCCCGGCGCCCCCGGACCGCGCTTACCTATTAGGCAGCGAGAGCCATACGGTTGTTGTCGTTGGCACTTCTGAGTTGGCCCGATAACGGTGGCTACCATGCCGGGCACTTCTGAGTTGGCCCGATAACGGTGGCTACCATGCCGGGCGAAAACCTTACCTTTACCACGCGCGTCGATCCTGTTTCGCCCCCGAGGCCCGGCCCAACAACGGCCGGAATGGTGGAGGCGCCGGGTACCGCCCCCGGGTCCGCAACGCTTATTTCATAAGGCGTTTATCGCCATAGTCGGTTGCCCGACATCTTTAATATAAGGACTCAGGCGGGGAATCGAAAGGGTTAACAACGCCGCATCTGTGGGCTTTGGGGCCTATCCCGCAGGGGTGACCCCAGGCGTTGTGTGGGGCGGCGAAAGAAGGCATAAGGCGAGCCAGCCCGCAGCCCCGAACGAGCCCCGATTCCATGCCCCTGACCCCCGCCCAGCAAGCCGAAATCGACCGCCAGCGGACCGAGACCGCCGCCACCCGCCGGGCCGTTTCCCCGGGGCTGGAGGAGGTGCTGTACCAGGCCTTCCCGGTGCTCGATCACGGCTTCGTCCGGGTCATCGATTACATGGGCGACGATGCGGCCGTGGTCCAGGCCGCCCGCGTCTCCTACGGCCGCGGCACCAAGCAGGTCTCCGAGGACAAGGGCCTCATCCACTATCTGATGCGGCACCGCCACTCGACGCCCTTCGAGATGTGCGAGATCAAGTTCCACGTGAAGCTGCCGATCTTCGTGGCGCGGCAATGGATCCGCCACCGCACCGCCAACGTGAACGAATACTCGGCGCGCTATTCGATCCTCGACCGCGAGTTCTATATCCCGGCCGAGGACAACCTGGCGGCGCAATCCGCCATCAACCGCCAGGGCCGCGGCGACGTGCTCTCCGGCAAGGAGGCGGCGCAGGTGCTCGACCTGCTGCGCACCGACGCCACGCACGCCTACGACCACTACCTGACCATGCTGAACGAGAGCGAGGACGGGCAGAAGATCGACGAATCCCGCCAGGGCCTGGCGCGCGAGCTGGCGCGGATGAATCTCGGGCTCAACTTCTATACCCAATGGTACTGGAAGGTGGATCTGCACAACCTGATGCATTTCCTCAGCCTGCGCGCCGACGCCCACGCGCAATACGAGATCCGCGTCTATGCCGACATCATGGTCGATTTGCTGAAGCGCTGGGTGCCGCTGACCGCCGAGGCCTTCGTCGAGCATCGCCTGCATGGTGTGACGCTGTCGAAATCCGCCTGGAGCACCATCCGCCGCATGCTGAACGGCGAGGCGGTGACCCAGGAGGCCAGCGGCCTCGGCAAGCGCGAATGGAGCGAGCTGCAGGCGCTGCTGAAGGAGTAGCTCGGAAGGAGGCGCATGTCCGCCAAGCCGAAGCTCTATTACAACTCCGCCTGCCCGGTTTGCCGCACCGGGATCGAGCAGCAGCGCGCCACCATGGACGAGGCGCTGCCCGAGGGCAGCGACGCCATCCAGTGGTGCGACATCGCGGCGACGCCGGAGGCGGCGCAGGAAATCGGCCGCAGCGTCGATCAGGTGCGCCATTCCCTGCACATGGTGGATGAAAGCGGCAAGCTGCTGGTCGGTGCCGACGTGGCCATCGCGGTGTGGAAGATGACGCCGGGCCGCCGCTGGCTCGGCTGGCTCGTCGGATTGCCGGGCATCCGCCAGCTCGCCCGCTGGGGCTACAACCGCTTCGCCGACCGGCTATTCGCCTGGAACAAGCGGCACGGAAGATGGTGAGCGCGCCGGTTGCGCCGGGTTTCTGAATATAATAACATACATATATCTAAATTACCCGCAGCGGAGCGAAAAGATGTCGATCCTGGCCAAGCTGCTGACCGATGCCGAGATCTACAGCCCGGAATATGGCGGCGGGCTGTGCAACCACCTGCCGATGGCGCTGATCGCCCTCGACCAGATAGGCGCCACGCCGTCGCGGTTGAACGACTATCAGCGCAGTCATGTGAAGTGGCTGGAGAAGCTCGCCGTTCCGCGCAGCACCTTCACGCCGGGGGCCTGGCCGTTCCGCAAGGCCAATCACGCTGCCTTCGCCGAGCTGCGCGCGGAATTCCAGCGCCGCATCGCCGCCGACGGCTGGGAAAGCGTGCTGCGCGCGACCTTGCCGGAACTGGCGCCCGGCCTCAGCGCCGCCGCCTTCCACGGCATGATCCGCACGGCGATGGGCGTCACTGCGCGGCACGAGGGCGAGATTGCCAGCGGCCTCGCCTACTGGGGCGCGCATTGGCAGCGTCTCGGCCTGCCGGAACCGGAAACGGCGCCCGTGGCGGACAACGTCGCGGATTTGCTGGCGCGGCTGCGCGCGGATGACCGCTTCGCCGCGCCGGCCGACCTGCCGGAGCTGATCGACGACAACCTGCTGGCGGTGAGCCGCCTGAAGGGTTTCTCCGAGGTGATCCACTGGCCGGATTTCGAACGGATCGGCCTGCGCGACCTGGCGCTGGCCGCCGCAGAGATCTATGCCGCCAGCGGCGATTTCACCGCGCTGCACCTGGTGACCGGCGCGCAGGCGGCCGCCGTACTGCTGCCCTATGTGGAGGCGCCGCGGGTGCTGCTACCCTGGCTGTGGCAGGGGATGGCGGCGGCCTACATCGTCATCGGCCGGCCGGTCCTGCCCGATGCCGACATGCTCGGCCTCTGGCGCAACGCCACGGTGCCGAACTGGCAGGACATCCTGCAGCGCGCGCTGGGCGAAAAGGACGAACATGTGGTGAAGCTGATCTATTCGACGCTCTATCTCGGCCGGCTCACCGGCGACCGCCTGTTCCGCTGGCTCGCCGCGCGCGAGACCGGCGTGCTCAGGAGCACGGCGAAGCCGGTGTGGCAGGCGGCTTAGCTCGCACGGCCCTGCTGCATCCCGCTCGTCACCCCGGCCTTGCGCCGGGGTCCACCATGGAGCGGCACGAACCGATACAGGCTTGGCACTGCCCTTGCGGCGGCGACGTGGATCCCGGCGCAAGGCCGGGATGACGGACGAAGATTGATGTTCGCTACTGCACCACGATCCTTGGCCCCTGCCGCGGCTGCGTCGCGGTCAGCTTGATCCAGATCGCTTCGGCGATGGCGCGGTAGGCGCGGGCGTGTTCCGAGTCCGGCTGGCTGACCACGATCGGCTTGCCTGCGTCCGATGTCTCGCGGATGGCGAGCGCCAGCGGGATCTCGCCGAGGAAATCGACGCCGAAGCGCCCGGCTTCCTTGCGCGCGCCGCCATGGGCGAAGATCTCGGTTACCTCGCCGCAATGCGGGCAGGCGAAATAGCTCATGTTCTCGATGATGCCGAGCACCGGCACGTCGACCTTGCGGAACATGTTGAGGCCCTTCTTGGCGTCGAGGAGCGCAATGTCCTGCGGCGTCGAGACGATGACCGCACCCGAGAGCGGCACGTTCTGCGCCATGGTCAACTGCGTGTCGCCGGTGCCGGGCGGCAGGTCGCAGACCAGCACGTCGAGCTCGCCCCAGTTGACGTCGCGCAGCATCTGGGTCACCGCGCTCATCACCATCGGCCCGCGCCAGATCATCGGCGTCTCTTCCTCGATCAGGAAGCCCATCGACATCACCTTGATGCCGTAGTTCTGCATCGGCTCCATGACCTTGCCGTCCTTGCTGGCCGGCTTGCCGGAGATGCCCATCATGCGCGGCTGCGACGGGCCGTAGACGTCGGCGTCGAGCAGGCCCACCTTCAGGCCCAACCCGTGCAGTGCCAAGGCGAGATTGACCGCGGTGGTCGACTTGCCGACGCCGCCCTTGCCGCTCGCCACCGCGACGATGTGCTTCACCCCGGGCAGGCTCAGCTTGCCGCCGCCGGGCTGCGCATGACCATGGGCGTGGCCATGCTGGTGGCTGTGGCCGGGGCCGGTCGGCCGCTGCGCCGCCGCCTGTTGCGCCGCCGCCTGTTGCGCCTGTGCCTGGGCCGGGCGATGAGCGGTCAGCACGGCGCTGACGCTGAGCACGCCGGGCATCTGCAGGACCGCCTGCTCGGCCGCCTTGCGCAGGGGCTCCAGTTTCGCGCCCTCCCTCGGGTCGACCTCGATGGCGAAGGCGACATGGCCGTCGCGCAAGGCGAGGCCATTCACCATGCCGGCGCCCACGATGTCGCCGCCGCGCGGCGCAGCGATCCGACGCAGCGCCTCCAGCACCTGGGCTTCGGTCACGGAATTGGACGGGCTGGGCATGCTTGAAACACCTGGGATGGAGGACGATATGGAACGGGCTGCTAGGCTGAAATCCTGCCGGGGACGGATGGGGCGGGCGGGCGGTTTGCGTTGCCGGTCCGCGCACCCTGTCATATAAGGCCCTTGGGTCATATAAGTACTCGGGCATCCTTTGCAATTCATGGATTGAACCATGGGGCGGAGGGGCCGGCCGGGATGGCCTAAGCGTCCGGAATTGCTCCGGGAAATGCGTGTGTGAACAGGGATCGGCTGGGGTATTCATGGCTTGGAACAATCAAGGCGGCCCGTGGGGCGGCGGCGGCGGCGACAAAGGCGGCGGCGGGCAGAGCCCCTGGTCGCGCGGTCCCGGCGGACAGCCCCCCGATTTCGAGGAAATGCTGCGCCGCGGCCAGGACCGCATGAAGAATTTGTTGCCCGGCGGCATGGGCTCCGGCCGGGTGGGCGTCATCCTGGTGGGCGTGGCGGCGCTGCTGTGGCTGGCGAGCGGTCTTTACCAGGTGCAGCCCTCCGAGCAGGGCGTGCCGCTGGTTTTCGGCAAGTTCACCGGCGAGACCACGGAAAACGGCTTGCACTGGAACTGGCCGGCACCGATCGGCGACGTGCTGACGCCCAACGTCAACGTCCGCAACACGGTGGAGATCGGCTTCCGCGGCGGCAGCGGCGGCGCCACCAACAGCATCGACGAGGAAAGCCTGATGCTGACCGGGGACGAGAACATCGTCCAGGTCCAGGCCGTGGTGCAGTGGCACATCGAGGACGTGCAGAAATACCTGTTCGAGATCCGCGACCCGAACGAGAATCAGTCGCCTGACGCGCCGAAGAACGACACGGTGAAGAACGCGGTGGAAGCCGCGATCCGCGAGGTCATCGGCCAGAACAATTTCGAGTATGTCTATACCCAGGGCCGCCAGATCATCGGCGACAAGGCCATGGTGCTCGCCCAGTCCATCCTGGAAAGCTACAACTCGGGTATCCGCATCGACAGCATGTCGCTGCAGCGGGTCGACGCGCCGCAGGAGGCGATCGAGGCCTTCATCGACGTGCAGAAGGCGAAAGCCGACCGTGAAAGCACGGTCAACCAAGCCCAGGCCTACTACAATCAGGTGACGCAGGAGGCACAGGGCCAGGCGACGCAGTTCGTCAAGCAGGCGGAAGCCTACCAGGCCGAGAAGATCGCCCTGGCACAGGGCGACGCGCAGCGCTTTCTCGCAGTCTATGAGCAGTACAAGAACAGCCCAAAGATCACCTCGCGCCGGCTCTATCTTGAGACGCTGGAGGGCATCCTCGGCAAGATGAACAAGGTCCTGATCGACACGGGCCCGGGTGGCGCCGTGCCCTATCTGCCGCTCGACCAGCTGCTGAAGCAGCAAGGGGCCGCATCGGCGGGGCAGCCTGCCGCCTCCGATCCCGGCGCCGCGAGCAGCGTGACGGGGACGACCGGCACCAACACGGGAGGCAACTGATGAACCGCATCCTCGGCGGCGGCATCATTGTCGCCATCTTCGCGCTGATCCTGCTCTATGCCGCGACCTTCTTCGTGCAGCAGTCGCAGAATGCGGTGGTCGTGCGCTTCGGCAAGCTCATCGACACGGTGGAGAACAGCCCGGGCCTGCACTGGCGCATTCCCTTCATCGACAACGTGTTCTACATCGACCGGCGGATCATCAATATCGATGCGCCGTCCTTCACGGTGACGACGGAGGACCAGAAGCGGATCGTGATTTCCGCCTATGTGCGCTACCGCATCTCCCTGCCGGAAACCTTCTATCGCGTGGCGCGCACCGAACTGGGCGCCGAACAGCGAGTCGTCGCCGTGCTCAACCAGGTGCTGCGCGACGAATTCGGCTCGGTGCCGATGCAGGACGTGCTGACCGAGCGGCGCGCGGCCCTGATGACCGACGTGACCAAGCGGCTGGCGCCGCAGGCCAAGCAGTTCGGCATCGAGGTGTTCGACGTACGCTTCAAGCGCGTCGACCTGCCGGCGGAGAACAGCGAAGCCATCTACAACCGGATGCGCACCCAGCGGGCGCAGGAGGCCGCGAGCTTCCGTGCCCAGGGCCAGCGCGAGGCGCGGGAGAAGCGGGCCGAGGCCGACAAGCAGGCGGTCGTGGTCCTGGCCGAGGCGCGCAAGAAGGCGGAGATCCTGCGCGGCACGGGCGACGCCGCGGCGACCAAGATCTACAATGACGCCTTCGGCGTCGATCCGACCTTCTTCGACCTTTACCGGTCGCTCCAGGCGATGCAGAACGGGTTGGGCGCCAACACGACCACCTTTGTCGGCGAGCCGAAGGGCGATTTCTTCCGCTTCTTCGAGAACAGCGACGGCGCCACGGCGCAGCCGCAGCAATAGGCGGACATAACGGCCTTGTGATCCGACGGCAACGGACAGGGTCTATGATATTGACACAATCGGGGGCCACCATCGGGCAGTCCCCCGGCTTAGGGTATTCGCGGAGGTAGCGTTGAGCGTAAGGCATTCCAGGTTGCGGCGGGCGCGTGCGGCGGTTGCCGTCAATGCTCGGTCGATCGATTCACGGCTCCTCGCCCGGCTCGCGGCCCTCACGGCGCTGGCGATCCTTGCCCTGCTCTGGGCCGGCCAGGCTTTCGCGCGCTCCGCGCCGGAAAGCTTCGCCGACCTGGCCGAGCAGGTGCTGCCGGCCGTGGTCAACGTCTCCAGCACCCAGAAAGTGCCGCAGGACCAGCAGATGCAGGACCTGGACGAGATGTTCCGCGACTTCCTCGACCGTCGCGATGGCGCGCCGGAACCAGGTCCGCGCGGCGGCACCTCGCTCGGCTCCGGCTTCATCATCGACCCCGCGGGCTACATCGTCACCAACAACCACGTCATCGAGAACGCCGACGAGATCATGGTGCTGACCCATGACAACGAGGAGCTGAAGGCGACCATCGTCGGCCGCGACGAGAAGACCGACCTGGCGCTGCTCAAGGTCGATGCCGGCAAGCCGCTGCCCTTCGTGAAATGGGGCGACAGCGACGCGCTCCGGGTCGGCGACTGGGTGATGGCGATCGGCAATCCGTTCGGACTCGGCGGCACGGTCACCGCCGGCATCCTCTCGGCGCGCCAGCGCGACATCAATTCCGGTCCGTACGACGACTACATGCAGACCGACGCCTCGATCAACCGCGGCAATTCCGGCGGTCCGATGTTCAACATGGACGGCGAGGTGGTCGGCATCAACACCGCGATCTTCTCGCCCTCGGGCGGCTCGGTCGGCATCGGCTTCGCGATCCCGTCCAACCTGGCCAAGCCGATCTTCGCCCAGCTGCGCGAGTTCGGAAAGCCGAAGCGCGGGTGGCTCGGCGTGCGTATCCAGACGGTAAGCCCGGAACTGGCCGAGGGGCTGCGGCTGAAGGACCCGAAGGGCGCGCTGGTCGCCAGCGTCACCAAGGACGGCCCGGCCGACAAGGCCGGCATCAAGCAGGGCGACGTGGTGCTGAAATTCGACGGCAAGGAGATCACCCAGATGCGCGGCCTGCCGCGCGTCGTCGCCGAGACGCCGACCGGCAAGCAGGCCGATGTGGTGATCTGGCGCAAGGGCGAGCAGGTGACGCTGAAGGTGACGGTGGGTGAGCTCACCGAGGAAGCCGAGCAGAAGACGCTGGAAAGCGCGCTGCCGCCGCCGAGCAAGGCGACCACCGTCGACGTTCTGGGCGTGAAGCTGTCGGCGATCAACGACGAGCTGAAGCAGAAATTCGAGATTGCCGACGACGCGACCGGCGTGGTGGTGACCGAAGTCGATTCCCAGGGCCCGGGCGCGGAGAACGACCTGCGCGTCGGCGACGTCATCGTCGAGGTCGACCAGAAGCCGGTCAATTCGCCCGACGACGTGGCGCAGCGGGTCAAGGCGGCGCAGGACAACGGCTACCGGGTGGTGACACTGCTGGTCAATCGCGGCGGCGACTTCCAGTGGATCGCGCCGAAGATCGGGAAGTAGACACGCCGAACGATGCGAAAGGAAGAAGGGCCGGCATCTGCCGGCCCTTCACGTTTCAGCCTTCGACGAAGTCGCTGCGGCGATAGCCCTGCAGATAAAGTAGGCCCGTGGGGCCAGCGTAGTCGAGCCAGACCGGGACCGCCTGCTTGACCTTGGGCTTGCCCTGGAAGGCGATGCCGAGGCCGGCATCCTGCAGCATCGGGATGTCGTTCGAGCCGTCGCCGATGGCCAGCGAAGCCTGGGCGGCGACGCCGCGTTCTCTGGCCAGTCGGCGCAGGGCGTCGACCTTGGCCTGCGGGTCGATCAGCGGCGGCGGGATGCGGCCGGTGAGCTTGCCGTCTTCGAACTCGAGGTCGTTGGCCACGTCGCAGTCGAAGCCGAGCGCGTCGCGCACCCGGGCGGTGAAATAGGTGAAGCCGCCGGAGACCAGCGCGGTATAGGCACCATTGGCGCGCATGGTGGCGATGGCTGTCTTCATGCCCGGCGTCGGTTGAATCGTGTCCCAGGTGCGGGCGAAGGCCTCCTCGCCAAGGCCGCGCATCAGCGCGACGCGCGCCACCAGCGTGTCGGCGAAGCTCATCAGCCCGTTGACCGACTGGCGGGTCAGGTTGTCGATCTCCGCTTTGTGCGGCGTGTAGGTCGAAAGCTCGTCCAGCGTCTCGCCGATGATCGCCGTCGCGTCCATGTCGGAGACCAGCAGCTGCTTGCGGCGATGCGCGGCGGGCAGGACGTTGACGTCCACGGGGACGTCGGTCAGGCGGCGGCGGATTTCCTCCAGCACGGCCGCGTCGTCGCCGGCGAAGGGATATTCGGCGGCGCGCGTGGGGTCGAGCCAGACGATCCCGCCGGCCCGGGCCTCGGCGGCGTCGAGGCCGTGATTGACCCTTTCGAGCAGGGCCGGTGTAAGCTCCGCGGCCGCGGGAGCTGAGATGAGCGAGAGCACGAATTCCATGGCGAGGGCGGGTATAGGCGAGAGCGCCGAGGCGCACAAGCGCCCGGCGATGGTACGACGCCTGCCCGTGGTGGTGGTCGCCGGACCCACGGCCAGCGGCAAGTCGGCGCTGGCGGCGCGCCTGGCGCATGATTTCGAGGGCATCGTCGTCAACGCCGATTCCATGCAGGTCTATCGGGACCTGCCGATCCTGACGGCGCAGCCGAGCGCAGCGGAGATGGCGGCGGTGCCGCACCGGCTCTACGGCTTCCTGGCGCTGGACGATGCCTGCACCGCCGACCGCTGGGCTTTGCTGGCGCGGGCGGAGATCGACGCCGCGCATCAGGCGGACAAGCTGCCGGTCCTCTGCGGCGGCACTGGGCTCTATCTGCGCGGCCTGATGCAGGGCTTCTCGCCGATCCCGGAGATTCCGCCGGAGGTGCGCCAGGAAACGCGGGCCCTGCTGGCTGAGATCGGTGCCGCTGCCCTGCACGCCCGGCTGGCGCGCCATGACCCGGAGATCGCCCGCCGGCTGCATCCCAACGACCCGCAACGCGTGGCGCGGGCCTGGGAAGTATGGCGGGCGACGGGGCGGCCCCTGTCCGAGTGGCAGAAGCTGCCGCCGACGCCGCCGGAAGGCCTGCGTTTCCTGGTCTTCATCGTGCTGCCCGAGCGCGCGGCGCTCTATCGCCGCTGCGATGCGCGTTTCGGCGCCATGCTGGCGCAGGGCGCGCTGGACGAGGTGGCGCGGGCCTTGGCACTCTATCCGCCCGAACGACGCCAGGCCGGCGGGACCAAGGCGCTGGGCTTCGCCGAGCTGGCGCGCTGCATCGGCCATCCCGAGCGGCTTCCCGAGGCCACTGCCGCGGCGCAGCAAGCCACCCGGAACTATGCCAAGCGGCAGGGAACGTGGTTTCGCAACCAGATGCCGGATGGGAATTTTATAACTCCGGAGACCGAAGACATGCAATTTTCGGAAAGTTCCTATGCAGGAATCAGCCAGAAAATTCGCGATTTCCTGTTGACCGAGGCATGACCAGACCTTAGGGTCCAGCCGCCGCAGGGGCGAAATCCCTTGCGAGACAGGCTTTTTTGCTGTGTTTGTCGGGCGGAACGAAGGGTGGATCCGATGGCGATCGAACCGATACCGGGCGCTGAAATCGTCGTTAAGGCCTTGATCGATCAGGGCGTCGAGGTGATTTTCGGCTATCCTGGCGGGGCCGTCCTCCCGCTCTATGACGCGCTCTTCAAGCAGAACCAGATCCGCCACATCCTGGTCCGCCACGAGCAGGCGGCGGTCCATGCGGCCGAGGGCTATGCGCGGTCTACCGGCAAGGTGGGCGTGGTGCTGGTGACTTCCGGTCCCGGCGCCACCAACGCGGTGACCGGCCTGACCGACGCGCTGATGGATTCCGTGCCCGTCGTGTGCATCACCGGCCAGGTGCCGACGCATCTGATCGGCAACGACGCCTTCCAGGAGGCCGACACCACCGGCATCACCCGGCCGGTGACCAAGCACAACTACCTGGTCAAATCGATCGGCGACCTGTCGCGCGTGATCCACGAGGCGTTCCATGTTGCCCGTACCGGCCGCCCCGGCCCGGTGGTCATCGACCTGCCCAAGGACGTGCAGCAGGCCAAGCACGACTACGTCAACCACGCCAACCAGCGGCACCGCTCCTACAACCCGCAGGTGAAGCCCGACCGCGCCGGCATCGAGCGCGCCGTCGACCTGATGGCGAAGGCGGAGAAGCCGCTGTTCTACATCGGCGGCGGCGTGGTGAATTCCGGCGTCGCGGCGTCCCAGCTGCTGACCGAGTTCGTGCGCCTGACCGGCTTCCCCTGCACCCAGACCCTGATGGGCCTCGGCGCCTTCCCGGGTTCCGATCCGCTGTCGCTCGGCATGGTCGGCATGCACGGCATGTTCGAAGCCAACCACGCGATGCACGATTGCGACCTGATGATCAACATCGGCGCCCGCTTCGACGACCGGGTGACCGGCCGCCTCAACGCCTTCGCGCCGAACTCGAAGAAGATCCACGTCGACATCGACCCCAGCTCGATCAACAAGAACGTGCATGTCGACCTCGCCATCGTCGGCGATGTCGGCCATGTGGTCGAAGACATGATGCGGATCTGGAAGTCGCGCCAGGTGAAGCCGAACGGCAAGGCGCTGGCCGCGTGGTGGGACCAGATCAACAAGTGGCGCGGCCGCGAATGCCTGCGCTATCGCCCCGCCGCCGACGTGATCAAGCCGCAATTCGCCCTGCAGCGCCTCTACGATGCGATCAAGGGGCGCGACTACTACATCACCACCGAGGTGGGCCAGCACCAGATGTGGGCGGCGCAGTTCATCAAGTTCGAGAAGCCGCAGCACTGGATGACCTCCGGCGGCCTCGGCACCATGGGCTACGGGCTGCCGGCGGCGATCGGCGTGCAGATCGCGCATCCGGAGGCGCTGTGCATCGACGTGGCCGGCGAGGCCTCGATCCTGATGAACATCCAGGAGATGGCGACGGCCTCGCAGTATCGTCTGCCGGTGAAGATCTTCATCATGAACAATCGCTGGATGGGCATGGTGCGGCAGTGGCAGGAGCTGCTGCATGGCGGGCGCTATTCGGAAAGCTACAGCGATTCCCTGCCGGATTTCGTCAAGCTGGCGGATGCCTTCGGCTGGACCGGGCTGCGGGTGACCAAGCCGGGCGACATGGACGCCACCATCAAGACCATGATCGAGACGCAGGGCCCGGTCATCGTCGACGTCGCGGTCGACGAGAAGGAGAACTGCTTCCCGATGATCCCATCCGGCGCCGCGCACAACGAAATGTTGCTCGGCCCCGAGGATCAGCGGTCGGATTCGGTGTCGGAAGAGGGGATGGTGCTGGTGTAGCGCGACCGCTCCAGCGGGCGCGAACATCGGGGATCAGGGAGTTCAGGGGTGTCACAACAGCAGATCGAGCGTCACACCATTTCGGTGGTGGTGGATAACGAGGCCGGCGTGCTCGCGCGCGTCATCGGCCTGTTCTCCGGGCGCGGCTACAACATCGAAAGCCTGACGGTGGCCGAGGTCGACGCGCAGCGCCATTTCTCGCGCATCACCATCGTCACCAGCGGCACGCCGATGGTGATCGAGCAGATCAAGAACCAGCTGCGCCGCCTGGTGCCGGTCCATCGCGTCACCGACCTGACCGTCGAAGGCCCGTCGCTGGAGCGCGAGCTGGTCCTGGTGAAAGTGAAGGGCACCGGCGACAAGCGCGTCGAATCGCTGCGCATCGCCGACATCTTCCGCGCCCGGGTGGTGGATTCCACCATCGAATCCTTCGTCTTCGAGATGACCGGCTCGACCGAGAAGCTGACCGCCTTCATCAACCTCATGCAGCCTTTGGGGCTCGTTGAGGTCTCGCGCACGGGTGTGGTCGCCATCTCGCGCGGCCCGGAAGCGGTCTGAGGCGCGGCATGGCCGGACTCCTCGAATACGGCACCCCCATCACCCTCGCCGAGGCGAAGCGGGTGGCGGCGCGCGCCGAGGCGGAGGC
>JBGAGP010000061.1:0-27534 GCA_044226685.1 Dongiaceae bacterium
TTATACTGCAAGGGGATTCATCTCCGAGCAACGTCCGGGCAGTGGACAAAGTCCTTCTGTGCGGAAATGGGCCGTGTTAGGGAACGGGCCCCTCGAACGCTCGGGAAAAGCAGGCCAGGTGCGCGTGACGAAGAAGCCGAAGACCACGAAGAAGAAGACGGCAAAGGTCGCCCGGACCAAGAAGACCGACAACCACGCCGTCGCGCTCGGCGTCGGCGCGCGGCTGAAGGCGGTGCGCGAGCAGGCCGGGATGACGCAGCGCGAGCTGGCGCGGCGCGCCGGCGTCACCAACGTGACCGTCTCGCTGATCGAGCAGGAGAGCCACGCGCCCTCACTCGCCTCGCTGCACCGCATCCTGACGGCGATCCCGATCACCATGGCGGAGTTCTTCGCCCTGCCTGTGACCAAGCAGGACATCCTGTTCTACGAGCATGACGACCTCGCCGTGGTTACGCGCGGCAGCGCCGACCTCCGCGTGCTGGGCGCCGAACGCCGCGACAAGAAGCTGCAACTGTTTTTCGAGCGCTATGCGCCCGGCGCCAATACCGGCGACGAGCCCATCGTGCATGACGGCGAGACCGCCGCCGTGGTCGTGCAGGGCTCCGTCGAACTCGAAGTCGGCGGCCAGCGCCGCCGCATCCATGCCGGCGGCGGTTTCCAGATCCTGGGCAAGCAGCCCTACCGGCTGACCAATCCGGGCCGCCAGACCGCCATCGTCGTCTGCGCCTGCACGCCGTCGCTGGTCTAGGAACGTCCCAACGGATGACGCGCCGCATTGCCGCCGCATCGGCGTGCAGCTAGGGTGCCCACCGCCAGCGCTGGGGAGAGCCGCAAATGGCAGAAACGAAATCCAAGCCGCAAGTCGTTCAGTTCAAGAAATCCGAGCGCAGCTTCGCCGCCTATGGCGGGCCGCCGGGCCAGGCCACCATCGCCCGCCTGGTCGGGCCCGATATCAGCAAGACGATGGGCGCCGGCATCGCCACGTTCGATGGCTGCTCGATCGAATGGACCGTGCTGTATGACGAGTTGATCGTGGTGCTGGAAGGCACCTTCCGCCTCGTCGTCGGCAGCGAGACGTTCACCTGCGCGCCCGGCGACGTGCTGTGGATCCCGGAGAACACGCCGCTGAAATACGAGGGCGAGAAGGCGATGGTGTTCTATGCCCTGCATCCCGTCGACTGGCGGCAGAAGTACGGGCTGGCCTGAAGGAAAGACGACGATCGTGACCAGCAAGCTGCCGCATCTCTTCTCGCCCATCCGCATCCGCGGGCTGGAGATCAGGAACCGCATCCTCTCCACCGGCCACGACACCACGCTCATCAGCGGCGGCGTGCCGAACGATGCGCTCATCGCCTATCACGAGGCGCGCGCCAAGGGCGGCGCCGGTTTGATCGTGGTGCAGGCGGCCGGCGTGCATGAGAGCGCCAAATACACCTCGCACGTCCTGATGGCCTCGGAAGAAAGCGTGCCGGGCTATCGCCGCCTTGCCGAGACCGTCCACAAGCACGGCTGCAGGATCTTCGGCCAGCTGTTTCATCCGGGGCGCGAGATTATGGAAAGCCAGGATGGCTCCATGCCGGTCGCCTATGCGCCCTCCGCCGTGCCGAACGAACGCTTCCATGTCATGCCGCGGCCGATGACCAAGGCGATGATCGACGAGGTGGTCAAAGGCTATGGCGAAAGCGCGGCGCGGCTGCGCGGCGCCGGGCTCGACGGGCTGGAGATCGTCGGCAGCCACGGCTACCTGCCGGCGCAGTTCCTCAATCCGCGGGTCAACCTGCGCACCGACGAATACGGCGGCAGCTTCGAGAACCGCTTGCGCTTCCTGCAAGAGGTCATCGCGTCGGTCCGCGCTCATGTGGATGACGCGACCATCGTCGGCCTGCGCATCAGCGGCGACGAGAAGGATCCCGACGGCCTGCAGGAATCCGAAAGCCTGCAGGCGATCGTTGCGGTGGGCGATCTGGTCGACTACGTCAACGTCATCGCCGGGTCCTCCGTTGGATTCGGTGCCGCCGTTCACATCGCCCCGCCGATGGCGATCGGCAATGCCTATGTGGCGCCCTTCGCCGCGGCGGTGAAGGCCAAGGTGAAGGCGGCGGTCTTCGTCGCCGGCCGCATCAACCAGCCGCAGGATGGCGAGAAGGTGATCGCTTCCGGCCAGGCCGACATGGTCGGCATGACCCGGGCGATGATCTGCGACCCCGAAATGCCGGGCAAGGCGGAGGCCGGGCGGCTCGACGATGTCCGCGCCTGCATCGCCTGCAACCAGGCCTGCATCGGCCATTTCCACATGGGCTATCCGATCTCCTGCATCCAGCATCCGGAGACCGGGCGCGAACTGAAATACGGCACGCTGACGAAGGCCGCCACGCGCAAGAAGGTCATGGTGGTGGGCGGCGGGCCTGGCGGCATGAAGGCGGCCGCCATCGCCGCCGCGCGCGGCCATGAGGTGACGCTCTACGAGGCCGCGGAGCGCCTGGGCGGCCAGACCATTCTGGCCCAGGCCCTGCCCGGCCGCGCCGAGTTCGGCGGCATCGTCACCAATCTCAGCCGCGAGATGGAACTGGCCGGCGTCCGCGTGGTGCTGCGCCAGAAGGTGACGCGCGCCTTGGTCGAGGCGGAGAGACCGGATGCGGTCATCGTCGCCACCGGCGCCACGCCGCGCGCGGCGGAGATCGAAGGGGTGGAGACCGGCCACGTGGTCAATGCCTGGCAGGTCATCCGCAACGAGGTGAATGTCGGCCCGTCCGTGGCGATCGCCGATTGGCGCTGTGACTGGATCGGCATGGGTGTCGCCGAGATGCTGGCGCGCCAGGGCTGCCGGGTGCGGCTCTGCGTCGACGGCTACATGGCCGGCCAGCGCATCCACCAATACGTCCGCGATCACTGGGTCGGGCAGCTGCACAAGCTGGGCGTCGAGATCGTGCCCTATGCGCGGATCTACGGCGTCGACGGCAACACGGTCTATTTCCAGCACGCCACCAGCGGCGAGCCGATCATTTTCGAGGCCATCGATACCCTGGTCGCCTCGCTCGGCCATCACCGGGCGGCCGAGCTGGAGGACGAACTCGCCGGCTGGCCCGGCGAAGTGCACCTGGTCGGCGACTGCGTCACGCCCCGCACGGCGGAGGAGGCGGTGCTGGAGGGACTCAAAGTTGCGGCCGCGCTGTGAGGCGCGGCCGCGAGTGTCGTGGGAGGTATGGGTGTTAGCGTCGGGACTTGGATCTCTCTCGACGAAGGCCGATCAGGCGACCGCCTCCGTCTTTCGTCATAGGCAGAATGCCGGGGATTTGTTTAAAGACTGTTAAAATGCCTGGGATCGTTTCTGAGCCCCGGAATTAACCTAATGCGGCCCGCGACTCAGGCCCCGCGGGCGACGCCGGCGGACGCTTCCGAACCCTGGCGTTTGAGCAACACTCGACAGAAAACCATGACATTCCTGCATGTGTGCTTAACCGAATTTGCAGGCAACATCGCCTGCTAAGCCGCAAAGGCGCGGTATTCCGCGAGAGCTACGGTTAACACCGGCCTCCATCAAAATCGACCCAAGTGTAACCTTGATCACCCAGTGTGGCCGGTGCTGTTGACGCCGGCGTGGCGTCACGGAACGATCACCCCACAAAAGATTACCGGGCGTTTACCTTGGTCAACTTGGGGAGCATGACATGCTTCAGTTCTACGTTAACTACAACATCGGCAGCCTCACCATGCCGATGCGGCTTCAATCGGGCCCCTTCACCACCGTCGAGATGGCCGACCGTCATCGCCGCGGCATCGTCAGCCAGGAGGACGTGACCCTGTGCTGGATCGGCGTCAGCCGTGACGAGACCCGCCAGCTGGTGAACGACGATACGGCGAAGGTGAAAACCTTCTACACGCCGGCCTTGGTTCCCACCGCGGCCTGAGACCGAGCAATCCTCCTCCTCCCGACGATGCCCGGCCGGCGGCGACGCAGGCCGGGCATTTCCCTTTCCGGGCGGGCCTGCCTCAGGGCGCGGTGACGTAACGGGCCGGATTGGCCGCCGCCGGGGCCGACAGGCCGGCCTTCATCAGCGCCGCCTCTTCCTGCGGCGTCCTGCCGAAGAAGCGCTTGAACTCCCGGCTGAACTGCGACGCGCTCTCATAGCCGACGCGGGTGGCGGCAAGGGCCGCGCTGGCACCGTCCTGGACCATCAGCAGCCGCGCCTTGTGCAGCCGCGTCGCCTTGACGTACTGGATCGGCGAGGTCTGCGTCACCGCCTTGAAATGCACGTGGAAGGCCGGGACGCTCATGCCCGCTTCCTGTGCCAGGCTGCCGACGTCGAGCTCGCCGTCGAACTCGGTATGGATGCGGCGCAGCGCCTTGGCGATCTTGCCGAACTGGCTCTGATGGGTGAGCCCGGCGCGGATCGCCCCGCCCTGCTCGCCGGTCAGCACGCGGAAATAGATCTCGCGCACGATCGCCGGCCCGATCAGCCGCGCCTCCACCGGCGAGGTCAGCGCGTTCAGCAGCCGCAACACCGCATCGGCCAATTCCTCGCCGAGCGGCGTCGCGCAAATGCCCTTCGGCGCCGGCGCCGCCACGCCGCCGCTCTCATCCAGCGCCAGCAGCAGTTCGGCCGCGACCGCCAGGTCGATGCGGATCGACACCCCGAGGAACGGTTCCTCCGGCGTCGCCTCGGTCTCGCCCTCGAAGGGCAGCGGCACCGACAGCACGAGATAGTGCTGGGCGTCGTAGACGAAGGCCTCGTCGCCGAGGAAGCCGCGCTTGCGGCCCTGGCAGACGACGCAGATCGACGGCTCATACATCACCGGCCGGCGGGGCATCGAGCGGTTGGCGCGCATCAGCCGCACGCCGTCGAGAGCGGATGGCGTCAGGCCCTCGTTCGGGGCCAGGCGCAGGATCTGCGCCGCCATGCGCTGCTGCATCGTCGGAAGGGGCGGGTTCGGGTTCAAAGGGTGCTCCTGCTTAGGATAGAATATGGATATAAAACGCCGCCTCGGATGGTCAATAGCAGGTCAGGAAATAGAATCAGGCAATAGACCGATACCTTCCGGTATTCGCCGTTTCGCCCCTCGTCCCCAGATCATGCTGCGTGCCGGCCACCCTGGCCGGCGAGTCCAAGGACTACACGATGTCGAAACATAGCATTCCCGAAATCCGGGCCAGGTTGGCGCAACAGGAGCTTCTCCTGCGTTCGCTCGCCCAGCCGGCCCGTTCGGCCATCCATAAGACGCGCAAGAAGGAGAGCAAGCATGAGCAGGACCTGGTTCATCACTGGAGCTTCCCGTGGCATTGGCGCCGAGATCGCCAAGGCGGCCTTGGCCTCGGGTGACAAGGTCGTCGCCACCGGGCGCGACCGGGCCCAGGTCGAGAAGACCTATGCCGCAGACGCCGATAACGTGCTCGCGGTCGCCCTCGACGTGACCAAACCGGAGCAGATCAGGCAGGCAGTGGACGCGGCCGTCGCCAAGTTCGGCCGCATCGACATCCTGGTGAACAATGCCGGCTACGGCCAGCTCGGCCTGTTCGAAGAGGTCGCGGCGGAGGACATCGCGCGGCAATACGCCACCAATGTCTTCGGGCTGTTCGACGTGACCCGCGCCATCCTGCCGGTCATGCGCAAGCAGCGCGCCGGCCACATCTTCAACCTAAGCTCGGTCGGCGGGCTGCTCAGCATCGCCGGCGGGTCGATCTACTGCTCGACCAAATTCGCCATCGAGGGATTCTCCGAGGGCTTGGCGCAGGAGGTAAAGCAGTTCGGCATCAAGGTGACGCTGGTCGAGCCCGGCCCGTTCCGCACGGATTTCCTCAACGACAGCTCGGTCCGCTTCGGCAGCCGGGAGGTGGCGGATTACGGCAAGTATGCCGAGGAGGTGCGCGCCTCGTTCCTGGATCGCGCCAACAAGCAGCCGGGTGACCCGGTGAAACTGGCACAGGCGGTGGTCGTGCTGGCGGATACCGAACATCCGCCGCTGCGCTTTGCCGCCGGCGCCTCGGCCTTCGGCCGTATCGCCGACAAGCTCACCGCGATGCGGACCGAGCTCGACACCTGGCGGAAGCTGACGATCTCCGCCGATTACGCGCAATAGGGAGAAATCCATGACGCGGCCGCACACGTCCTTGGCGAATCCGCCTTTGGCGAAATCGCTCCTGCTGCTGGCGGGTGCGGCCGCGATCATGATCACCCATACCGGGCCGCTGCTGCGCCCGGAACTGATCGCCCCGGTCGTTTCCTGGGAGGAAGACATGACCAAGTTCAATGAGGCGAAGGCCGAAACCACCCATCCCTATGTCGGGATGTGGGTGACGCCGGACGGCCGGATCCGCCACGAATTGCTGCCCAACGGCCGCTATGACGAGCAGCGCGGCGGCCGCAAGAGCGCCTATCGCGGACGCTACGCCATCATCGGCAATCACATCGACTATGTGGACGATACCGGCTTCACCGCCGACGGCGATTTCATCGATGGCGTGCTGCATCACGGCGGGATGCTGTTCTACCGGGAGCAATAGGCCGGCTGGAATCGGCGGTGGAAGCGTGTATCTTGCCCAGCCAGCTTCCATTTGTATGACAAGGGCTCCCGGGTATGTCCAAGCGCAAGATCGCCATCATCGGCCTCGGCAAGATTTCCATCGACCAGCATGTGCCGGTCATTGCCGGCGGCGGAGATTTCGAGTTGGCGGCGGTGGTCAGCACCCGGGGCCTGAGCAGCGGGGGCGTACGCAGCTTCAAGACCGCGGCCGAGCTCTACCTGGCGATGCCCGAGGTCGGCATCGTCGCGGTCAACACGCCGCCCAGCGTGCGCCACGCCATCGCGCGGGCGGCGCTGGAGGCCGGCAAGGACGTGCTGCTGGAAAAGCCGCCGGCAACCACCCTCTCCGAACTGGAAGACCTCGCTGCGGTCGCCAAGGCGAAAGGCCGCGTGCTGTTCGCCACCTGGCATTCGATCTTCAACCCGGCCGTGGAAGAGGCCCGCGCGCTGATCGCCAAGGTCGGGCTGAAGTCGCTGCACATCGAATGGCGCGAAGATGTACGCAAATGGCATCCGGGCCAGGATTGGGTGTGGGAGCCGGGCGGATTCGGTGTCTGCGACCCGGGCATCAACGCGCTCTCCATCTTCTGTCGCATCCTGCCCTTCACCCCGCTGGTGAAGAGCGCCGAGCTGACCTATCCCGCCAATCGCCAGACGCCGATCGCCGCGAAGATCGCCTTCACCGACCCGCAATACCACGTCGCCCTCAGCGCCGATTTCGACTGGCGCGAGCAGGGCGACGAGAAATGGCACCAGAGTTTCGTGCTGGGCGACGGCCGCAAGGCGCGCCTGTTCAAGGGCGGCGCAGCGCTGGAAGTCGACGGCAAGGTCGTCGTCGACGTGAAGATGGAAGAATACGAGCGGATCTATCGCCGCTTCGCTGAGCTGCTCGACAGGCGGCAGAGCGACGTGGAGGCGGCGCCCTTGCGCCTGACCGCCGATGCCTTCCTGATCGGCAAGCGCCTGACCACCGATCCGTTCAACTGGTAGCGGCGGCCTTCAGCATCCGCCATTCGCTCCAGGCGACGCCGCCGATCACCAGCGCGCCGCCCGCGACCTGGGTCCAGGTCGGCGGCCGGCCGCCCAGCGCCAGCAGGCCGATGGCGACGATCGGCGCCAGGTTGAGGTAGATCGAGGCGAGCACGATGCCGACCTTGCTGACGCCGTAGTTCCACAGCAGCAGCCCGATCACCACCGAGCCGGCGATCATCCAGACGAAGATGCCGATGTCCCAGTCCTGCGGCACTTGCGGCGCCGCATGCGCCCAGCCGAGCTGGCGCGCGAGCAGGTAGCCGAGGATCAATGGCACCGCGCCGTGGGCCATGGTGTTGGCGGCGATGCGGAGCTGCGACCAGCCTTTCAGCCAGCGATGCACGGCGACGGAATACCAGGCCCACAGGCTGGAGGCCACGAGGCAGAGCGGTTCGCCGCCGCGCAATTGCAGGCTGAAATCGCCGGCGCTCCAATCGACGGTGGCGAGCGCACAGCCGATGAAGGCCAGCACCACCGCCGGCGCCAGGCGCCGGTCGAACGCCTGGCGGAAGACGAGGCCGCCGACCAGTGCGCCGATCACCGGATTGGCAGCGCTCAGCACCGCGGCGATCACCGGGTTCGCGTGCGAGACGCCGATCGTGTAGATGAAGGCGAAGCTGGCAAGACCGAGCCAGCCCGGCAGCATCGCGCGCCACAAGGCCGGCCGATAGGCCGGCCGCGCGAAGCCTTCCTTCAACCACAGGGCGGCATAGAGCAGCGGCACGCCGCCGACATAACGCACGGCGCCCAGGAAGAAGGGATCCCAGCCCTGTGCCAGGTGGGTGATGACCGGAATCATCGTGCCCCAGGTGCAGGCAACCGCCACCAGCGCGACATTGCCGAAGGTGCGGTCAGACATGGCGCGCACCGGGCATTGCATACTCTGTCGTCATGATCGCGCCTGACACGACCACCTGCGAGTTTGCCTGCCGTCGTACGGCCCTGCCCTGCGAAACTCGTGGGTGGTCGGACCAAGTCCGACCATGACGCGTGAAGCCCCGTTTCCCGTTTCGCATTGGCGGCCGGAGGATACAAAAGAGAAGGCCCGTCCCTTGCGGTGACGGGCCTTCGAGCATTGCAGTGCCGCTTCGCTTAGCGCGAGTAGAACTCGACCACGAGGTGCGGTTCCATGGTCACCGGATACGGCACGTCGGCCAGGGCCGGGACACGCACGAACTTGGCGGTCATCTTCTTGTGGTCGGCCTCGATGTAGTCCGGCACGTCACGCTCGCCCAGCGCAACCGCGCCGAGGACCAGCGCGAGCTCGCGCGACTTGTCCTTCACCTCGATGACGTCGCCTTCCCGCAGGCGGTACGAGCCGATATTGACCTTCTTGCCGTTGACCTTGATGTGGCCGTGATTGATGAACTGGCGGGCGGCGAAGACGGTCGGCACGAACTTCGCGCGATAGACGACAGTCTCCAGGCGCTGCTCGAGCAGGCCGATCATGTTCTCGGAAGTGTCGCCGCGGCGGCGCGAGGCCTCCTGGTACATCTTGCGGAACTGGCGCTCGCCGATATTGCCGTAGTAGCCCTTGAGGCGCTGCTTCGCCATCAGCTGCAGGCCGAAATCGGTCGGCTTCTTGCGCCGCTGGCCGTGCTGGCCCGGGCCATATTCGCGGTCGTTGACGGGGCTCTTGGCGCGGCCCCACAGATTGACGCCCAGACGGCGGTCGATCTTGTGCTTAGCGGCAATGCGCTTTGACATGACGTAGTCCTTTCTCGCTCTCTGGCGATGTTGTTGGTGTCCCGGCTGTCCGCTCCCGCCGAGGCGGGTGGCTGGACCAATCCACAAGGGGTGGTCCGGCACGAGAGCGCGCGGAATATAGAGGCTGAGGCGGGCAAGTCAAGGAACCGCGGTCGCCCCGCGCGGCGCTACCGGTGCCACCCATATAATTCAATGAGAACAATGCATTAATAGACAATCCCAGGTCGAATTGCCAGTCCGGGAGGGGATCGGCTACTCTCCAAGCCGGGACCGCTGGGTCTGTCTCAGACGTCTCGCGGCCCGATCCGAACCCAAAATTGGTCATCATGAAATACCTCGAAGAATGGCTCGACGAGCGCAAGGTCGATGAGGTCGAGTGCCTTGTCCCCGATATGAACGGCATTCCGCGCGGCAAGATTCTGCCGGCGGGCAAATTCACCAAGAGCACCCGCGAATATGGTCTCCGCCTGCCGGAGAGTATTTTCCTCCAGACGGTCACCGGCGAATACCCGGACCTGGACGATGACGATATCGGCTCGGACGAGGATCCCGACATCTATCTGCGCCCCGATCCGGATACCATCCGCATGGTGCCATGGTACGCCGACCCGACGGCGCAGGTCATCCACGACGCCTTCCACGCCGACGACCGGCCGGTGGAGCATTCGTCCCGTTATGTCCTGAAAAAGGTGCTGGAGCTCTATGACGACAAGGGCTGGCGCCCGATCATCGCGCCGGAACTGGAATTCTACCTGGTCAGCGTCAACACCGACCCCGATCTGCCGCTGGTGCCGCCGGTCGGCCGCTCCGGCCGCCCGGAGACCGGCAGCCAGGCCTATGGCATCGACGCCACCAACGAGTTCGACCACATCTTCGAGGACGTCTACGACTTCTGCGAAAAGTCGGAGATCGACGTCGACACGCTGACGCATGAATCCGGCGCGGCGCAGATGGAGATCAACTTCAACCACGGCAACCCGCTGGAACTCGCCGACCAGGCATTCCTGTTCAAGCGCACGGTCCGCCAGGCGGCGATGAAGCACAACGTCTACGCCACCTTCATGGCGAAGCCGCTGGGCAACCAGCCGGGCAGTTCCATGCACATCCACCAGTCCATCGTGGAGAAGCGCTCCGGCAAGAACCTGTTCGCCGACAGCAAGGGCCGCGACACCGCGATGTTCCGCAACCACGTCGCCGGCCTGCAGCGGTACCTGCCGCTGGTGGTGCCGATGCTGGCGCCGAATGTGAACTCGTATCGCCGCCTGCGGCCGCGCTTCGACGCGCCCATCAACGTGCAATGGGGCATCGACAATCGTTCCTGCGGCCTCAGGGTGCCGATCTCGGGCGCCTCGGGGCGCCGCATCGAGAACCGCCTGGCCGGCGCCGACGCCAACCCCTATCTGGCCATCGCCGCCTCGCTGCTCTGCGGTTACATCGGCATGACGGAACGGCTGAAGCCGACCGACCAGATCGAGGGCAGCGCCTATCGCATGGCGCACACCCTGCCGAAGACCGCGCACGAGGCCTTGTCCAAGTTCCTGGCCTGCAAGCCGGTCCGGGCGCTGCTCGGCGAGCGCTTCGTGAAGGCGCTCTACATCGTCAAGATGGCGGAGCTGGAGGCCTATCAGAACGTCATCAGCTCCTGGGAGCGAGAGCATCTGTTGTTGAACGTCTAGGGCGCTGGTAGACTGCCATCATGCCATCCCGGATCGACCTGTTGATGGACTTCCCGGTTGGCCGCCACCGGCGGCCGGCAGCGGGTCGATTCTACGGACGTACGATGCGTGCCGAGATCCTGATCCTGACCGCGCGCATCAACTTCAATCCGTGATCTGACCCGACGATCGAACCAGCCGCGGCGTCGCGCACGAGGCGCGGCGCCGCCTTTCCTGTTTTCCGTTTCGATACGAGGTTCATCATGACTGCTATTCCCAAGCGCAATTCGACCACCGACTGGCAGGTCCAGGACCGCGCCCACATCCATCCCTTCTCCGACCAGGCCGAGCTGAAGCGCATCGGCAGCCGCGTCATCACCAAGGCGGAGGGCACCTATCTCTGGGATTCCGAGGGCAACAAGCTGCTCGATGCCTTCGCCGGCCTGTGGTGCGTCAATGTCGGCTACGGCCGCAAGTCGATCGCCGAGGCCGCCTACAAGCAGCTGCAGGAGCTGCCCTACTACAACACCTTCTTCAAGACCACGCATCCAGCGGTGGCGGAGCTTTCCGACATCCTGGTGAAGATGACGCCGAAGCAGTTCAACCACGTCTTCTATGGCTTGAGCGGCTCCGACGCCAACGACACCATCGTCCGCATGGTGCGGACCTACTGGAACCTGAAGAAGAAGCCGAGCAAGAAGACCATCATCAGCCGCGTCTACGCCTATCACGGCTCGACCATGGCGGCGGCCTCGCTCGGCGGCATGGACTACATGCACACCCTGGCGGACCTTCCCCTGCCTGGCTTCGTGCATGTGCGCCGGCCGTATTGGTACGCCGAGGGCGGCGACATGGCACCGGAGGAGTTCGGCAAGGTCTGCGCCAAGGCGATCGAGGACAAGATCCTCGAGCTCGGCCCGGACAATGTCGCCGCCTTCATCGGCGAACCGATCATGGGGGCGGGCGGCGTCATCATCCCGCCATCGACCTATTGGCCGGCGGTGCAGGAGATCTGCAAGAAATACGACCTGCTGCTGATTGCCGACGAGGTGATCTGCGGCTTCGGCCGCACCGGCGAATGGTTCGGCTCCGAGTATTTCGGCATCGACAGCGCCGACTTCATGACCTGCGCCAAGGGTCTGAGCTCCGGCTACCTGCCGATCTCGGCGGTGATGATTTCCGACCGCGTGGCCGAGGTGCTGTCCAGCGGCATGGATTTCATGCACGGCTACACCTATTCCGGCCATCCGGCCTCCTGCGCCGTCGCCATCGAGAATCTGCGCATCATCAAGGAAGAGAAGCTGGTCGAGCGGGTGAAGAATGAGACCGGCCCCTATCTCACCAAGCGCCTGCAGGAGCTGCTCGACCACCCGCTGGTGGGCGAGGTGCGCAATGTCGGCCTGATGGGCGCCATCGAGCTGGTGAAGGACAAGAAGACGCGGAAGACCTTCGAGCCGATCGGCGAGACCGGCACCAAGTGCCGCGACCATTGCTTCAACAACGGCCTGGTCATGCGCGCGACCAAGGACACCATGCTGATCTCGCCGCCGCTGACTTGGACCAAGGCGGATATCGACGAGTTCATGCGCCTGACCAAGCTGGCGCTCGACCTCACCGCGAAGGACGTGGGCAGGGCATAAGCCGCCCCGTCTCATGCCATCGTCATCACCGGGCCGCCGCGACAACGGCGTGACCCGGTGATGAAGACGGACGGTGCGGGCCTCTACGCGCTCCGCGCCGGCATGTTGTCGAGGATGATCACCGGATAGGTGCAGGCGCGCGGCGCCGTGATCGCGAACAGGATGGTCTCGACCACCTCGCGATTGGTCAGCTTCGCACGCGGCGCCCGCGTTTCGTTCCAGGACGGATCGAGCGGGTCGGCATCGTCGAAATCCGGCGGATAGATCGCCATCACGCGGACGCCCTTGTCTTTCAGCTCGTGCCGCAGCGCGTCGTTGAACCCCGACTGGCCGTGCTTCGCGGCATGAAACGGCGAAGCGGACGCACGGCCGACATCCCAGCCGGTCCAGCCTGCGGTGGAGACGATGGTCATGATGTCGGCGGCCGTGGATCTCATCAGCCCCGGCAGCAAGCCCTTGGTCGCCAGGATGGTGCCAGCAACCGCGCCGCTGATCGTGGCGACTATCTCCCGCTCGCTGCTGCTCACCAGATCCCCGGATAGCCACGGCGCGCCGTTGTTGACCAGCACGTCCACCACGGGATCGGCCGCCAGCACCGCGTCGCAGGCCTCCCTGATGTTGTCCGGTTGCGCCAAGTCGCACGGCACGGCGAGCGGCTTCCGGCCGGTCCGGGACGCGATCGCCGCCGCCACATTGTCCAGCGCCGCCGGATTGCGGCCGAGCAGCACGATCTCGGCGCCGAGATCCGCCGCCACGATCGCCAGCGCCCGGCCGAGGCCGCGTCCGGCGCCGGTTATGACGATGCGCCGTCCCCGCAAGTCCCGTGCGTTGTCCATGGATGCCATGCTTCCTACTTGGCCGGCGAGAGGCGGTAGGCGCAGCGCCGTGCGCCGGCGAGGATGTGCTCCTCGCGCTCGACCCGGACATCCTTGCCGAGCACGTCGCGGAACAGCGCCAGCTCGGACCGGCAGAAGCCCTGGCAGGCCTTGGCCGCCACGCAGATCGGGCAGTGATTCTCGACCAGCAGGACCTCGCCATTCCGCTGCGGCCTGGCCTCCGCCATGTAGCCCTCTTCGCTGCGCTGCGCGGCCAGCAGCCTGGCTCGCTCCGCCAGGGAGCGCGCGGGCTGCAGCCGCGCCGCATAGAGCTTGCGCAGCGCTTTCTCGCGGCTGGCGATGACACGCTCCAGCGCCTCCTCCCCCAGTGTCGCGCGGATGCCGTCCACCAGATCCAGCGCCACCGCGGCGTGCGAATCCGGGAACAGAGCATTGCCCGATTCGGTCAGCGTCCAGACCCGCTTCGGCCGGCCGACGCCGGCCCGATGGTCGTCGAACGCCACCTGCCCCTTCTTGTGCAGGCGGCCCAGCTGCTGCCGCGCCGCCACCACCGTCACCTTCAGGCGACGGGCGATCGCCTCGGCGGTCGCAGGTCCGGCGGATTTCAGCGCGTGCAGGACGCGCATGGCGCCACGATCTTCCATGCCGGCACCCTAGCACGGGGCGACGAATAAAGAAATACATTGATTTCTTAATTCGCCGGTTCTAGAAAGGTCGAAATGGGGGGAGCCGCGGTTGCGGCGGGGATTGGATGGCTGCCGACACAAAAATCACCTGGGGCGATTTGCTGCTCGGGCCGAAGCGCGCGGCGGTGTGGACCATCTGCCTCGGCGTCAGCCTGCACGCCTTCAACTGGTTCGTCGTTTCCACCATCACCCCCTCCGCGGTGCTGGAACTCCACGGCGCCAAGCTGCTCAGCTGGGTCACCGCGTTCTACCTGGTGTTCTCCATCGTCGGTTCCTCCGGCGCGGCTTTCCTCAAGGCCCGGCTCGGCCTGCGCAGCGTGCTGATCGGCGCCTCGCTGGCGGCGTGTCTCGGCAGCATCATCATCGCCCTGGCGCCGACCATGGAGGTGCTGCTCGCCGGCCGCATCGTGCAGGGCTTCGCCGAGGGGCTGGTGATCGCGCTCTGCTATGTGATCGCGGCCGACGTCGTGGGCGAGAAAGCCCTGCCGTCGCTGTTCGGGCTGCTGGCGGTGGTCTGGGCAATCGCCACCATCGGCGGGCCGATCCTGGGTGGCGTGCTCGCCCAATACTGGTCGTGGCGCGTCGCCGCCGGCGCCCTTGCCCCCGTCGCGATCCTGTTCCTTGCCCTTGCCCTCGCCGTGCTGCCGGCACGCGGCGGCGGCGGCAACGGGCGCGGCTGGCCGCTGCTGCGCATGATCTTCCTCACCGGCGGATCGCTCGCGGTCTGCGTCGCCAGCGAGTCGAAGACGCCGGGCCTGGCGGCGTTCCTGGTGGTGGCCGCGCTGGCCGCCTTGTGGATCGGCCTGCATCTGGACCGCCGCGCGCACGCGCCGCTGTTTCCGGCCCGGCTGCTGTCGCCGCGCTATGCGAGTTCGCTCGGGCTATGGATCATCGGCCTGATGCCGCTGGCCGAGGCCAGCGTGTTCCTGTTCGTGCCCTATGTCGCCCAGGTCTACATGGGGATGAGCGTGATGCATTCCGGACAGATGTCGTCGCTGACCGCGCTCGGCTGGTCGTTCAGCGCCATGGCGGTGGCCCGGGTCGGCAGCCGCGCGGCGACGGCGCTGATCATGATCGGCCCGGTCCTGCTCACCTTCGGGATGTTCCTGATGGCCTGGAGCGTCGACCGCCAGGCGGCGCTCCCGATGGCCATCGCCCTGATTGCCTGCGGCATGGGCTTCGGCATCTCCAACGGATTCCTGTGCCAGCGCACCATCGGTGCCAGCGATTCGCTGGAGCGCGACGTGACCTCCGGTGCCATCCCCACCTTCGAGGGCCTGGGCGCCGCGCTCGGCGCCGCCTTTTCTGGCATCATCGCGGCCAGCGCCGGATTTCCAGACCGCGACACCACATCCGCGCCGGTCAGCATGACCTTCCTGGTCGGAGGGTTGCTGGGCATTCCAGCGATAATCGCGGCCCTGCGCTTCGCGCGGCAAACGGCGCACCCCATTGCCGCCGCGCAAATCGGCGAGTAGCAGCCCCTCGCAATTGTCCCCTGACATTCGATGGCGTCGTGCCGCCATGCGCGGCCGGCGCAGGTGCATGCGGCAACGTCGCTAGGAGCAGTCCGGAGCTGCCGCTAACATGGCCCGCGAGAGCGACCATGTGTTTTCGGGGTTTCCAGGATCATGACTCGCACGGCATCCTTCCTCATCCTTGCCGTCGGCGCCTTGTCGACCATTCTGACCTTCGGCGTGCGGCAGACATTCGGCCTGTTCCTGCCGCCGCTGCATCAGGAGCTCGGCTGGAGCATCGCCGGCCTGTCCCTCGCCTGGGCGGTGCAGAACCTGCTGTGGGGTGCATTCCAGCCCTTCGCCGGCGCCATCGCCGACACCAAGGGGCCGACCTGGGTGGTGTTCACCGGCGGCGTGCTCTACGTGGCCGGAATCTGGCTGATGAGCGAGGCGCACTCGCCGCTGGTCTATGGCCTCGGCGGCGGCGTGCTGGTCGGCATCGCGCTCGCCTGCAGCGGCATGTCGGTGGTGCTCAGCGCCATCATGCGCGTGGCCCCGGTGGACAAGCGCGGCCTCTATGGCGGCGTCGTCACCGCCGGCGGCTCGATCGGGCAGCTTGTCTTCATGCCGTCCACCCAGGCGCTGATCGCCAGCGAAGGCTGGCAGCCGACGCTCCGCATCCTCGCCATCGTCAGCATCGCCATCGCCTTGTGCGCCTTCGGCCTGCCGCGCGGCGCGAAGAACCAGGCGCCGGTCGGTCAGCCGTCTGTTCCGGCGCCGGCAATCGGCATCAGCGAGGCTCTGCGCATCGCCTTCGCCGACCGCTCCTATCTTTTGCTCATCATCGGCTTCTTCGTCTGCGGCTTCCATCTCGCCTTCATCGGCTTCCATCTGCCGCAATTCGCCGCCTTGTGCGGGTTGCAGCCGACCGCCGCGTCCAATGCGCTGGCGGCCGTCGGCGGCTTCAACGTGGCCGGCTGCATCCTGATCGGCCTGCTGATGAAGCGGGCGCAATCGAAATACCTGCTGAGCGGCATCTATTTCCTGCGTGCCCTGGTCATCGCCGTCTTCTTCCTCACCCCGGTGACGGAAACCTCGATCCTGCTGTTCGGCGCCGCGCTGGGGCTGCTCTGGCTGTCGACCGTGCCGCCGACCAGCGGCCTGGTCGCGCGCATGCTCGGGACCCGCTACCTGACCATGCTGTTCGGCATCGTCTTCTTCAGCCACCAGGTCGGCGCCTTCATCGGCGCTTACTGGGCGGGCTGGCTCTACGACACGGTCGGCAACTATGATGCGGTGTGGTGGATTTCTATCGCGCTCGGGGTATTCTCCGGCCTGGTCCACCTGCCGATCCGCGAGCGCCGGACGGCACCCGCCATCAACTGAGCCGTCGATGATCCTGGCAGATCCCCTATCAATGCGCGCCGCCCTCGGCCGGCACCAAAGGCTGCTGGGGCTCGACCTGGGCGAGAAGACCATCGGTCTTGCGCTCAGCGATCCGGGCCTCAGCGTCGCCTCGCCGGTTTCGACCATCCGCCGCACCAAGTTCACCGCCGACGCCAAGGAGCTGCTGAAGCTGGTGGCGGAGCGGCAGGTCGGCGGGCTGGTGATCGGACTGCCGCTCAACATGGACGGGTCGGAGGGGCCGCGCTGCCAGTCGGTGCGGCAGTTCGCGGCCAACCTGATGAAGCTGCAGGACCTGCCCATCCTGTTCTGGGACGAGCGGCTCTCCACCGTCGCGGTCGAGCGCAACATGATCGATGCGGACCTCAGCCGCGCCAAGCGGGCCAAGGTGGTGGACCAGGCCGCCGCGGCCTTCATCCTGCAAGGCGTTCTCGACTCGCTGGCGCGAGTCAAAGCTTCAGACAACTGAAACGCTTCTGTCACGGCCGCGCCCTACGCATTCCGGTCCCACATCAGGAAACCGGAGACAAACATGACAGCGATTCGAATTGCGGCGATCCTCGCCGGCGGACTGGCCTTCCTGGCGGGCGCGGCGAGCGCCGACGAGGTCAAGACCTATGAAAGCAGCGACCCGACGTTGCGGCTGGGCAAGGTGGAGTTCCCGGGCGGCAAGACCCTCGACCTCAGCGTCGGCATCGGCAGCGCGCTGTTCCACATGCCGGGCGACCCGGCCGACGTGCTCTATGGCCTCACCGATCGCGGCCCGAACATCGATTGCAGCGCGTCGGAGGAGATCACCGGCATCCCGACGGCGCAGGCCTGCGGCGGCGACGACAAGGCGAAGCTGTTCCCGCGCCCGGACTTCACCCCTTCCATCGTCAAGCTGAAGCTCGGCGGCGACGGCAGCTTCGCGACGACGGAATGGATCCAGCTCAAGGACGCCCAGGGCAAGGCGATCACCGGCCTCAGCAACCCGCTGAAGGCGGCGAAGACCGAAGCCGCGTACGACACCACGGGCCACTCGCTGCCGCTCGACCCCAACGGCCTGGACACCGAAGGCCTGGTGCGGCTCAAGGACGGCAGCTTCTGGGTCGGTGAGGAATACGGACCGAGCCTGGTGCACATCGCCGCCGACGGCAAGATCATCGAGCGCCTGGTGCCGAAGGGGCTGGAGGGTGACCTCGCCGGCGCCGGCTACAAGATCACCGGCGCGCTGCCGGCCATCCTGATGAAGCGGCAGCTCAACCGCGGCATCGAGGGCATCGCGATCTCGCCCGACGAGCGGTTCCTCTATGCCATCGTGCAGAATCCGCTGGCCAACCCCGACGCCGATGCGTTCAAGAACGCGGCCGCAACCCGGATCCTGAAGCTCGAGCTCGCGTCGCAGCAGGTGGTCGGCGAGTTCGTCTATACGCTCGATCCGGCAACCACCTTCAAGAACGATCCCGACGCCAAGAAGCAGAGCGACGTGCGCATCAGCGAGATGTCGGGTGTCGGCGCCGACCAGATCATCGTGCTCGAACGCATCGCCAAGACCACCAAGCTCTATGCGATCTCGCTCGACGGCGCGACGAACATCCTCGGCACCGCCTGGGACGAGGTGGCCACCGCACCGTCGCTGGAACAGCTGAAGCCGGATGAACTGGCCGGCAAGGGCGTCACGGCAGTCGGGAAGAAGCTGTGGCTCGACAGCAGCGACCACCCGGAACTGCCGTCCAAAGTCGAGGGCGTCGCCATCGACGGCTCCGACCTGGTGCTGATCAACGACGACGATTTCGGCATCGACGGCGCGAAGACCAAGATTGTCCGCCTGACCATGCCGGCGCCGGCGTTCTAGGCGACAAGTGCCATTCCGCACGTCGTCCCGGGGCCGGGCCCTGGGATGACGGCGGAGTGGGCGGCACGTCGGCGCCCTGGCCCATCTGCCCCACTTGATTTCTCCCCACCGCCCCTAGAGAGTGCGCAGATTCGCGTCGTCTCTGGGGATTTCCATGTCTGGCCCGCTCACCGGCATCCGCGTTTTCGATCTGACCCGCATCCTGGCGGGGCCCACCGCCACCCAGATGCTGGGCGATCTCGGCGCCGACGTGATCAAGATCGAGCGGCCGGGTGCGGGCGACGACACGCGCAAATGGGGTCCGCCCTTCATCAAGGGCGCCGACGGCAAGGACACCAGCGAGAGCGCCTACTATCTCGCGGTCAACCGCAACAAGCGCTCGGTCACGCTCGACATCGCGCAGCCCGATGGTCAGGAGCTGGCCAAGCGGCTCATCGCCAAGTCCGACATCTTCGTCGAGAACTTCAAGGTCGGCGACATGGCGCGCTACAACCTCGCCTACGACCAGATCAAGTATGACTTCCCCCGGCTGATCTATTCCTCGATCACCGGTTTCGGCCAGACCGGGCCCTATGCGCCGCGCGCCGGCTACGACTTCCTGGCCCAGGGCATGGGCGGCATCATGTCGATCAACGGCGACCCGTCGACGCCGCCGCAGAAGGTGGCCGTGGCGGTGACCGATATCATCTGCGGCATCTATTCCGTGGTCGGCATCCTGGCTGCGCTGCAGCACCGCCATCTGACGGGGCGCGGCCAGCAGGTCGACCTCGCTCTGCTGGATACGCAGGTGAGCTGGCTCGCCAATGTCGGCCTGCAATACCTCACCTCCGGCGTCATCCCGAAGCAGTTCGGCAACGAGCATCCGAGCATCGTGCCTTATTCGGTGGTGCCGAGCTCCGACGGGCATTTCATCCTTGCCGTCGGCAACGACCGGCAGTTCGCCGAGTTCGCGAAATTCGCCGGCAAACCGGAATGGGCGGAGGACGAACGCTTCAAGACCAATCCGGGACGCGTGCGCAACCGCGTGGAATGCTATCGCCTGATCCACGAGGTGACCTCGCTGAAGCCGATGGCTTACTGGATCGAGGGCCTGACCGAGCGCGACGTGCCCTGCGGCCCGGTCAACAACATGAAGCAGGTCTTCGAAGACCCCCAGGTCCTGCACCGCGGCATGAAGGTGACCATGCCGCATCCGCTCGCCGGCAAGGGCACCATCGACGTGATCGGCAACCCGGTGAAGCTGACCGAGACACCGGTCGACTACAAGCTGCCGCCGCCCTATTGCGGCCAGCACACCGACGAGGTGCTGCGCGAGCTGCTCTACCTCTCCGATGACGACCTCGCGGCATTGCGGGCGAAGAAGGTCATCTAAGTCGTGCGTCTTTCCCTCACCGCAATACCAAACCCCTTCCCCCCTTGCGGGGGAAGGCAGCGTAGACTTGGCGAGCGCAGCGAGCCTAGTCGTAGCCGGATGGGGGGTTGCGCGCTGCGCGCGCGCGTCGCCGGAGGCGGCAAGAAGCGAAGACTCTTCTCGGCTAGACTTGGCGCTGCAATACCCCCCTACCCTACCTTCCCCCGCAAGGGGGGAAGGGGTTCACCGAGCAGAGGGGACGCGGCGAGCCCGCGTTCCAGATGACACCGATTCCCTGCCCCTTCGGCTCGCATCGCGCCATCGGCGGCGGGTTGCCGCAGCCGGCGGAGCGGCTCGATCCATCCTTGCCGATGCGCGGCAACGAGCTGTTGATCGAGGTCGAGGCGCTGAACCTCGATTCCTCCTCGATGCGCCAGATCGCCGAGAGCTGCGGTCACGACCAGGCGCGGATGCGGTCCCGCATCGCCGACATCGTCGCGGCGCGCGGCAAGATGCACAACCCGGTGACCGGTTCGGGCGGCGTGCTTGTCGGCAAGATCAAGGAGATCGGCGCCGATTTCCCGGCGCGCGGAGTGCGGGTCGGTGACGTGATCTGCACCCTCGTCTCGCTGTCGCTGACACCGCTGGTGCTGATCGGCATCGGCGCCATCGACGTGGCAGCGGCGCGGGTCGAAGTGCAGGGCCATGCCATCCTGTTCGCCAGCGGCCTGTTCGCGAAGCTGCCCGCCGACCTGCCGCAGCGGACGGCGATGGCCCTGTGCGATGTCGCCGGCGCACCGGGCCATGTACTGAAGATGGCGCAGCCGGGCCAGATCGTCTGCGTGCTCGGGACCGGCCGCGCCGGGCTGCTGTCGCTCTGCGCCGCGCGGCAGGCGATGGGACCCAGCGGGACGATCATCGGCCTGGACGCCAGCGCGGACTCGCTCGAGCGCGCCCGCGCGCTGAACGTCGCTGACCACCTGGCGGTCGCCGATCTGCGCGATCCGATCGCCACGCACCGGATCGTCGCCGCCGCGACCGATGGGCGCCTGGCCGACCTCACCATCGCCACCACCAATGCGCCGGGCTGCGAGGGTGCCGCGATCCTCGGCACCCGGCCCAAGGGGCGCATCCTGTTCTTCAGCATGGCGACTTCCTTCACCGCCGCGGCGCTGACCGCAGAGGGCGTCGGGCGCGATGTCGAGATGATCATCGGCAACGGCTATACCGAGGGCTGGATCGACACCGCATTCGCGCTCTACCGCGCCTTCCCGAAGCTGGCGGGCGCTTTCCACGGATCATGAGGACAGGCAAATGAGCGACACCAAGCCGATCGCCGTGCGTGCTGCCGAAGTGGCCCCGCGCACCAAGCCGTCGAACTACCCCGAGCCCTTCTTCAGCCGCATGCTGAAGCGCGAGAAGCGGCAGCTCGGCGACGTCTTCGGCTTGAAGAACTTCGGCGTCAACCTGACCCGCCTGTTGCCGGGCGGCGAATCCGCCCTGCTGCACCGGCACAGCAGGCAGGACGAGTTCATCTACATCCTGGAAGGCCATCCGACGCTGGTCACCGACCAGGGCGACGTGGAGATGGGTCCCGGAATGTGCGCCGGCTTCCCGGCCGGCGGCGTCGCGCACCAGTTGGTGAACCGCACCGATCGCGACGTGCTGCTGCTGGAGGTCGGCGACCGCACGCCCGGCGACGAGGGCAGCTATCCGCGGGACGACCTCAAGGCCGCGCTCGGCACCGACGGCAAGTGGATCTTCACCCACAAGGACGGGCGACCCTACTAAAGCCCCTTCTCCACCATCGCGATGATGCGCTCGCCGAGCGCGTCGCGTTGCGCGCGCGGCACCGGGCGCATCGGGCCGTCCAGGATCAGCATGGCAAAGCCATGCACCGCCGACCAGGCCAGGAACTCGGCGCCTGGGCGGTTCTCCGGCGGCAGCAATCCGGCGACGACAAACTTGTCGAGCGCCAGGCCCAGCAGCTCGAAGGGGTTGAGGCCGCTTTCCCCCGCGCGCGCCGGATTTGGGCCGAGCCCGAGATCCTCCGGCGTGGTGAAAGCGGTGCGGAACAGCCCCGCCTCGTCCTGCGCGAAGCGGAGATAGGCCCGGCCGACGGCACGCAGCGCGCCGCGCGCCTCCTCCGCCGGGGACTTGAACCGGCGCAACTTCGCCATCTCCGCCTCGATCGCCCGCGCCATTTCGGCCAAGGCGGCGGAACGCACCGCCTGCAACAATTCCCCGCGGCTGGCGAAATGGCGATAGGCCGCGTTCGGCACCACGCCGGCTCGCCGCGTCGCCTCGCGCAGCACGATGGCATCGGGCCCGCCCTCGCGCGCGAGCGCGATGCCCGCCTCCAGCAGCGCCCGGTGCAGATCGCCGTGCCGGTAGGTGCTGCGGCCGGCGCCCTTGGCCCGGGGTTTGGTCATCCCCTGCCGCCCCGGCTTTCTATGTGGACAGTGTCCATTTTCCCTGCTAGCGTATGTGGACGTTGTATACATACCGCAATTCGCGGAGTCGCGCACCGGCAATCACGGCCGGGGACTTATATAGTTGGAGGCATCGATGATGAAGCTCTATGGCTTCGGCCCGACCCGCTCGCTTCGGGCGCTCTGGGGCCTCAAGGAATTGGGCGTGGAGTTCGAGTTCGTTCCAGTCAACCTGGCGGCCGGCGAACACAGGCGCCCGGAATTCCTCGCCCTCAACCCGGCCGGCAAGCTGCCGGTGCTGGTCGACGGCGACCTCGTGCTGCCGGAATCGGCGGCAATCGTGTTGTACCTGGCGGAGAAGTATCCGGAGAAAGGCCTGATGCCGGCGAAGCTGGAGGAACGGGCCCAGGTCTATCGCTGGGTGCTGTTCGCGATGACCGAGCTCGAACAGCCGCTGTGGCGGATGGCGAGACACAGTTTCATTTATCCCGAGCACAAGCGCCTGCCGCAGGACATCGACCTCGCCCGCGAGGATTTCATCGCGATGGCGGCGATTCTCGAACGGCACATGGAAGGGCGGGAGTACATCGTCGGCGGGCGGATCAGCCTCGCCGACTGCGTCACCGCCTATCTGATGGACTGGGCCAATGAGCGCAAGCTGCTCGAGGGACTGCCGAACCTGACGGCCTATCTGCAGCGGATGTACAAGCGCCCCAAGGCGCCGCCCCGCATCGCCGAGGCACGCGCGCAGGTCCAGGCGGCGTGACAGGAACGCAATTCATTTCAACGAGAGGCATATCATGATGGTTCAACCCTACATCTTCTTCGACGGCAAGTGCGACGAAGCGCTGGAGTTCTACAAGAGCGCGCTGGGCGCCAAGGTCAATGTGCTGATGCGGTTCAAGGACAATCCCAGCCCGGAATGCAACGCCCCGGGAACCGCCGACAAGGTCATGCATGCGGAATTCCAGATCGGGTCGAGCGCCATCATGGCCTCGGACGGCTATTGCAAGGGCCAGCCGAAATTCGACGGCTTCTCCCTCAGCATCGCCTGCGACAGCGATGCCGAGGTGGCGCGGCTGTTCAACGGCCTGAGCCAGGGCGGGGAAGTGCGGATGCCCCTCGGCCCGACCTTTTTCGCCACCAGCTTCGGCATGGTCGCGGACAAGTTCGGCGTCGGCTGGATGCTGCTGCACGCCAAGCCGATGTAGGGACAATCTAACCAAGCGGTCAGTTTTTCGTCCCGGAACCGCCCGGACCGGGCCGCAGGAATTCTCCCGCGAATCGATCGCCTCGAATCAATTGACCGGGGGCGCGTCCTGGATATGATGCGCCCCCGATGATCGGGTCCAGCGCCGCCAACGCCTTCTTCCCCCACCGGCACCTGCTCGGCATCGAGGCGCTTTCCGCCGCCGAAATCGGCCGCCTCCTGGACCTCGCCAACAGCTACGCCGACCTGCCCAAGGACGACGAACGCGCGCGCAAGGTGCTGCGCGGCCGCACAATCATCAATCTGTTCTTCGAGACCTCGACCCGCACCAGCACCAGCTTCGAGCTTGCCGCCAAGCGGCTGGGCGGCGACGTCCTCACCATGTCGGTCGGCACGTCCTCGATCAAGAAGGGCGAGACGCTGCTCGACACCGCGATGACGCTGAACGCCATGAAGCCGGATGTCCTGGTGGTGCGGCATTCGGAATCGGGCGCCGTGAACCTGCTGTCGCAGAAAGTCGACGGCTCGGTCATCAATGCCGGCGACGGCCGCCACGAGCATCCGACCCAGGCCCTGCTGGACGCCCTCACCATCCGCCGCCGCCTGGGGCGGCTCGACGGGCTGTTGGTGGCGATCTGCGGCGACATCCTGCACAGCAGGGTGGCGCGCTCCAACATCCACCTGCTCACCAAGATGGGCGCCCGCGTGCGGGTGATCGCGCCCCTGACGCTGCTGCCGAGCAACATCGACCGCATGGGCGTCGAGGTCTTCACCGACATGCGCAAGGGGCTGAAGGACGTCGACATCGTCATGATGCTGCGGCTCCAGCTGGAGCGCATGCAGGGCGCCTATGTGCCGTCGACGCGGGAATATTTCCGCTTCTTCGGGCTCGACTACGACAAGCTTGCCGTGGCGAAGCCGGATGCGCTCATCATGCACCCCGGCCCGATGAACCGCGGCGTCGAGATCGATTCCGAGGTGGCCGACGACATCAACCGCTCGGTCATCCGCGAGCAGGTGGAGATGGGTGTCGCCGTGCGCATGGCTTGCCTGGACGCCCTCACCCGCAGCCTGACGGGGAACCAATGACGCCGCCCCCGTCCGCCCCGGCGAAGCCGCCGCGCAAGCAGGACCGCCCGCTGGCGCTGGTCAACGCGCGCATCGTCGACCCGGCCAGCAACCGCGACGAGCCGGGCGGCATCCTGGTTGTCGACGGCGTGATCCAGGAGATCGGCGCCAGGATGACGCGCGCCAATGCGCCGGACACCGCCGAGATCCACGATTGCCGCGGCCAGGTGCTGGCGCCCGGGCTCATCGACATGCGCGTCCAATTGCGCGAGCCGGGTGAAGAGCACAAGGAGACGATCGAGACCGCAAGCCTCGCCGCCAATGCCGGGGGCGTCACCTCGATGGTCTGCCTGCCCAACACCGAGCCGATCATCGACGATGTCGCCGGCGTGGAGTTCATCGCCCGGCGCGCGCGCGAGACCAAGCGCGCCAAGATCTATTGCTACGGCGCCCTGACCCAGGGGCTGAAGGGCAAGGACCTGGTCGAGATGGGCCTGCTCGCCGACAGCGGCGCGCTCGGCTTCACCGACGGCATCCTCGCGGTGGGCGACGTGCAGGTCATGCGCCGCGCCCTCACCTATGCCCGCAGCTTCGACCTGCTGGTGATCCAGCATCCGGAAGACCCGCGCCTGGCCGCCGGCGGCGCCATGAACAACGGCGAGCTGTCGACCCGGCTCGGCATTCCCGGCATCCCGGCCTATGCCGAGGTGATGATGATCGAGCGCGACCTGCACCTGGTGCGCGCCTCGGGCGCCCGCTATCACGCCGCGCATATCTCCACCGCCGCCGCGGTGGAGGCGATCCGCCGGGCGAAGCAAGAAGGGCTGCGCGTCACCTGCGACACCGCCCCGCCCTATTTCTCGCTGAACGAGAACGAGATCGGCGACTACCGCACCTTCGCCAAGCTGTCGCCGCCGCTCCGCGGGGAAAGCGACCGCCGCGCCATCGCCGCAGGCCTGGCCGACGGAGTCATCGACTGCATCGCCAGCGATCACGCGCCGCATGACGTGGAAAGCAAGCGCGTCCCCTTCGCCCAGGCGGAGGCCGGCATCGTCGGGCTGGAGACGCTGCTGCCGATCAGCCTGGAGCCCTATCACAAGGGCGCGCTGTCGCTGCTCGCCCTGCTGCGCTGCCTGACCTCGCGGCCGGCGGATATTCTCGGCCTGCCGCAAGGGCGGCTGGCCAAGGGCGCGCCGGCCGACATGGTGTTGCTCGACCTCGACCGGCCGCATAAGATCGACGTGGCGAAGTTCCGCTGCAAGTCGAAGAACTCGCCCTATGACGGCCGACCGGTGCAGGGCTGCGTGCTGAAGACCTTCGTCGACGGCCGCCTGGTCTACAACGCGGAAGGGGAACGGTGATGGAGACGCTTGGTCTGCCGCATCTCGCCGCCGCCATCCTCGGCTATCTGCTGGGCTCGATTCCGTTTGGCCTGCTGCTCACCAAGATCGCGGGCCTCGGTGACATCCGCGCCATCGGCTCCGGCAATATCGGCGCCACCAACGTGCTGCGCACCGGCCGCAAGGACCTGGCGCTGGCGACGCTGCTGCTCGACGGCGGCAAGGGCGCCGCCGCCGTGCTCATCGCCCGCGCCTTCTCGGAAGACCTGACGGTGATCGCCGGCGGCGCCGCGATCCTCGGCCACCTGTTTCCGGTCTGGCTGAAGTTCAAGGGCGGCAAGGGTGTCGCCACCACGCTCGGCACGTTGATCGCCGTCAACTGGATGGTCGGCATCGGCGCCTGCCTGACCTGGCTGGTCGTGGCGCTGGTCTTCCGCTATTCCTCGCTCGCCGCGCTGATCGCCGTGGCGGCCGCGCCCTTCATCGCCCTCTGGCTCGGCCTCGTGCCGCTTGCCTGGCTCGCCGCCTTCGCGGCGGTGCTGGTGTGGATCCGGCACCACGAGAACATCAAGCGCCTGCTCAAGGGCGCCGAGCCGAAGATCGGCAACAAGAAAGCACCCGCGGCGCCGACGGCGTAGTTGCCTTGGCGTCGCCTCCACCGGCACACTCAGTGACCGGCACCACGTGACTTCAACTTGAGCCGTCGGTCGAAAACCGGTCAGTCTGCCGTTGCGGGTCAGTGAGCATTTCCGCGACAAACCATTTCAAGGGAGAATTTTCATGGCATCGATCATGGAGCAGGTTGCCGCCGCCAAGGCCGCCATCCCGGCGATTTCGCCGCAGGAGGCCGCCGAACTGCAAGCGAAAGGCGCCCTTATCGTCGACGTGCGCGACGCACCAGAGCTGCAGGCGAGCGGCAAGGTAAAGGGCGCCATCCACGTCTCGCGCGGCATGCTGGAATTCAAGGCCGACCCCAAGTCGCCGTATCACGATCCGGCCTTCGACCCGGCGAAAACGATCATCCTCTATTGCGCCTCCGGCGGCCGCTCCGCCCTCTCCGGCAAGGCGCTCAAGGACCTCGGCTTCACCGACGTGCGGAACCTTGGCGCCTTCAAGGACTGGGCCGAGAGCGGCGGCGCGGTGGAGAAGATCTAATCGGCCTAACGTTCCTTAAGCGTCCTTGCCGGGCTTGTCCCAGCAATCCATGCGGCCGCCGTGCCATTTCGGTAGCGCACGGATCACCAGGACTTCGCCCGGTGATGACCACGAGAGAACGGATGCACCAGGTCGCCAGGTTGCAAAACTCCCTAGCCTTCTCTAGCGTCGCGACCATGAAACCGGAGACGCTCACCGACCAGGAACG
>JBGAGP010000062.1:0-27523 GCA_044226685.1 Dongiaceae bacterium
GGCATCCTTGGCCCCGGTCCGCAGCCGCTTGGACGCGCCGCGCACGCGCTCGGCGGCGCCGTCGAGGCCCTGGCGCACGGCGTCGGCCATGCCCTGTGCCTGGTGGCTGCTCACCTCCTTGAGGGTCTGGGTCAGGCTGGCGACGTCCTCGCGCAGCCGGGTGAGTTCCTCCTGCACCGAGGCAAAGTCGCGTTCCAGGGTGCTCGTGCCGTTCGCCATCTCGGATCCTCCAAAATTCGACAGGGCGCATGACGCCGCGCCTCCGTCTTGGCCCGGCAGGCTGTACGGTCGCTCGCATCATCGCTAGGTAGCTCAGTAATGGCGTGCGCCGCGAAAGGTTCCCGCGCGTGCCGTCACGGGATTTCCGCCGGTGCGCGCTCTGGGGCTTGCGTTGATTGCCGTCTCCGCCGCAACGGTCGGGTCAGTGCGAGGTGCCGAACGCAGCGCCGTAGGACTGGCTTGTCGGCGTGGTGGGCAACGTCGGATCGTCAGTGGTCAGGGCGCGCCTCAGATCGGCGATCCGGAATGGCTTGCGCAGGATGGTGATGTCGCGACAGCCGCCGGCTTGGCCCAACCTCTGGGCCATCTCGGCATAGGACGGATCGGCGCCCGACAGAATGATGATCTTGGCGCCGGTTTCGACCGAACCCAGCCAGCGCAGCATTTCGATGCCGTCGGTGTCCGGCATGCAGATGTCCATCGTGATGACGCTCGGATGGACGCGGGAATATGCGGTCATGAACTTGCCGGCATTTGACGTCACTTCGGCCTGATAGCCGAGCTCGAGCGCAACATTCCGGATGATTGCCAGAATCTGCGGATCGTCGTCGATCGAGAGCAGCGACTTGGTGGCCATCGAGGGCCTCGCAATGCCTATGCCGGTAAGGCCGACACCATCTAATCCAACCTGCCTTAAAACTAGGTTGTCGGCCGGGCCGCTGACCATAGCCTTTTGGGCTTAGGCCGTTGCGCAATGCTGCTCCGCCCGCGGCGAAGTCAGGTGCCGATGAAATAGCGCTGCCACTCGAAATCGGTGATTTGTGCGGCTTGCCAGCTATCGAAGGCCTCTTGCTCGGCTTCGCGGCTCAACAGGTAGTGGGCCTTGAAGTCGGGGCCGAACACGCCGGTGACAAAATCCGATGACCTGAATGCCGTCATGGATTCTTTCAGTGTGCGGGCCAGCGGCGGCCGGTTGAGCGCCGCGGGGTTGCCCGGCGCCGCCGGCTCCAGCGGCAGCTTGCCCTCGACGCCGTCCAGGCCGGCGGCGAGCATGGCGGCGATGGCGAGATAGGGGTTGATGTCGGCGCCGGGCACCCGATGCTCGAACCGCGCGGCATCCGCCGTCGGCGTGGTGATGGCGCGCACCGCCGCGGTGCGGTTCTCGTAGCCCCAGGACGCATCCTCCGGCGACCAGGCGCCGCGATCCATGCGGCGATACGAGTTGACCGTCGGCCGGAACAGCAGATGGGTGTCGGGCAAATGTTTCAACAGTCCGGCCAGGTAGTGTTGCGCCACCGGCGTCAGCTGGTTGGCGCCGGCGGCAAAGGCGTTCCTGCCGTCCCGCCACAGGCTCTGATGGGTGTGGCCGCCGCAGGCGCTTTCCTTTCCCGGCGGCTGGAAGCGGGTCATGAAGGTGGCGACCAGGCCGCGCTCGGCGCAGAACTCGCGCAGGTGCAGCTTCGCGCGCACCGCGTCATCGGCCGCCTCCAGCGGCGATTTCGGCGTCAGGGCGAATTCGTACATGCCGTAGCCGTATTCGGTGACGAAGGACGCCACGCCGATGCCGATGCTCTGCAGGCGGTCGATGAACTGGGCGACGAAATCCTGGTAGTCGCCGCCGCGTACCAGATCATAGTTGACGTAGGAATGCCCCCACGGCTTCAGCTCGCGATAGCGCCCGGCGCGCATCAAATCGTGGTCGGCGAAGAAGATGCCGAACTCGTATTCCATGGCGAAGAGCGGCTCGTAGCCCAGCTTGCGGGCGCGGTCCTCCTGCGCCTTCAGGATGGCGCGGGGGTCGAGCGCGCAACGGCGGCCGTCGAGCATGTAGGAATTGGTGATGACCGAGGCGTAGCGCTTGTCCCAGCCGTGCTGGCGCACCGTCGCCGGGTCCGGCAGGCACATCACATTGGGATAGCCGTTGGCGTCGTTGCTGATCTCGCCGGCAAAGACCGGAATGCCGGTCGGCTGGCCGTCGCTGTGCTGCACGCAATAGAGGATGCCGTTGAGCGCGTCGCCGTTGTAGGACAGCTTGAACGGCGCGGTCTTGGACCGGAACACGCCATTGACCTCCGCCATGTGGACGTTGATGAACCGGGCGCCCTGGTCAGCCAGCTCCTTCTGCAGGCGCTGCAGCTCGCCCTTGCGCGCCGCGACATCGGCCTCGAAATCCGTCGTCATGTCCGTTCCCTCTCTCTCTGCATCGGCGCCGCCGCCTTCGCCCGCCGCCAGCGCCGCAGCACCTCGTCCAGTTCCAGCCGCACGAAAATGCCGCGCGGCCGGAAGGTCATGCCGAGCACGATCACTGCGCCCATGGCGATGCCGGATAGCCCCAGCAGCGGCGGCAGCGTCAGGCCGCCGATCTCGGCGCCGCTTTCCAGGCTGCGGATGACTTCCAGCAGGATCGACAGCACCGCCGAGCCGAACACCGCGCCGGAGACCGTGCGCATCCCGCCCAGGATCAGCATGGCGAGGGTTGTCATCACCAGCTCGAAATGGAAGGCGCGCGCGTTGATCGTGCCCATGAAGTAAGCATAGAGGATTCCAGCCGCGCCGCACATGATCCCCCCCAGGATCCAGGCGACGAGGCGCAGGCGCCAGACATCGACGCCGAAGGCCTTGGCCGCCAGCAGGCTCTCGGCGCTGGCGCGCAATTGCAGCCCGGCGCGGCTGTCCTTGAACAGGCGGGCAATGACGATGCCGGCGACCGCGGCGGCGATCGCGGTCGGCAGGCCGACGATCTGCGGAATGCCGAAGAAGGCCTGCGCGCCCTTGAACAAATCGGTCCAGTGGATGAACACCGAATGCACGATCATCATCAGGCTGAAGGTGAGGATGGTGGCCGCCTCGCCCGAGAGGCGTGCGATCACCAGCCCGGTCAGCACCGCGACGATGCCGGAGATGCCGAGCCCGGCGAGGGCCGCCAGCAGCGGGTCGATGGCGATCTGCCCCAGGCCGAACGGGGCGTGGGGGATCGACAGCTTCTTCATCGCCACCGGCGTCGCCAGGATGGCGACCGAATAGGCGCCGATGCCGACGAAGGCGCCCTGGCCGAGATTGGCGACCATGGAATTGCCCATGAACATCTGCAGCCCGAGCACGATCAGGAGATTGACATAGGCGGCGAAGGCGACGCGCACCAGATAGGCCGGGGCGAAGGCGATGACCAGCAGGCCGATGATCACGACCGGCAGCGCCGTGATCAACGCGCCGAGCAGCGAGCGCAGCAGCGGATGGCGCGCGCCGTGCGCCTGGCCTTGCGCCATCGCCGTCACCCCGGTGCCCTCGGCGGATCGGCTCATCGCCTCAGATCTCCTTGTCGCCGAGTTCGATGCGGCGGGAGAGCAGCCCCTCCGGCCGCCACACCAGCAGCGCCGCGATCAGGGCATAGGCGATGGCGTCGGTCAGCCCGCCATATTCCTGCGGCAGCAGCGAGACGATGGCAACGTCGAGGAAGCCGAGCAGCAATCCGCCCACCACCGCGCCGTTGAGCGAGCCGAAACCGCCGATGACGCAGGCGACGAAGGCCTTGATCACCGGCTGGAAGCCGAAATCCGGGTCGACGCTGCCGCGCCGGGCGACGATGAAGATGGCGGCGATGCCGGCGAGGAAGCCGGAGAGGGCGAAGGCGGTGGCGATCACCCGGTTGGCGCGGATGCCCATCAGCCGCACGGTGGAGAATTCCCGCGTCGCCGCCCGGATGGCGAGGCCGAGGGTGGAGCGTTTCAGGAACACCACCAGCCCGCCGATGGCGACGGCGACCACCGCCAACTCCAGGATCTGCAGCAGCGACACCGCATAGGGCCCGATGAAGATGGTGCGGCTCAGCTCGTTGAAGGCCGGCACCGAGCGCGGCCGTGGCGACACCAGCAGGGTGAACAGGTTCTGCACCACGATGCTCACCCCCAGCGCGGTGAGCAATCCGGTCGTCGACGGCGCGTGCCGCACGGGGCGGAACGCGACACGCTCGAACAGCACGGCGACCGCCGCCCCAGCCAGGATCGCCATCGGCGCCACCAGCCAGGGCGAGCCGATGCCGAGCAGCACCGCCAGGTACATCGAATAGCCGGCCGAGGAGATGATCTCGCCATGGGCGAAGTTCATCAGGTTCATGATCGAATAAACCAGCGCCAGGCCGAGCGCGATCAGCGCGTATTCGGCGCCGAAGGCGAGGGCGTTGAGCGTCTGCTGGATCAGATAGTCCATGCCGGCCTCATCCACCCAGGTAATAGTCGATCAGGCGTCGGTCGGCGCGCATCTCCTCGCCGGAGCCTTCGTGGCGGATGGCGCCGGCGCTGATGATATAGGCGCGATCGGCGTGCTTCAGCGCCTGCATCACGTTCTGCTCGACCACCAGCAGGGTGACGCCGACCGCCTTCAGCAGCTGGATGTATTCGAACATCTGCGCCACGATGCGCGGCGCCAGGCCCAGCGACGGCTCGTCCAGCATCAGCAGCTTCGGCCGCGACATCATCGAGCGCGCGATGGCCAGCATCTGCTGCTCGCCGCCGGAGAGCGTGCCGGCCAGCTGGTGCAGCCGGTCGCGCAAAATCGGGAACAGGGTCAGGTATTTGTCGAAATCCTCGGCCACACCGGCGCGGTCGGTGCGGATCGCAGCCCCCAGGCGCAAATTCTCCGCCACCGTCAGGTTGGCGAAGACGTGCCGGCCTTCCGGCGTCATCGACAGGCCGCGGCGGACGCGGTCCTCGGTCGGTAGGGTGGTGATGTCCTGGTCGTCGAAGCGGATGCCGCCGGCGCTCGCCACCAATCCGGCGATGCCGGAGATCAGTGAGGTCTTGCCGGCGCCGTTCGGCCCCAGCAGCGCCACCAGCTCGCCGCGCCCGACATGGATCGACGCGTCCTGCAGGGCGCGCACCGCGCCATAGCGCACGGAAAGGCGGTCGACGGAAAGCATGCTGGCGCGTGGTTCCTTCGGCCGGGGCGCGGCAGCCGATGCCGCCGCGCCCCCGCTCATTGCTGCTGCCCGATGCTACTTCAGATACGGGATGTTGGGCGGCATCTCTTCGGTGATCAGCATGCGCTTGCCCGCGGAGAAGCCGATCACCGGCACCGTCTTGACCGGATAGCCCTTCTTCTCGGCGAAGGAGATGGTCTTGGCGGTGACGCCCGGATAGCCGCCCTCGGCGCGGATCGCCTCGCGCAGCTTGACCGGATCGACGGTGCCGGCCTTCTTCGCCGCCGCGGCGACCACCGCGACCATGTCGCCGCCCAGCGCGTCGAAGATGCCGTTGACCTTGAACCCGGCGCTCTTGCACTGCGCCAGGAACTGGTCGATGGAGCCGCCGTCGCCGATCACGCCGTGGGTGGCGAAGATCACCTTGTCGAGGTCTTCCGGCTTGCCCACCGTCGCTTCCAGCGACGGATCGTCGAAGCCGTCGCAGCCGGCGACCCAGCCGTCATAGCCGTTGGCGCGCAGCTGGCGGATCAGGATGCCGACATCCGGCAGCACGCCGCAGACATGGATCACGTCCGGCTTGTCGCTGAGCGCCTTGATGCTGGCGATCTGCGGCGACCAGTCGGTGATGCCGAAATTGTAGTTGAACTTGCCCAGCACCTGGCCGCCGTTCTTGGTGAAGGCCTCGCCGAACCATTCCGGCAGCTTGGCCGACCACGACCCGGCATCCTCGGAGGTCAGCAGCACGGCTTTGCGCGCACCCTTGTCGTAGGCGACCTTCGCCGTCGCCGCCGCGTTGATCGGATCGGGCACCGCGCCGGCGATGAAGTTGTCGGCGCCGAGCTCCTGCATCTCAACCTGCGTGTTGGGAGCGGAGAACACGGTGACGCCGTAGCTCTGCGCCATCGTGGTCATCGGGATCAGCGCGTCGGGGAAGGGCAGGCCGGCGATGATCTGCGCCCCGTCGTCGAGGAACTTCTGGCCCAGCGAGACCGAAAGCTGCGCGTCGGAGCGGTTGTCCTCGATCAGCACCTCGACCTTCGGGTCGTCCGGGCCGGCGGCCTTGTTCACCTGGTCCGCCATGCAGCGGGCGCCCTCGGATTCGGCATAGGGCGCCAGCGGCCCGGTCAGCGACACGGCGATGCCGATCTTCACCGTCTCCGCCGCGGCAGCGCTGCCGCCGACGATGCCCGCCGCCAGCATGCCCAGCAGCAGCGGCCTCGTGATCTTGTGGTTCATGGTCCCTTCCTCCCTCGTTGTCGTCAGTGTTGTCGTCAGTTGCCCAAGCTCTCGTTGCCCAAAGTCTAGTTTCCCTGTCCCAGGTAGATCTCCGCCACCTTGGGGTTGTTGCGGATGATTTCCGGCCGGTCGATCGCCACCACCTCGCCCATGTCCATGACGCAGATGCGGTCGCAGACGGTGAGGATGAAATGGAGATCGTGGTCGATGACCAGCAGCGCGCAATGGCTGCGGTCGCGGATGCCGCGCACCGCGTCGGCCAGCTCCGCCGTCTCGTAGTCGTTCATGCCGGCCGCCGGCTCGTCGAGCAGCAGCAGCTGCGGCCCCAGCGCCAGGGCGCGCACGATCTCCAGCCGCCGCTGCTGGCCGTAGGGCAGGGTGCCGGCCGGCCGGTCGCTGTCCTCGCCAAGGCCGTATTCGTCGAGCAGCACGTCGATGTCGATCTCGCGTGCCTGTTCGGGGCGGTAGCGCGCGCAGGTGATATGCGCCACCTCGACGTTCTGCCGGGTGGTCATTTCCGGGAACAGGCGCAGGTTCTGGAAGGTGCGGCCGATGCCGAGCCGGGCGGCGAATTCCGGCCCGCGCCCGGCGACGTCGACCTCGCCCAGGCGGATGGCACCGGCGTCCGGACGCAACACGCCGCTCACCGCGTTGACCAGGGTCGACTTGCCGGCGCCGTTCGGCCCGATCAGGCCGAGAATCTCGCCGGCGCCGCAGGCAAAGCTGATCCCGCGCAGCGCGCGCACGCCGCCGAAGCTCTTGCTGACGCCCTCGATGGACAGCACGTCTCCGCCTCCCGTGCCCCGCGCGTGCGTGCGCTTATTTACGTGGCGCCTGATCGCGCCTTGTTCTGGGGATGGTAGGAGCCGATTTTCCGATCCGCAAGGAAATTTTCTTTTTTGGAAAATTCGCCTATCCGGCGTGCCCTAGTCGGGGGATCCCGCGGCCACCAGGTCGCTGTCGCTGGGCACCGTGTTGGACATCAGCACCACGGCGTGACCGGGGCCGACCGAGACATAGGCATGCGGCATCCCGGCGTCGAACAGGATGCTGTCGCCGACCTTCAGCTTGGCCGGCTCGTAATGCTCGGTGTGCAGGTCGAGCTCGCCGTCCAGCACGAAGACGAATTCCTCGCCCGGATGGCTGCGCCAGCCGCCGCATTCCTCGATGGCACGGGCGGTCACCTGCACGCGCCAGAAAACGTTGCGCTTTTCCTTGAAATCGCTGCACAGCACCTCGAACCGCATGCCCGGGGTCTGGTGCACGATGCCCTTGCCGGCCTGGGTCACCGAGCGCCGGGCGATGGGCGGCACCGGCGGGTTGGACAGGAAGGCGGTGACCGGCACCCGCAGCAGGCCGGAGAGGTTCAGCGCGGTGTCGAAGGTGAGCCGGGCTTTCCCGTTCTCGATTTTCGAAAGCTGCGAAACCGACAGGCCCGAGCTCTCGCTAAGCTCTTCAAGTGTCAGGCCTTTGGATTTTCGGATTTCGCGAATCTTCGCGGCGACGGTCAGGCGGACCACGGCGGGACGGGCTCCCTTTCGAATTCGGCAAATCGTCCTCACTTTTACCGTTGCGCCCGGTCCGCTGTCCAGGATCGCGCTCTGCGGCATCCTGCTCCGGCTGCAGGGCGCGGATCGCGGCACCCAGCGCCGGCACCAGCGCATCGGCCACGCGCCCGATGCTTTGCGGATTCGTCAGCAGATCGTTGCGGATCTCCAGATAGAGGCAGGCGAGGCCGTGATCGAGGCCGTGCCGACGCAGGGTGTAGCCGTCCGAGGTGCGCCAGTCATAGGGCTCGTTGTTGCCGATGACGTAGCGGCCCTGCTCGCGCAGCGCTTTCAGCACCGGCGGGCCCATGCGGCATTCCTCGCGCCACAGCACGCCGATCTCGGGATCGCGGCTCTTCCCCGCGACGATCGGGGTGAAGCTGTGGATGGAGATGACGGCCGGGCGGCCGCAGAGCCAGATCGAGACGGCCTGGTCGAAGGGCGCGCGGGCGATCTTCTCGCGCTGCGCCCGCTCGCGGTCGTGGATGTCGAGATTGGCCGGCACCGGAATCCCGGCAAGGTCGGGCCGGCAGCAATCCCATTCGCCGGGGAAGCGGTTGATGTCGAGGAACAGCCGCGAATAGGCGGCAAGCACGGCGGTCGCCTGCAGCTTCGCCGCCAGCGCCTCGGTCAGCGCCGCGGCGCCGGCATCCCAGGCGAAATGGGTGTCGAGGAAATCCGCCGCCAGGCCGAGGTTGCGCCACGGCGCCGGTACCGCATTGCCGGCATGCTCGCAGATCAGCAGCACCGGCGAAGGGGCCGCGGGCGCCACGATGGTGCGCACCGCGTCCTTCGCCAGCTCGGCCAGCCGCGCCTCAGACAAATCGGGTGCGGACATGGAACGACTTGGTTTCGGTCGCCTGGCGCAGCCCTTCGCGGCCGTTGACCCGGCCGAGGCCCGAGGTCTTCATCCCGCCCCAGGGCAGATAGAGATCCGCATGGTCGCAGCGGTTGAGATAGACCGTACCGGCTTCGACCTCGTCCAACAGTTTCAGCCCGGTCTCAGCATCGGCGGTCCACACGCTGGCGCTCAAGCCATATTCGCTGTCGTTCATCAGGCGCACGGCTTCTGCGTCGCTCTTCACCACCTGGATCGCGGCGACCGGGCCGAAGGTCTCCTCGCGCATCACCCGCATGGTGTGGTCGACGTTGGCGAGGACTTCCGGCTCGACATAGGCGGCGCCCAGGTCCTTCGCCTTGAAGCGGCCCGGCTGCAGCAGGCGCCTGGCGCCTTTGCTGAGCGCGTCCTCGACATGGGACTGGATGTTGGCGGCGGCGACGGCGCGCACCACGGGGCCGATATAGGGCTTGGCGTTCAGCGGATGATCGAGCGAGACATCCGCCGCCTGCGCCACGAACATCTCGGTGAACGTCTTGGCGATCTTCTCGTGCACGTAGATGCGTTCGACCGAGCAGCAGGACTGCCCGGCATTGGAATAGCTGCCCTCGATCAGCAGCGGGATCGCCTTCTCAAGGTCCGCATCGGCGCGGATATAGGCCGGGTCCTTGCCGCCCAGTTCCAGATGCACATGGGTGAAGGTGCCGGCAGCGGCGGCATGCACGCGGCGTCCGCCGCCGGTCGAGCCGATGAAGTTGACCGCGCGCAGCCGGCCCGAGGCGATCATGCGCTCGGCATCGGGATGCGAGAGGTCGATCGCCTGGAACACGCCTTCCGGCGCGCCTGCCGCCGCGAAGGCCTCGGCCGCGATGTCGGCGGTCAGCGGCGTCTGCGGCGAATGCTTGAAGATGACGACGTTGCCGGCAATCAGCGGCGCGGTCACCAGGTAGCCCATCATCGCCACCGGATAGTTCCAGGCGCAGATGGAGAGCACGATTCCCTGCGGCTGGCGCCGGGTGAAGCGGCGGATGCCGGCATCGGCCGGCATGCCCTCGTCGGCCAGCGCCTCGCCGGCGGCCAGCCCGGTCAGGTCGCCGACCAGCTTCAGCCGGCCGGTCTCGTCCGCTTGCCAGAGCGGCCTGCCCATCTGCCAGCTCAAGGTCTCCGCCAGCTTCGGCGCGCGTTTCACCATCTCCTCGGCAAAGCGGGCGAGCAGGGCGACGCGGTCCTGCAGCGGCGTCCTGGCCCAGCCTTTCGCGGCGGCCTCGGCCTTCGCCAGCGCCGCCTCGATCTGCGATCCGGCGGCATAGTGGCGGCGGGCATAGACGCTGCCGTCGATCGGCGAGACGACGTCGAAGCTCAGCCGATCGTCGGGCTTGGTGGCGATGTTCATGGGCGTCCTCCGGGATGGGATTTCCGCCCAGTTTAGCAAAATTATCCAAAATGGAAAATTTTTTCGTATCCAGCAGATTTTGCCCGATGTATCCTCCAGGTCACTCGTCCCCCGCTCAGCCCGGGGGATTCGTCCTGGCCGCAAAGGGGAGTGCCGCGATGACCAAGCCGACCTACGATTTCAGCAACCGCGTGGCGGTGGTGACCGGGGCGGGCGGCGGCATGGGCGAGGCGATCGCGCTGGCGCTGGCCAAGGCGGGCGGCAAGGTGACCGCCATCGACATGAAGGGCTGCCCCGACAGCCTGAAGGCGCAGGGCAACGTCAGCTTCGCCCAGGGCGATCTGCGCGACGAGACCTTCGTCAACAAGACCTTCGCCGACACCGTGGCCAGGCATGGCCGCCTCGACTACCTCGCCAATGTTGCCGGCGTGCTGTGGTTCGGCCGCGACAAGTCGCTGCTCGAGATGGACCTCAAGGTCTGGGACGAGGTGATGGACATCAACCTCCGCACCATGGTGCTGACCAGCCGCGCGGCAACGCCGCTGATGAAAAAGGCGGGCGGCGGGGCGATGGTGCACATCTCCACGATCCAATGGATGCGCGGCGATCCGGCGCCGCAGGACGCCTACCAGGCGTCGAAGGCCGCGGTCTGCGCCATGTCGCGCTCGCTCGCCATGCAGCTCGCCGCCGACAAGATCCGCTCCAACGCCATCTGTCCGGGCCCGGCGCTGACGCCGCTGCAGGCGCGCTGGAATACGGACGAAATCCGTGGCGCCGTCGCCGGCTACGTCCCGCTCGGCCGCATCGGCACGGCGGAAGACATGGCCGACGCGACGCTGTTCCTGTTCTCCGACGCCGCGAGCTTCATCACCGGCGTCGAACTCGCCGTCGATGGCGGGTGTTTGCTGCGGAATTAGCTTCCCGCATCTGTCACCACCGAGTTTTCAATTGTCATCCCGGGCTTGACCCGGGACCCATGCGACATCTCCACACGCGATGACCGCAGCATGGGTCCCGGCTCGCGCCGCTTTGCGGCTTGGCCGGGATGACAATTGGCGTAACAGCTTCGCATGAATTGCCGGGACAAGCCCGGCAATGACGGGGAAAGTTATTCGAGTTCCGATTTTTGATACGTCGCCTTGTCGAGCCAGGCCTTGCTGATCTCGACGCCCCAGCCGGGCTGGTCGGGGATCTGCACCTTGCCGTCGCGGGCGACCAGCGCCGGCTCGTAGAGGCCGCGATCCCAGGGGTAGTAATCCTCGCCCTCGATCGAGAACTCGACGTAGGGGCCGGCATTGGGGATGGCGCCCATCAAATGCAGGGTGAAGACCGTTACCATCGACTGGTTGGCGGCGTGCGGCGTGACCGGCAGGCCGGCCTTCTTGGCCATCTCCACCACCTTCAGCGTGCGGTTGATGCCGCCCATGTAGCAGACATCGGGCTGCACCACGTCGACCGCCTTCATGTCGGTCATGAAGCGCCACAGGGTGAGGTCGCAATCCTGCTCGCCGCCGGTGACGTCGAGCGACAGCGCCTCGGCCACCTCCTTGGTCCAGTGGTATTCCCAATAGGGGCAGGGCTCCTCGAAGTGGATGATGCCGTGCTGCTCGAGCATCTTTCCCACCTCGATCGCCTTCTTCGGCGTGTAGGCGCTGTTGCCATCGACCAGCAGGCGCGCGTCGGGCAGGGTCTTGCGGATCAGCGGCACGATCTCGTCGGTGCGGCCCGGCCATTCATCCTGGTCGTGTCCGCATTCCTTGCCCACCCGGAACTTGAACGCGTCATAGCCATGCGCATCGCGCAGCTTGATGAAACGCGCGGCTTCGTCCTTCGGCGTGATCTCGCCGCGCTTCATCGACGAGGCATAGACCGGGAAGGGCCGCGGCTTGCCGCCGAGCAATTCGCAGACGCTCTTGCCCTCGAGCTTGCCGCGCAGATCCCACAAGGCGGTGTCGAGGCCGGTCAGCGCGCGCATCAGGTACGAGCCGGGAAACTTGTGCTCGCGTTCGGGAATGCTGTCGGTCAGCGCGGCGATGTCGAGCGCGTCGGCGCCCAAGGCCCAGCGCGCCACCTGGCGGTGGAAGATCTGGCAGGTGATGTCGGAATTGTAGTTCGAGACCTGGCCCCAGCCGGTGGCGCCGGTATCGGTCGTCACCCGGACGAAACCGACATACTGGTTGCAGAAGGTCTCCAGCGTCTTGATCTTCATGATGTTCCCCAAACGAAAGGCGCGGCATCCTAGCCGAAGCGTCCCGCCGACCCAAGTTCGCTGACGGAGGGGCGTGTGTCGGCGGAAGGATCGCCTGGACTTCGGAAGATGCTATAAATCCCGGCATCCTGGGTTGTCACAAAACGGTCATCATGACGGCGGAATACGACTACATCATCGTCGGCGCGGGCTCGGCGGGCTGCGTGCTGGCCAACCGGCTGAGCGAAAGCGGCAAACACAAGGTGCTCCTGCTGGAAGCGGGGCCGTCCGACCGGCGCTTCTGGATCCAGGTGCCGATCGGCTACGGCAAGACCTACTACAACAACCAGTACAACTGGATGTACCAGTCGGAGCCGATCCCCGGCCTGATGGACCGCACCAACTACGTGCCGCGCGGCAAGGTGCTGGGCGGGTCGAGCTCGATCAACGCCATGGTCTATTCGCGCGGCCAGGCCGGCGATTTCGACGACTGGGCGGCGCTGGGCAATCCCGGTTGGGGCTGGTCGGATGTCCTGCCGGTCTACAAGCGCATGGAAGATCACGCGCTGGGCGAGGGCAAGTGGCACGGCGCCGGCGGCCCGCTGCAGGTGAGCGACATCTCCAAGGAGGTGCACCCGCTCACCCATCTCTACGTGAAGGCCGGACAGGAAGCGGGGCTGACCTTTACCCGCGACCTCAACGGCGAGACCATCGAGGGTGTCGGCTACTACCAGCTCACCACCACGCGCAACGGCCTGCGCGCGTCCTCCGCGCGCGCCTATCTGTGGCCGGCGCTGAAGCGGCCCAATCTGCGCGTCGAGACCGATGCCCATGCGACGCGCATCCTGTTCGAGGGCAGGCGCGCCACCGGCATCGCCTATGAGCAGCGCGGACAGAGGCTGGAGGCGCGCGCAGGCCGCGAGGTGATCCTGTCGCTCGGCGCCATCAACACGCCGCAATTGCTGCAGCTGTCCGGCATCGGGCCGGCGGAGCTGCTGCGCCAGCATGGCGTCGCCGTGCAGCACGCGAACGAGGCGGTCGGCAACCACATGCAGGACCATCTCTGCTTCGACCACACCTACAAATCGACCATGCCCAGCCTCAACGACGTCTTTCATCCCTGGTGGGGCAAGCTGCTGGCGGGAATGCAATACGTGCTGACGCGGCGCGGGCCGATGTCGCTCAGCGTCAACCAGGGCGGCGGCTATATCCGCGCGCGGCCGGACTCCGAGCGGCCCGACATCCAGCTCTATTTCTCGCCGCTCACCTACGAGAAGGCGCCGGCTGGCGTGCGCAAGCTGACCGGGGTCGACCCCTATTCGGGATTCATCATGAGCATCTCGCCCTGCCGGCCGACCAGCCGCGGCCATGTCCACATCAAGTCGGCCGACCCGCACGCGGCGCCGGCGATCCAGCCCAACTTCATGTCGACCAACCACGATGTTGAGGAGATGCTCACCGGGGCGAAGTTCCTGCGCCGCCTGGCCGCCACGCCGACGATGAAGGGCATGATCAAGGAAGAGCTGAAGCCCGGGAGGCCGCTGGCGACCGACGACGAGATCGTGGCGGACATCCGCGCGCGCACCTATTCGGTCTTCCACCCCTGCGGCACGGCACGGATGGGGCCGGATGCGCGCGACGCTGCGGTGGATCACCGGCTGAAATTCCATGGCCTCGACGGCCTGCGCGTGGTCGACGCTTCCGTGTTCCCAACCGTGACCTCGGGCAATATCAATGCCCCCTCGATCATGGTGGGCGAAAAGGGCGCCGACCTGATCCTGGCGGATGCCCGCTAGGGTCCATCCAGCGTTTTTCACTGGCGAAACGGGGATTTCGGGGCTACTAGGCGGGCGGCGCGGGCTCTTGGTATGATCCGCGCGGCCTTGCAACAGGGAGTTCTCGTTCATGCATACGACCCTCGCTGCCGCCCTTTGGACCCGCACGGCGACCAGCCGCCTGCACCAGATTGCCCTGGTGCTGCTCGGAACCGTGCTGCTGGCCATCTCGGCGCAGATCCAGGTGCCGTTCATTCCGGTGCCGATGACCATGCAGACCTTTGTGGTGCTGATGATCGGCGCCACCTATGGCTGGCGCCTCGGCGGCGCCACGCTCGTCGCCTATATCGCCGAGGGCGCCGTCGGCCTGCCGGTCTTCGCGCATTTCGGCGCCGGCCTCGCCGTGCTGTCCGGTCCGACCGCCGGCTATCTCGCCGGCTTCGTGGTGGCGGCCCTGGTGACGGGCTACCTGGCCGAGCGTGGCTACGGCCGCAACCTCGCCACGGCGGCGGTTTCTTTCGTCCTTGGCACGATCATCATCTTCGCCTTCGGCCTGGCGTACCTGTCGAGCCTGATCGGCGTCGAGAAGGCGGTCGAGTTCGGGCTGATGCCCTTCATCTATTCCGAGCCGACCAAGGTGGCGCTCGCCACCCTGCTGCTGCCCGGCTGCTGGAAGCTGGCGCGGCGCTAAGGCGTTTCTTCAGTCGATTGTGCGGGCCGGCCGGGCAACTGGCCGGCCCGTTTCGCTTTCTCCGCTAGGCATGCGCGCCTTGGCCGCCAGACTCCCGATCGGCTAAGTCTATCCGGTGTCCGCCCCGAATCGGGGGCGGTTTCGAGACCGCGGCGCATTGGGGGTCGGTTTGGCATTTGGCCGGTTGAACGCAGCGCTGCCGACCCTGGGCGTGCTGCTCGCCGCAATCATTTCCGGCTTCGGCTGGATGCCGCTGCTGGCGATCGCGCGTTGCGGAATCTCCGGATTGTGGATCACCCTGGCCGTCGTGTTCGTCGCCGGGCTGCCGCTGATCCCGGCGCTGCCGGCGGTGGTCCGTGCACGGGGGCGGGACCGGCGCGACCTGCTGTGGATCGGCGCGCTGATCGGCATTGCCTATGCCTGCTACACCGCGAGCCTGACCACGACCACGGTGGCGCGGGCGATCCTGCTGTTCTACATCGCCCCGGTCTGGGGCACGCTGCTGGAGGTCTTCGTCCTGCGCCAGAGGTTCACTCTGCGCCGCGCCGCGTCGCTGGCGCTCGGCGCGGCGGGCCTGCTGGCAATCCTCGGCATCGGACTCACGCCAGATTTCCACATCGCCTTGGGCGATATCCTGGCGCTGCTCTCGGGCATCCTGTGGTCGGTCGGGTTGCTGTTCGTCTTCCGGCGCGACGGGGAGGGCCTCGCCGCGCAATCCGCCGCCCTGGCCTTGGGAGCATTGGCGGGCGCCGCGATCCTGGCGATGACGCTGGAATCGGCCGCGTTTCCGTCGGTGGCGATCCTGATCGGAGCCTTGCCCTGGATCCTGGTGGCGGGCCTGTTGTTCGTGCTGCCGCTCTGGGTGCTGTCGCTGTGGGCCGGAGGGCGGCTTTCGCCGGCGCGCACCACGCTCATTTTCATGGCCGAGGTTTGCGTCGGCGTCGGCTCCGCCGCATTATGGGCGGGCCAGGGCTTCGCCTGGCGCGAAGCGGCCGGAACCGTTCTGGTCCTGGCGGCGGCGGCGGTGGAGTTCCGGCCGGATGGCGCCGCCAGGCGCCCGTGAGGATGCGATGGACGAACTCAATCTCGACCTGATTACCATCCGTAATTTCGCCATCGCCATCCTGATCGGCGCGCTGATCGGCATCGAGCGCGAGAAGCGCCGCACCACCGAGCCGATGATCGGCGGCCTGCGCACCTTCATCCTGCTGGCCATGCTGGGCGCGCTCGGCGGCCTGCTTTCCGCCAGCTACAATTCGATGGTGCCGCTGCTGGTGGTGCTCGGCTTCGCCAGCCTGACGGTGGTGGCGGGGTTCCTGATGGCGGAGATGGCGCGCAAGGAATCGCTCAGCCTGACGACCGAGCTGGCGGGGATCGGCGTCACGCTGCTCGGCGGCTTCGCCACCCTGGGCCAGCCGGAGCTCGCCGTCGGCCTCGGCATCTTCGCCGCGGCGGTGCTGGCCTACAAGCAGCCGCTGCACGGGCTGATCGACAAGTTCGGCTGGGACGACATCTTCGCCGGGCTGCGGCTGCTGATCGCCACCTTCATCGTGCTGCCGCTGCTGCCCAACCACGCACTGGACCCGTGGCAGGCGCTGAACCCGCGCCAGCTCTGGCTGTTCGTGGTGCTCATCTCGGCGCTGTCGATGGTGGGCTACGTGGCGACGCGCTGGCTCGGCCCCGGCCGGGGCGCTGCGATCACCGGCATCACCGGGGGCCTGGTGTCATCGACCGCGACCACGCTCGCCTTCTCGCGCCAAAGCCGCGGGCTCGCCAGCCGGGCGGCGGCGCAGAGCCTGGTCTCCGGCACGCTGCTGTCCTGGACCATCATGTTCGCGCGCGTGCTGGTGATCGCCTTCGCGGTCAGCCCGGCGCTGCTGCCCCGACTGGCGCCGTCGATGCTGGCGATGGGCCTTGCCACGGCCGGGCTGGCCGTCGGCCTGCATTGGCGCGAGCGCGCCACGAGCGGGGCCACGGCGCAACCCGCCGCCGAGCTTGTCATCGCCACCCCGTTCAGCCTGACCCAGGCGGTGAAGTTCGGGCTGGTCTATGCGGCCATCCTGCTGGTGGTGCGGATCGTCGGCGATTCCTGGTCGGGCGGCGAAGGGCTGCTGCTGGTTGCGGCGCTGGCCGGCACCACCGATGTCGACGCCATCACCCTGTCGATGAGCCAATACGCCCATGATGGCGGCGCGACGGCGATCGCGGTGGCGGCCCTGGTCATCGCCACCATCAGCAACACCATCGTCAAGGGCGGCATGGCGCTGGCAATCGGCAGCTCCGATTACCGCCGCGGGCTGGTCGCGGCGATGATCCTGGTCTCCATCGTCGGTATCGTCGCCGCGATCGTGACGGCAAGCCTGGCCTGACCGGCCCAACCTGATTGATCTCAGGCGCGGCGATAGCCCTTGCGGTGCATGCAGGCGTCGACCGAGTCTTCGCGCGACCAGGCGAGGCCCTCGGTGAAGCCGATGATGGCGCCGATGCCGGCGCCGATCGCAGCACCCAGATCGGCGCGGCCATGCGCGGCGGCGGCGGCGCCATTGGCGGCGCCAATCAGCGCGCCGGCCAGGAAGCCTTCGCCGGCCGCACCGGCCCGGCCGGACAGGGCGGCGGATTTGCAGTCGTCGAGGTCGGCGGCATAGGCTTGCTGCGATGCCGTTTCGCCACCGCGCGGAACATAGCCGTCGCCGGCGCAGCCGGAACCGACGAGCGCCAGGGCCAGCGCCGCGGCGGCATTGCGAGATGCGGAAGCGTGGATCGCCAGTCGAAGCATGGTGCTCATCATACGGCACCCCGGGCAAAAGGCGATTCCCGCGCGCGTCTTGGTTAATGCGCGGCGGTGACAAATCGCCACCGGCCGGGTAGCCTTCGTCGGGCAGAGGAGAATGGCATGGCATCGATCGGCGACGTGGCGCGTTTGGCGGGTGTCTCGCTCGGCACCGCGTCGCGGGTGATCAACGACAACCCGGCAGTGACGCCGCAACTGCGCGAGCGCGTGCTGGCCGCCGCCGCGCAGCTCAACTACCAGCCCAACGCGCTGGCCCGCGCGCTCCGCTCCAGCCGCACCCATTCCATCGGCCTGATCCTGCCCGACGTCACCAACCCGTTCTTCGGCGAACTCGCCAAGCAGGTCGAGCAGGTGGCGGCCGGCATCGACTACACGGTGATGCTGGCCAATTCCAACGACGACCCGAAGGCCGAGGCGAACTACATCAAGGCGCTCGCCGCGCGCCAGGTCGATGGATTGCTGATCGTGCCGTGCGAGGAAACCCGGAGCCTGCCGCGCGACGTGAAGGTGCCGATCGTGCTGGTCGACCGGCCGCTGCGCGGCTTCTCCGTGGTGCAATGCGATCATCGCGGCGGCGCCATCTCGGTGGTGCAGCACCTGGTCTCGCTCGGCCATCGTCGCATCGGCTGCATCGCCGGGCCGAAGCATCTTTCCGTCGCGCGTGAGCGTTATGACGGCTATCGCCACGTCGCGGCACCCCTCTATGCCGAGAGCGGCCTCGACCTCGCCGCCGACACGGTGGTGGCGCGCTTCGACTACGATTGCGGCTATGAGGCGGCGCTGAAGCTGCTGGCGCGGCCCGACCGGCCGAGCGCGATCTTCGCCAGTTCCGACCAGCAGGCGATCGGTGCCCTGCGCGCGGCAGCCGATCTGGACTTGAAGGTACCCGGCGATGTCTCCATCGTCGGCTTCGACGCCATCACGCTCGCCAAGCTGGTGACGCCGCGCCTGACCACGGTGGCGCAGCCGATCGCCGCCATCGCCGACATCGCCGTGCGCACGGTGCTGCATGCCCGCGAAAGCGGCGCGAAGGTCGAGCGCCACCGCCTGCCGACCTTGCTGCAGCCGGCGAATTCCAGCGGCCCCAACGCGGCCGGCAATGTCGTGACCCTGGCGGAGCGCGCCAAGCCGCCGCGCTGAGCGGCGGGAAAGCGGTCACGTGATCCGATCGCGTGGGACCGGATCACGTTCCCCTGTTAGGCCCGGGAAAGGAAGGCGCCCTACGCCGACAGCGCGCGCGGAGCCCCGCGGGAGGACAATCCGCGCAGCTGCTGGTCGAGGCCGCGCGCGGCCTCTTCCGAGAGATTGAACATGACATGGATGCGGCCGTCGCCGATCTGGCGCACCGTGCCGGCCAACCTGGCGCCGACGCCGTCGATGGCCAGCTCCAGAGTGCTGCCGACGACGAGGTCGTCGAAGCTGCCCCGGATCAAGGCACCGCCGGCCGAGCAGTTGAGCAGCTCGACCGCCTGCGTATGGCCGGCGAAGGCGAGGCGCGCCGGGCGGTTGATTTCGTGGCGTTGCCACTGGCGCCGGTCGACCTCGTGGGTCGAGGTGCGGACGACACGGATCAGCGTCTCGCGCAGATCGTTGATGCCGCCGGCCACGTCGCCCGAGAGCTTGCGCACCTGGTCGGCGCGCGCGCCCGTGGCGCTGGCTTCGCTCGACACGCTGGCGATGCGCGTCGCCACTTCCTGCGAGGCTTCCGAGGTCTGCACGACGTTGCGGGCGATCTCGCTGGTGGTGGCGCTTTGCTCCTCGATCGCCGCGGCGATGGCCGAGGACACGCCTTCCACGCTGCGGATCGATTCGGTGATCGTCCGCACCGCGTTCACCGCCAGGTCGGTGGCCGACTGGATCTCGTTGATCTGGTTGGTGATGTCGCCGGTGGCACTGGCGGTCTGGTTGGCGAGCGACTTGACCTCGTTGGCGACCACGGCGAAACCGCGGCCCGCCTCGCCGGCGCGCGCCGCCTCGATGGTGGCGTTGAGCGCCAGCAGGTTGGTCTGGCTGGCGATGTCGTTGATGAGCTGCGTCACCGCGCTGATGCTGCGCACCGAATCGGACAGCTTGGCGATGGTTGCCTCGGCCTCGCTCGAGGCCTTGACCGCATCCATGGTGACGTTGCGCGCCGAACTGACCTGGCCGGCGATCTCGCGGATCGAAGCGCTGAGTTCCTCGGAGGCCGCGGCGACGGTCTGCGCGTTGTTGAGCGCGTTCTCGGAGGCCTTGGCGACGGTCTGGCTGTTGTCGCTGACGGCTGCGGCGGAGGTCGCCATGTGATCGGCGTTGGCCGACATCTGCTGGGTCAGCTGCGAGACGGCGTCGACCGCCTTGCGGGTCTCCTGCTCGACGGTCTGGGCCATGGCTTCCAGCGCCGCATGCTTCTCCTCTTCGGAGACGCGGCGGTCCTCTTCCTGGCGCTGGCGCATCTGCTCCGCCTCGATGGCGTTGCGGCGGAACACGTCGACGGCCTGGGCCATCGAGCCGATCTCGTCCTTGCGGCCGGCGGAGGGGATCTGGATGTCGAGGTGGCCGGCGGCCAGCTCCTTCATCACCGCGGTCATCCGGGTCACCGGCCGGGTCACGCCGTAGCCGATGGCCAGCACGCCGCCGATGACGAGCGCCAGCACCACGCCGCCGACGGTCCAGGTGGTGATGGTGAAGAAGGTCTCGTCTTCTGCCGCGGTGACCTCGGTCGCCGCATTGAAGTCGTTGGTGTCGGCGACGATCTTGTCGATGATGGCGCGATGCGCGGTGTAGGCGGCGGCGAGCTCGGCATAGGCGGTGCGCGCGGCATCCATGTCGCCGCGCTCCAGCGCGGGCAGGAACCGCTGCTCGATCGCGTCCCAGAACTTCATCACTTCGACATGGGAATCCTCGACCAGGAGCTTCTGGATGTCCGGCGCGAATTCGGTGTCGATCCAGTACTGGTGGCGCAGGTCGTAGTCCTTGCGCAACTGGCCCAGGCGCTCCTTGCGCGCGGCGACGCCGGACGGGTCGTTCAGCGCGAGCGTGGATTCGAGATACGCCTCGATGACGTATTCGGGCGGCGGCAGGATGTCGGCGATGAGATCCTTGCCGAGGACGATCTGGCGATAGATCGGCCCGCCGACTTTCAGCTGGCTGATGGCGGTCATGTTGGCCAGCAGAATCGCGACGCAGCCCAGCGTGACGACAAAGCCGAATAGCCCAACGGCGCGACCGATTGTGAATCGGACACTCATGGTGGTTTCCCCTAGCGCAGATAGGTTGACCTGATCTGCGATTAATTTGCGCGAGTGTTAGTTAAGAGAGCGTAATGACGCCGCGGTTTGCGGCAAAATGGCGCGGATTCGACGCAGGAAACCCGTTCGGCGTGGGGGCAAGGCGCCGGTTGGGCGTGATTTCGGCACAACCACAGCAGTGCTGATGAGTTGTGATTCCTGCAACGAGACCGGCCGCTTCAACCGACCCCGTGCAGGTGGAGCAGTGCGGCCATGCGGGCCCGCGCCAGGTCCGGGTCGCGCAGCAGGCCGGCCTGGTCGGCGAGGCGGAAGATGTCGGCGTAGTGCAGGATGCCGCGCGCCGATTGCATGCCGCCCAGCATGGTGAAATGCCGCTGGAAGCCGTTCAGCCAGGCGAGGAGGACGATGCCGGCCTTGTAGTACTGGGTCGGCGCCTCGAAGATCCGGCGCGACAGCGGCACGGTCGGGTCGAAGGCGGCGCGGTAGGCGGCCATGTCGCCGGCGCCGAGCGCGCCCAGCGCCGCGGCCGCGGCCGGCGCGATGGCGTCGAAGATGCCGAGCAGCGCATGGGAATAACCCTGCGCGTCGCCGGCGATGAGGTCGGGGTAATTGAAGTCGTCGCCGGTGAACATGAGCACGCCGTTGGGCAGGCGGCGGCGGAAGGCGATCTCCTTGCCGGCGTCGAGCAGCGAGATCTTGATGCCCTCGATCTTCGGTGCATGGGCGTTGATGAGCTGCAGCACCGTCTCCGCGGCGACCGCATCGTCCGCCGAGCCCCAATAGCCGGCCAGCGCCGGATCGAACATCGCGCCCAGCCAGTGCAGGATCACCGGCCGCGAGGCCTGGCGCAGGATCTCGCCATAGACCTGGAGGTAGTCGTCGGCGCCGCGGGCGATGCGGGCCAGCTCGCGGCTCGCCATCAGGATGACGCGGCCGCCCTGGCCCTCGACGAAGCCGACCTGCTCCGCATACGCGGCGGCGACGTCGGCGAGCGACCTGGCGCTGCCCGGCGCCAGGTGGTCGGTGCCCGCGCCGCTGGCGAGGTCGGCGCCGGGGATGCCGCGCGCTTCGGCGAGGGAGCGTCGGATCAATTCCTGCGCGTTGGCCCAGTCGAAGCCCATGCCGCGCTGCGAGGTGTCCATCGCCTCGGCGATGCGGAAGCCGAGGCCCCAGAGATGCCGGCGATAGGCCATGGTGGAATCCCAGTCCACGGCGACGCGGCCCCAGGGATCGCTGGTGGCAAGCGGGTCGGCGACGACATGGGCGGCGGCATAGGCGATGCGCGGCCAGGACCGGCCGGCAGGTGCGGCTATCGGCCGGCCGCTGAGCGTGTAGGGCGCCAGCCGGCCGGCAGTGTCGGGAAGCAGGAGACTGGACATCGCCGCGATCCTGGAAAATCCGATCGCCGATCAATATTTGGATCGTTCCAGTTTTTCAAGGGGAATCTGCGCTCGCGCGATGGCGCCCTGGCGCGCGCCGGAACGCCACACTGTTTCGGAATTTACTGTGATAATACAGAAGATTATGCTTGACCTGAGGGTCAGTCAGGACGGTGCGGAGTGGTGATGCTAGGCCTGGATTGACAACCGCCTCGGAAGAAACTAGAACGTTCCAACAAAAGCGGGGAAAGCCCGCAAGGCGAACTGGGAGCGGCTGGTGGCGCAGCGCAAGGCCAAGGACCGGGTGACGATCATCGAGATTGCCGCGGCCGCGGGAGTCTCGAAATCCACCGTGTCGCTGGTGCTGAAGGGCAGCGAGGCCGTGCATCCGGAGACCCGCGACCGGGTCAACGCCGCCATCCGCGAGCTCGGCTACGTCTACAACCGCGGCGCCGCCAATCTGCGCCGGGCGCGCTCCAACATCGTCGGCATGATCATCAACGACCTCACCAACCCGTTCTTCGCCGAGCTGGCGGTGGGGATCGAGCGCAGCTTCCAATCCGCCGGCTACGTGCCGTTCATCGCCAACACGGCGGAGAACCCGGTGCGCCAGGCCGAGGTCATCAAGCTGATGCGCGAGCAGGGCGTCGCCGGCCTCATCATCTCGCCGGCGCGCGGCACACCCTCGGACGCGCTGGACGGGCTGCAGGCGGCCGGCGTGCCGGTGGTGCTGGCGATGCGCCGGCTGCCGGGTGCCCGCATTTCATCGGTGGTGCCGGACAACCGGCGCGGCGCCCGCCTCGCGGTGGAGCGGCTGGTGGAACTCGGCCATCGCCGCATCGCCTTCCTCGGCGGCTACGCGGATTCGGTGGTCCGCGGCGAGCGCCTGGACGGGTTCCGCGCGGCGCTGGGCGACGCCGGGCTCGATCCCGACCGCGCCTTCAACATCGCCACGGCGCCGACCCGCGACGGCGGCGTCTCGGCGCTGGAAAGCGCGCTCAGCCATCGCGAGCCGCCGACGGCAGCACTCTGCTTCAACGACATCGTCGCCTTCGGCGTCTGCCTCGCCTTGCGCCGCCGCGGCCTGCAGCCGGGAAGCGATTTCGGCGTCATCGGCTTCGACGATGTGCAGGAGGCGGTGCATGCCGACCCGCCGCTCACCACCATCGCGGTCGATTCCATGGGGCTTGGCGAGCGCGCGGCGCAGACCGTGCTGAAGATGATCGAGGCCGGGCGCAACATCGTCGAGGAGCATGTCGGTGCGGTGCACCTGGTCATTCGGGACAGCTGCGGCGGCGCTACGCGGCCGCGGATGGAGAAGCGGGCATGAGCAAGACGACCTTCGGCTGGGGCCTGATCGGCGCCAGCACCATCGCCAAGGAATGGGTGATCGGCGCGATCCGCGCGCAAACGGGCGCCGAGGTGGTCGCGGTGATGAGCTCCTCCGCCGCGCGGGCGCAGGACTATGCCAACGCCAATGCCATTCCCAGGGCCTATGACAGCCTCGACGCGCTGCTGGCCGATCCCAAGGTCGACGCGGTCTATATCTCGACCACCAACGAGCTGCACAAGGAACAGACCCTGGCGGCGGCGGCGGCCGGCAAGCACGTGCTGTGCGAGAAGCCGCTGGCGCTCAAGGTGGATGACGCGCGCGAGATGGTCGAGGCCTGCCGCGCCGCCCGCGTCGTCATGGGCACCAACCACCATCTGCGCAACGCCGCCAGCCACGGCGCCATCCGCGCGGCGATCAAGGCCGGGCGGATCGGCACGCCGCTCTCGGCGCGGGTGTTCCACGCGGTCTATCTGCCGCCGCATCTGCAGGGCTGGCGCATCACCAAGCCGGAAGCCGGCGGCGGCGTCATCCTCGACATCACCGTGCACGACGTCGACACCCTGCGCTTCATCCTGGACGACAATCCGGTCGAGGTGACGGCGCTGGCGCAGTCCGGCGGGATGGCGTCGGCGGGCCTCGAGGATGCGGCGATGGCCGTGTTCCGCTTCGGCTCGGGCCTGATCGCCCAGACCCATGACGGCTTCACCACGAAATACGCCAGCACCGGCATCGAGGTCCACGGCACCGAGGGCTCGCTGATCGGCCGCGACGTGATGACCCAGCGGCCGATCGGCAGCGTCACGCTGCGCACCGAGAAGGGCGAGGAACAGCTGCCGCTGGCGCCGGACAATCTCTATGAGCGCTCGCTCAGGGCGTTCCATGCGGCGATGCGCGGCGAAGGCCAGCCGGCGGCAAGCGGCGAGGACGGCGTGTGGTCGCTGGCGGCCGGCGTGGCGACGATGGAAGCGGCGAAGACCGGCCGCGTCGTCAAGATCGATCCAGGTTTGTGAGGGTTGCGGAAGATGGTGAAGGTGGTTTCGGCCGAGGATGCGGCACAGCTGATCGAGGACGGGATGATCGTCTCGGTGTCTTCGTCGAGCGGCCTCGGTTGTCCCGATGCGGTCCTGGGCGCGATCGGCGCGCGCTTCGCGGCGACCGGGCACCCGCGCGAGATCACCACCCTGCACCCCATCGCCGCCGGCGACATGTACGGCATCAAGGGCATCGACCACTTGGCGCAGAAGGGCCTGTTGAAGAAGACGCTCTGCGGGTCCTATCCCTCCGGCCCCTCCAGCGCGGAGCCGCCGAAGATCTGGCAGATGATCGGCGCCAATGAGATCGCCGCCTACAATATCCCTTCCGGCATCCTGTTCGACATGCACCGCGAGGCGGCGGCAAAACGGCCGGGCACCCTGACCAAGGTCGGTCTCGACACCTTCGTCGACCCGGCGCGCCAAGGCTGCGCCATGAACGCCCGCGCGGCCGCCGAGCCCATCGTGCGCAAGGTGGAGTTCGACGGCGACACCTGGCTCTATTTCCCGGCCATCGTGCCGCAGCTTTCCATCATCCGCGCGACCACGGCGGACGAGCGGGGGAATCTGACTTTCGAGCACGAGGGCGCCTTCCTCGGTGCGCTGGAGCAGGCGATGGCGGCGCGCAACAATGGCGGCATCGTCATCGCCCAGGTGAAGCGCCTGGCCCAGGCCGGCACCCACAAGCCGCAGGATGTGCGGGTGCCGGGCATCCTGGTCGACTATGTCGTGGTCGCACCGGACCAGCTGCAGACCACCCAGACGCCATACGACCCGGCGATCTCGGGCGAGGTGTTCCGGCCGCTTTCCTCCTTCTCGATCCCCGAATTCAACCTGCAGAAGGCGATCGCGCGCCGCGTGGCGCTGGAGCTGAAGGCCGGCATGGCGGTCAATATCGGCTTCGGCATCTCCGCCAACGTGCCGCGCATCCTGCTGGAAGAGGGCCAGCACGGCGCCGTCACCTGGGTGATCGAGCAGGGGGCGGTGGGCGGCGTGCCGCTGCTCGAATTCGCCTTCGGCTGCTCGTCCAACGCCGAATCCATCATGCCGTCGCCGCACCAGTTCACTTATTTCCAGGCCGGCGGCTTCGACGCCTCGCTGCTCTCCTTCCTGCAGATCGACCGGGACGGCTCGGTCAACGTCTCCAAGCTCTCGGCCCGGCCGCATGTGACGGCGGGGGCGGGCGGCTTCGTCGACATCACCGCGCGGGCGAAGAAGATCGTGTTCTCCGGCCCGCTGGTGGCCGGCGCCGATGTGCGCATCGAGGACGGCAAGGTCCACGTCTTGAAGGAAGGCAAGGTGAAGAAGCTGGTGCCGGAGGTCGAGCATGTCTCCTTCTCCGGCCGCCGCGCGCGGGAGCTGGGGCAGGAGATCACCTACGTGACCGAGCGCTGCGTGCTCAGCCTGGCCAAGGATGGCGTGACGGTCACCGAGATCGCCCCCGGCATCGACCTGCAGCGCGACGTGCTGGCCCAGGCTGGTTTCGAGCTGAAGGTCGCCGGCAATCTGCGGACGATGCCGGCCGCCTTGTTCAAGGCGGAGAAGCTGGGCCTGACGCTGAACGGCGTTGCCAAGATCGGGAACGGCCATGAGTGAGGACCTCATCGACCCGCGCGTGAAGCTCGCCTTCGAGGGCGCGCTCGCCATCGTCACCCTCGACCGGGCGGAAAAGCTGAACGCGCTCGACCAGGCGATGCTGGTCGGGCTGGAGGATGCCTTCGACCGCATCGAGGATGCCAAGGACGCGCGGGTGATGCTGCTCCGGGGCGAGGGCAAGGCGTTCTGTGCCGGCGGCGACATCGCCGCCTGGGCCGCCCTGTCGCCGCTGGATTTCGCCCATGGTTGGGTGAAGCAGGGCCACCGCACTTTCGACCGCCTGGCGCGGCTGCGCCTGCCCAGCATCGCCGTATTGAGCGGCCATGCTTTCGGCGGCGGCCTGGAGCTGGCCGGGGCCTGCGATTTCCGCATCGCCGAGAGCGGCATCAAACTGGGCTTGCCGGAAACCGGGCTTGGCATGGTGCCGGGCTGGTCGGGCACGCAGCGCCTGGTGCGCCGCTTCGGCGCGCAGCTGGTCCGCCGCTTGTCGCTGGGCGGCGAGATGCTGAGCGCGGAGGACGCGCTGGCAGCGGGCCTGGTCGACCGCGTCGTCGCGGCGGGGATCGGCCTCGATGCCGCGCGCGAGATGGGGCAGGCCATTGCCGCGCGCGGTCCTGCCGCGGTGCAGGCGGCGAAGCTGATGATCAACGCAGCGGAAGGCGAAGAGCAATCCGCGTCGGTGGAGATTCTCGCCAGCGCCATGATCGCCGCCACGGCCGATCTCAAGGAAGGCGTCGCCGCTTTCCGCGAGAAGCGCAAGCCAGGATTCGAGGGACGCTAGGCGATGTGCATCGCGAAAAACCTGACCGAAAACGGGGCTGCCTGTAATCGCAGGAACGTGTCTTGCTCGGTAGGAAATTCCGGTGCCGGTTCCCGATGGCAACAGCGCCCGGTTGAGCGAAGCCTTTGCAGAGCCGCCCTCGGGCGGCTACGGTCAATCAAGTCCCGCCGGGCGGCCCGCGCCGCGCGGCCGGGCCTACGGCAATGCGCATCGGGCCGCAATGGCGCGATGACTTCCCCGGAACGCAAGAGCGTGCTGCGGGCAACCGGATGGACCCCAACGATCCATCCAATCTGGACTGACAGTGGGAGGATTAGATGAACTTGAAGAAATTGATGACCGGCACGGCACTCGTCACCGGCCTCGCCTTCTTCTCGGCGGCGGCGATGGCGGAAGAGTCGGTCGAGGTGCTGCATTGGTGGACGTCGGGCGGCGAAGCGGCGGCGCTCAACGTGCTGAAGCAGGACCTCGAGAAGGAAGGCGTGACCTGGCAGGACATGCCGGTCGCGGGCGGCGGCGGCGAGCAGGCGATGACGGCCTTGCGCGCGCGCGTCACCGCCGGCAATCCGCCGACCGCCGT
>JBGAGP010000063.1:0-27409 GCA_044226685.1 Dongiaceae bacterium
CCGATGGCGTTCAACAGCTTTGGCGGCTGGAAACGCTCGCTGTTCGGCGATCATCACATGCACGGCCCCGAGGGCGTGCGCTTCTACACCAAGCTGAAGACCGTCACCTCGCGCTGGCCGACCGGCATCCGCTCGGGCGCCGAGTTCATCATGCCGACGATGCGCTGATCGGCGGTTCCTGGCCCAGAAAGCCGGGTGTCAAGGATGGCGGGCGATGCTATCTCTTGATCACCCGGCTTTCTGATTCTGGCCCGACGAGATGACCCAGGACCGCATTTCGATGTCCCCCGCCCTGACCCGCCGCACGTTCCTGGGCGGTCTCGGCACCGCAAGCCTGTTGCACGCCTATCCACGCGCCGCGCTGGCGCAGCAGGCCAGCGAGCTCACCATCGCCACCTGGGGCGCCGCCGAGATCAAGGACCTGACCGCAGCCTTCGCCAAGCCGTTCAGCAACGAGACCGGGATCAAGGTGCTGTTCGACGGCACCGGGCCCTCGGAAGGCAAGATCAAGGCGATGGTCGACCAGAACCAGGTCGACTGGGACGTCTGCGACGTCGACGGTTATGTCGCCGTGCGCCTCGCCAATGCCGGCGCGCTCAGCGTCATTGACTACAAGAAGGTCAACCGCGACCAGGTCATGCTGCCTTTCGTCACCGAGCACGCGGTGGCCGGCTACACCTATTCCTTCGTGCTGGCCTACAATGCGGAGACCTATGCCAACCGGCCGCCGCAGAGCTGGGCCGACTTCTTCGACCGCAAGAAGTTCCCGGGCAAGCGCGCGGTCTGGCGCTGGATGATCGGCGGCTTCGAGGCGGCGGCGATGGCCGGCGGTGCTGCCACGGACAAGCTCTATCCGCTGGATATCGACGCCACCGTGGCGAAGCTGGCCACGCTGGGCGAGGATCTCACGGTCTGGGAGACCGGCGAGCATGCGCGGCAGATGCTGATCGACGGCACGGTCAGCATGGCCTGCATCTGGCACACCCGTGCGGCGCAGATCGGCGGCGAGAGCGAAGGCAAGATCGCCTGGACCTTCCAGCAGGGCCTGCTCTGTCCCGGCATGTGGGTGGTGCCGAAGAAGAATCCCGGCGGCAATGCCGCCTTCGACCTGATCGCCGGCATGCAGCAGCCGCGTCGGCAGATCGAGCTCACCCTGCTGCGCGGCCTCGGCCCGTCCAATCCCGAAGCGACCAAGGCGATGCCGGAGAACCTGCGGCCGATCGATCCGACCCAGCCGGGGAACCTGGCGCAGCAGGCTGTGGTCAGCAACGGCTGGTGGGCCGACAACTACGACAAGGCGCGGCTGAAGTTCCAGGACCAGCTGGAGCGCCTGTAAGTCGCAATCGCGACGGATTGGCGCATTGCGCCGGGTCGGCGGGAAACTTAACTGTATCCTCATTCCTGGAGGACAGATTTGCGCCATGCCATATCAATCACCTAGAAATCCTGGGGTCATGCAGAGCCTGTGGAGCGGGTTGTGCCGCCGCTGCCCGCGCTGCGGCCAGGGCAAGATGTTCTCCGGCTATCTGTCTGTCGCCCATGCCTGCACCAGTTGCGGCATGGAGTTCGAGCCCCTGCGCTCCGACGACGCGCCGCCCTATTTCACATTGTTCATCGTCGGCCACGTCATGGTCGGCCTCTACATGGCCGCGTGGCGGTTCCTCGACGTGCCGCTCTGGGGCCAGGCCGCGTTCTGGTGCGGGCTGACCTTGATCCTGAGCCTGGTCCTGTTGCCCTTCATCAAGGGCGGCGTCATGGCGGTGATCTTCAGCACGAAAGCGAAGGGCTGACGCCAGGGCTAGTGGCTGACGCCAGGGGCTAGTGGCTGACGCCGGGGCGAAAGGCTGACGCGCGGCGGGATTGCCAGCGGCTGCCGGCCATATCAGAATTCGGCTCTCGTCCATCGGGGGCCCGGGCCATGCGCATTCTCGTCTTCCAGCACGTCGCCGTGGAACATCCCGGCATCTTCCGCGATTTCCTGCGCGCCGACGGCATCGCCTGGGACGCGGTGGAACTCGACGAGGGCCAGGCGATTCCCGATTTCAACCGCTATGATGCGCTCTGGGTCATGGGCGGGCCGATGGATGTCTGGGACGTCGATGAGCATCCCTGGCTGGTGCCCGAGAAACAGGCGATCCGTCGCTGGGTCCGCGATCTCAAGCGGCCTTTCCTCGGCGTGTGCCTCGGCCACCAGCTGCTGGCCGACGCGCTGGGCGGCACCTGCGGGCCACAGCGGCCGCCGGAAGTCGGCATTCTCGACGTAACGCTGACCGAGGACGGCAAGCGCGACGCCGTTTTCGGCCGTCAGCCCCTGACCGCCAAGGCGCTGCAATGGCATGGCGTGCGGGTGGCGCAGCCGCCGGAGGACGCCGTGGTGCTGGCCTCCTCGCCGGCCTGCCGCGTGCAGGCGATGCGTGTCGGGAACTGCGCCTGGAGCGCGCAATATCACGTCGAGCTGGAAGACGACACGATTCCTGCTTGGGGCTGCATCCCGGAATATGCCGCCGCGCTGGAGAAGGTGCAGGGCCAGGGCGCGCTGCAGCGCTTGGCCGATCAGGCCAGGCCGCTGATGCCGGGCTTCAAGGACTGCGCCAGGCGCCTCTATGACGACTTCATGGCCGTCGCCGCCCAGCGATAGGCCCTGCACCTTGACCGTGTTTATCCCGCGCGGCAGCCTTGCCAGACCAGATACTCACAACAGCGATGACGATGCCGGAAGACCTAGTCAGCCTTGTCTACTTCAGCCATGCCAAGCAGCGCTATGATGACGAGGCCCTGATGACGCTGCTGCAGCTCTGCCGCAGCAACAACGCAAGAGCCGGCATCACCGGAATATTGCTCTACCACGATGGCAATTTCGTCCAGGCGCTTGAAGGACCGCGCCAGGCGGTGGAAGGCCTGTTCGCCCGCATCCATCGCGACCCGGCGCATGAAGGGATCATCGCGACGGTGGCTATGCCGATCAAGCGACGCCAGTTCGCCGATTGGAGCATGGGTTTCCTGCCCGGGTCGGCGGTTCCGGAGGCGACGCGCCGCCTGGTGACCGAGGCGCTGCGCGCCCCGGCCGAACAGACGACGCTGGACACCATCGCCACCTCGATGCTGAAGGCGTTCAGCGCGGGATTGCCGCCCGTGCGCTGAGCGCGATCAGTTCTGCTTCGCCTCGAAGATCGCGTACCATTTGCGCAGCGGCGTCACCGTTTCCCAGAAACCGGCGAAGCCGGCGGGGATCACGAAAGCGTCGCCGGCCTTGAAGCTTTCCGTTTTGCCGTCGGCCGCGGTCAGGATGGCGCTGCCCTCCAGGATGGCGCAGAACTCGCTCTCGCTGTAGCTGACCGGCCATTTGCCGGGCGTGCATTCCCAGACTCCGGAGAAGAACTGGCCGCTCTGATCGGTGAAGTAGTTCTGCACCCGCGTCGTCGGCTGTCCGGACACGGGATTGGCCGGAGTGCCGGTTTCAACCGGCGGCGGATTGCTGCCGAAACGCACCAGTTGCACGGCTGCCATGCGTCAACGCTCCCTTGCTGGACGAAACGATTGTCGAGTGGCATAGCATGACCGAACCCGGTGAACCAGACGTGGCGACGCGCCCGCCGCGCGCGCCGATGCTTCATCGACCGACAAGCCGCGGGGGCCGATCCTGGACCAAGCACGAAACACCGACGGCGCCGCCGGCGTACCGGCAAAGGGTGCCGGATGGCTCGACCCGTTCCGTGGCGGGCTGGCGCTGTTCACGGTCATGCTGAATGTCGGCATCGGCCTGCACGCGCTTGACGTCTTCATCATCTCGACGGTGATGCCGCGCGTGGTGCGCGAGCTGGGCGGCGCGGAATACTACACCTGGGCAACCATGCTTTACATGGTGGCGTCGATCGTCGGCACGGCGGCCGGCAATCCGGTGCGCCAGATGCTGGGCAGCCGCCTGTCCTACGCCATCGCGGCGCTGGTCTTCGCCGCCGGGTCGGCGGCCTGCGCGCTCAGCCCCAGCATGGCCGCGCTGCTCGCCGCGCGCGTGGTGCAGGGACTGGGCGGCGGCACCATGATCGCCCTGTCCATGGGCTTGATCAGCGAATTGTTCCCGCCGCACATGCGCAAGCGCATCCTGGCTCTGGTCTCCGCCACCTGGGGCGTCGCCTCGCTGCTCGGCCCGGCCATCGGCGGCCTGTTCGCCCATGCCGGCTGGTGGCGCGGCGCGTTCTGGATCAACGTGCCGATCGTCCTGCTGTTCGTGCTCGCCTGCCTGCGCCTGCCGAAAAAGCCGCGCAAGGAAGGCTCCCTGCGCTTTCCCTATGTGCAGCTGGTGCTGATGACCGCCGGCGTGGTCGCGGTGGCGCTATGCGGCCAGGTGAAGCTCGCCGCGGCGCAGGTCGGCCTGCTGCTGGCGGCGGGCGCCGCGGTGGCGCTGGCGATGCGGCTCGACCACGCCAGCGAGACCCGCATGTTTCCCAGCCATCCGCTGTCGCTGACCCGGCCGGTGGGCACCGCCTACTGGGTGCTGGCGTTGTCCTCGATCACCCATGCGGTGATCGGCGCCTATCTGCCGCTGTCGATGCAGATCCTGCATGGCGTCTCGGACGAGGCGGCGGGCTATGCCGTCACCGGACTGGCGCTGTCCTGGACCGTCGCCTCGATGATCACCTCGCACATCCACGGCCAGGCCGCCTTGCGCAGCATCGTCATCGGCCAGGTCCTGTGCCTGATCGGGCTTGCCGGCATGGCGCTGGCGATCGCCGATCTGCCTTTCGCCGCGATCGTCGCGCTCAATGTGGTCGTCGGCTTCGGGCTTGGCAGCAGCAATCTGCACCTGGTCGAGGCGACCATGCGCCATGCACCGGAGGGCGAGCAGACCACGACGGCCGGCGCCATCCCGACGTTGCGCTCGCTCGGCATCGCTTTCGGGTCGGCCGGCGCCGGCGTGATTGCCAATCACGCCGGGCTGACCGACCAGCTGGCCTTTGCGGATGTGCAGCGCGCCACGCAATGGGTGCTCGGCATCGGCGCCCTGGCGCCGCTTTCGGCCATGCTGCTGTCCTGGCGATTCGTGCTGATGGTGGGCGGCAAGGCGCGGAGCAGCGCCGCCGATTGAGCCAAGGCTGCGGGGCCTAGTGGCCGATCGCCGCTTGCTTGCGCGGCAGCGGCACGATCTCGGCGCTGGGCTGCTCCGGCGGATGATTCGGGAAGCGCACGACCACCGTCGTGCCCTTGCCCGGCTCGCTCTTGATCTCGAGCGTGCCGCCATGCAACTCGACGATGCCCTTGACGATCGGCAAGCCGAGGCCGGTGCCTTCATATTTGCGGTTGAACTGGCTGTCGATCTGGCCGAAGGGCGCCAGGGCGACGTGCATCTCCTTCTCGTCGATGCCGATGCCGGTGTCGCTGACCGTGAACTGGACGCCATCCTCCCACGCCTGGCAGCCCAGGGTGACGGTGCCGCTCTCCGGCGTGAACTTGACCGCATTGGAGAGCAGGTTGATCAGCACCTGCTTCACCGCGCGCTTGTCGGCATTGAGCAGCACCGGCTCCTCCGGCAGGTCCATGACCATGGTCAGGCCGTGCTCGACGGTGCGCGGGCGGATCAGGCGCGCCACGGAATGGGCGATCTCGTTGCAATCGACGTCTTCCATGCGCAGCTGGAAGCGGCCGGCCTCGATCTTCGACAGGTCCAGGATGTCGTTGATCAGGCTCAGCAGATGCTCGCCGCTGTTGCGGATGTCGCGCACGTAGCTGACATAGCGCTCGTTGCCGAGCGGGCCGAACAATTCGCGCTCGACCACCTCGGAGAAGCCGATGATGGCGTTGAGCGGGGTGCGCAATTCGTGGCTGACATTGGCCAGGAACTCGGACTTGGACCGGTTGGCGATGACCGCCTGCTCCCACGCCTTGACCAGCTCATCCTCGTGCTGCTTCTGGGCCGTCAGGTCGCTGCAGATCGCCATGTAGCCATCCTCGCCGATCGGGATGCGGCGGACCGAGAGCTGGCGCCCGTCGACGCGGCGATAGAGCCAGCGTCCGGAAGGTTCGAGTATCTGCGGATCGGTGGTCGGGTTGCCCTGGTCGTCGCGCATCATCAGCTGCACGCGACCGCTCTTCATCATCTCTTCCAGCATTTCGACCATGCCGATGCCGGAGCGCAGGAAGTTCTCAGGGAACTGCCACATCTCCATGTAGGCGCGATTCCAGTGCTTGAGCTTGCGATTGCGGTCGAACACCGCGATGCCGTCCTCGATCGCCTGGATGGTGGCGCCCAGCATCTGCGCCGACTGGCGCAGGGCATCGTTGCGCGCCTCGATCACCTGGAACTGTTCCTGGGTGACACGGCGGATGTCGAGAATCTGGTACAGCACCACCAGGCCGATGGCGCCGAGCACCAGGAAGGCGAGGATCGCGCCCGGCGCCAGCGTCGCGATCAGCGCCCGGCCCGGCGCTTCCGGCGCCCAGTCGAGGACGCCTACCGCCTGACCATCGGGGCCGATCAAGACCATGTTCCCCGGCAAGGGATTGGTGGTCGCCGGCCGGAGCGGCGGCGCGGCCGCTTCCACAGGCTGCTCGGCGCCAGCGAGATCGGCGACCAGCGGCGCGCCCTGCTGCGCGGTCGGCGTCGCGACGCGCAGGTTGGCAATGCCATAGACCTTGCCGACGATGCTGAGATAGTCCGGTGTCAGGCTGCGCATCATGATGAGCACGGTCTGGCCGGTGCTGTTGTCGGCCAATTCCGGCTTCTCGTACGGCGTCACCGCCACGGCACCCGCCAGCGCGACGGTGCCGTCGTGGAAGATATACCCGGAATGGGGCTGCGGCCCCTTGGCGGGATCGGCGATCTCGCCGCGCGCCTGCGCCGCCAACTGCGCCGCCGCCGTGGCCAGGCCGGCGGAAGTCGCCGGGTCAACCGGCTCGCCGCGCCAGGTGCCGAACAGCAGCCGGTCATCGGCGCCGATCACCAGAACGCCGTCGACCTCCTTGTCGGTGCCGAGCACGGTGCTTTGCGAGAAGGTGGATTGGGCCCAGTCGGCCGAAAACGACAGATGGAGCTGCTCATAGGCGTCGTCCCACCAGGAATAATCGAGCGCCGTGGTGGAGACGTTCTTCTGCAGATTCTCGAGCACCAACCGGGTGCGCGACGCCGCGTCGGTGGCGTATTGCCGGTCGACCTCGCGGGCGCTGACCAGCAGCATGATGGTGATCGCCGCAGCCATGGCGAGGATCAAGCCGACGATCGGAAAGATCGTCGTGCTGACTGGTCGCGTGCCGGGCTTCGGTGACTCCGGCGCGGATGGCTGTGAACCGCTGGTCAAAGGCGTGGCCGATCCCTTATCGGTGTTCCGGCCGGGGAGCCGGGCCGCCCCAGGCGTCCGGCACGAGCCAGAATGTCGCAAATCTCAGCCAAATATTTGTTCGGCAATGGTTAATGACTCGCCAACGGTGTCAAGCGTTGCCGCCGTGCCACGGTGCAGTGCGGAACTGTCCGGACTTCCTTCGGTGCCAACCTAACTATATGATATAAATATATTAAATCGTTTCATCTGGCCGGCCGATCAAGCTTGACTTCTCGCACCCGCAATATCATATTTTGCAGCGCGGCAACTGGATCTCTCCCCTGACATTCCGTTGCCGCATCGCCCTTATGGGCGTTTCCTCCCAGAACTTGGGCCGTGCTCAGGCACGGCCCATTTTTTTGTCCCCCTTCTTTTTCCTCCGACCCTTCAGAGCGGCAGGGACGTGTCGCCGGCGCCGAGTGGCCGCTGCATCAGCACGCTGTCGACCCAGCGGCCATGCTTGAAGCCGATCGCCGCGAAGGTACCCACGGCCCGGAAGCCGCAGGCGCGATGCAAGGCGACCGAGGCGTGGTTGGCGGAATCGCCGATCACCGCGACCATCTGGCGCTTGCCGATCCCGGTGCAGCGTTCGATCAAATGCTCCAGCAGGGCGCGGCCGATGCCGCGCCCGGTCGCCTCCGGCGCCAGATAGATCGAATCCTCGACGCAATAGCGATAGGCGCTGCGCGGGCGGTACGGCCCGGCATAGGCGTAGCCGAGCGCGTCACCCGCGGTGGCGTCGACGGCGCAGACATAAGGCAGCCCGGCTTCGACGATGGTGCTCCAGCGCCGCGTCAGTTCGGCCGCATCGGGCGGAATCTCCTCGAAGGAGGCGAAGCCGTGCAGCACGTGATGGGCATAGATGCGCTGGATCGCCGGCATATCCGCCGGCGTCGCGGGCCGCAGGGTGGCGGAGATCGGCGCGGGGGGCGAGGTCGGCTTAGCGGTCATGCGGCTGTAAACACCACCGGGGCTAGGCGGCCTTGGCCAGCTGGCGCGCGGCATCGCTGAGGCGCTGGATCAGCGTCGCCATCAGGGCCTGGATCGCGGCGAAGCCGGCGGCCGGCTCCAGCGTCGCCTCGTCCATATAAAGCGCGCGATTGATCTCGAGCTGCAGCACGTGGACGCCCTGCGCCGGCTTGCCATAGGCCTGGGCGACATAGCCGCCGGAATAGGGATTGTTGCGGCGGACCTTGGCGCCGTCGGCGCCGAGGCAGGCCTCCGCCGCGGCGGTCATCCGCTCGGCGCAGGCGGCGCCGAAGCAATCGCCCAGCACATAATCCACGTCGATGCGCTGGCGGCTGTGCGGGCCGTCCATCCACGCGCCAGCCGAGGGCATCGAATGGCAGTCGAGCAGCACGCACAGGCCGAACTGCCGCTTGGTCTCGGCGATCAGCTCGGTGAGCGCGCGGTGATAGGGCCGGTAGAACAGGCCCAGGCGCTGCTCGGCCTCGGTCACGTCGAGCTTGCGGCGATAGATCTCCTGCTCGTTCGCGGCCAGGCGCGGGATGACGCCGAGCCCGGCCAGCACGCGCGGCGAGGCGGCGTTGACCGGTGTGGCCAGGCGGGCGGCGAACATCTCCTGGTCCAGCTCGGCCGGTTCACGGTTCGGATCGACATAGACGCGCGGGAATTGCGCGGCGATCAGCGGCACGCCCAGGTCCGGCGCGGCGGCGACCAGCTGGTCGACGAAGCAGTCCTCCGATTGCCGCAGCACCGCCTCCGGCAGGCTGGCGAGGGCGATGAATTCCTGCGGGTAGGAGCGGCCGCTATGCGGCGAGGCAAGGACCAGCGGGCTGACCCGGCGCGCCGGCAGCGAGAGCACCAGGGGCTGGCGCGCGATCTCGGCCACCCCGGCGCGCTTGACCGAAAGATCCATGCTGGAGTGGCCTGACGCGGCGCCGTGGCTGGTGTCCATGGGGGGCAGATTTACTCGAAACCGCCGGGCCTGTCACGGCGGCGCGGCGATGGCTGGCGCAACTCAGACAATGCCCTTGGGTCCGACTCGGTCTTGGGCGCTACTCTCCGGTCTATTCCAGAACACGCGTTGCCGCGACGGCACGCCCAGGGGGAATATTCGCCACATGGCACGCATTCTGTTGGCCGAGGACGATCACGAGATGCGGCAGTTCCTGGCGCAATCGCTGCGCCGCGCCGGCCATGACGTGAGCGCGGCGGAGGACGGCGAAAGCGCCGCCAGCGCCCTCGAGCGGCAGGGCTTCGACCTGCTGCTGGCCGACGTGGTGATGCCCGGCCTCGACGGGGTCGAACTCGCCAAGCGCGCGGCCAAGGCCTCCCCGGGGGTGAAGATCGTCTTCATCACCGGTTTCGCCGCAGTCGCCCTTAACCGCGATCTCGGCCCCGACGGGCGGCGCAATCCGGGCCTGTCCAAGCCATTCCACCTGAACCGGCTGGTGAGCGAAGTGCGCCAGCTGCTCTGCGCCTGACAGAAACCCAACGCCCGCCCGCCCGCCAAGGTTTCGACCGGCCGGGACCCCGAAAACCTGTCCTAACCCCCCGGCTTGCATTCGGCAGGCCGGGATGCTATTTGCCCAGCCGTCTTGCCGGCCGGACCTGTCCGGGCCGGTCCCGTCGACCGGGTTCGGGCGGTTAGCTCAGCGGGAGAGCACTACGTTGACATCGTAGGGGTCACTGGTTCAATCCCAGTACCGCCCACCACCTTTCCGGCAGAGTCTCGTGATCGCGGCGCTTGCCGCCCGGCCCTGTTTCGGCGAAGCGCCTAGCAACGCGTCGCTGCCGCTTCGCGGCCATTTCTTTCGCCGCGCGATTGAGTGGCATTGCGGATCGCGGTAACCATCCCGGCAAATCTGAATGCAGAGGAGACGCGGCATGGACCGTTTCACCGGCGGCTGCCTATGTGGAGATATCCGGGTTGTGGCGTCAGGCCGACCTTACCGGGTCGGCATCTGCCACTGCCTCGACTGCCGAAAGCATCATGGGGCGCTGTTCCACGCCTCGGCGATCTTCCCGCAGGAGGCGGTGACGATCGAGGGCGAGACGCGCGACTATGCCGGGCGGCATTTCTGTCCCCGCTGCGGCTCGTCGGTTTTCGGGCGCAGCGGCGACGAGATCGAAGTGAACCTGGGTTCACTGGATGCGCCCAACCAGCTGACGCCGACCTATGAGCTATGGACCATCCGCCGCGAATCCTGGCTGCCGCCGTTTCCGCTCAAGCGCCGCTACGAGCGCGATCGCGACGCCACCGGCCGCACCGAGGATTAGCCCGCCCGGCGATGCTTCGCCCGATCGAAGGTCAGCCGAGCGGCGGGCCGACGCCGGTTACCTTGCGGACCGTCGCCAGCGCGCCGTGCCGCATCAGCGCGTCCAGGTGCATGGTGAGCAGCCCGCGGAACAAATCGCTCCGGGGCAAGTCCGCCCCGAAGACCTCCGCCACACCGAGAAAGCCGTCGACAAGATCGGCGGCGGAGTCCCCGGATGCCACGGCGATGCCACGCAGTCGCGCGGCCAGCGGGTCGCGCACGTCGATCATGCAGCCCTGCTCGTCCACGCCGGAGACGTAGCGCATCCAGGCGGCAACCCCGAGCGCCGCGCGCACGACCGGCTGCCCCTTCGCGAGGCGATCCCGGATCGTGCCGAGCAGGCGCTGCGGCAGCTTCTGGCTGCCGTCCATGGCGATCTGCCAGGTCCGGTGGCGCAGCGCCGGATTGCGGAAGCGCTCCAGCAGCGCATCGCGATAGGCGGCGAGATCGTAGAAGCCCCGCGGCAGCGTCTCCATCACCTCATCCGTCATGAACCCGTGGATGAGTGCGTGAAGCGCCGGGTCGGCCATGGCCTCGCTCACATAGCCGTAGCCGCCAAGATATCCGAGATAGGCGATCGTCGAATGGCTGCCGTTCAGCATGCGGAGCTTCATCAATTCGAAGGGCAGCACGTCGTCGACAAGCTGCGCGCCAGCGGCCTCGAGTGGCGGCCGACCGGCCGGGAAGCGGTCCTCGATGACCCACTGCGCGAATGGCTCGGTGACAACCGGCCAGGCATCGCTGAGACCGGTTTCCCGGCGCACGAGGTCACGGTCGAGATCGACCGTCGCCGGCACGATCCGATCGACCATGGTCGATGGAAACGCAACCTCGCGGGCGATGTAGCCGGCCAGTTCAGGATCGCGCAGCCTGGCGAATCCGGTCACCACGCGCGCCGTCGTCGCTCCATTGGCCGGCAGGTTGTCGCAGCACAGCACGGCGAACGGCGGGGACCCGGCGGCCCTGCGCAACTCCAACGCCCGGACGATCAGGCCGGGTGCGCTGACCGGCGCCTCCGGCGTCTGCAGGTCCTGCACGATATCCGGATGCCGTTCATCCAGCATTCCCGTCGCCGGATCGTGGCAGTACCCCTTCTCGGTCACGGTCAGGGAGACGATGCGGATCCGCGGGTCGGCCATCGCGGCAATGAGCTGCGTTCGCTGCGTCGCCGCATCGAGGACGTCGAGCAGGGAGCCGATGACCCGAAGCGAGGTGCCCGCGGCTCCGCGCTCGATCAGCGTATAGAGGAAGTCCTGCGGCGCCAGCGCCGACCTGGTGTCGGGCCGGCGCAGCGAGGCGCCGATGATGCCCCAGGAAGGATCCGTATCGAGCACGGAATCCACATAGGCGGCGATATGCGCGCGATGAAAGGCGCCGACGCCGAGATGCACGATTCCGGGCGTGATCCGCGCCCGGTCATAGGGCAACCGCCCCGCTGCGCTCGCCGCGCTCAGCCGTGGGCCTGAAACCTCAGTCGCCAATTTCCACCAGCGCCTTGATCAAGCCGGTCTTCTGGGTGGCCCAGACCGGGATGTTGTCGGCTGCTGCAGCGAGGCTCGTCCGATGGGTGACCAGACGATCGATGGGTACCCGCCCGGCCCGGATTGCCGCAATCACGCGGCGGAAATCATCATTCGTGGCATTGCGACTTCCCAGCAGCGTCATTTCCTTCCGGTGGAAGTCCGGGTCCATGAAGGTGATCGCTTCCTTCACCACGCTGACCAGCACATAGCGCCCGCCATGGGCGACGAACTCGAAGCCCTTTTCCATTGCCGCCCGGTTGCCAGTCGCATCGAACACCACATCGAAACCGTTGCCGCCGGTGAATGCTGCCACCGCCGGCACCGGATCGCCTTCGGCGTGGAGCACGGCTGCGCCCGCGATAGATTGCGCCAGGGCCGCACGTTCCGGTTCACGGTCGAGGACCGCCACACTGGCGCCCGCCAGCCTTGCGAACAGCGCGACGCCAAGCCCGATCGGCCCGGCACCAACGACCAGCAACCTGTCGGATTCCGCGACTGCGGCCCGCCTCACCGCATGGGCGCCGATCGAGAGGAATTCGACTGAAGCGCAGGAATCTGCATCGAGGCCTTCGGCATGAAGGACATTGCCGACCGGCACCGACAGCAATCCAGCCAGGCCGCCATCCTGGTGAACGCCAAGGACGGATATCGCCATGCAGCAATTCGGCTTGCCGGCGCGGCAGGCGATGCATTCGCCGCACGACAGATAGGGATTGACCACGCAGATCTCGCCCGCGGGAAAGCCCGAACCTTCGGGCGCCTCCACCACTTCGACCGCGAGCTCGTGGCCCATCACCCGCGGATACTGCAGGAACGGATGCTTGCCTTGAAAAATGTGGTAGTCGGTGCCGCAGATGCCGACGCGGCGCGGCCGCACCAGGACGCGCGCGGGGTCCGGTTGCGACCACGGTCGCTGCACCAGCTCCAGCTTGCCCGGCTCGGAACAGACGAGAGCATCTATTTTCTGCACTTTGCCACCTGACGGTCCCACGAATTGCGTGCCAGAATCGGTTCGGCGCGTCGAGGGCCGGCATGAAGCCGGCCCCCGCTTCGCCGATATCAGAAGTTCGCCATGTTGTCCTTGGTGACCAGTGCCGCGCCCGAGTCGATCAGGGATTCCACCTTCTCGCCGCGGATCGCCTTCACCAGTGCATCAACACCCAGCTCCGCCATCTTGGCCGGGAACTGGGCCACGGTCGCGTCTTCGATGCCCGCTTCCAGCGCTTCCTTCTCGCCGCAGCAGAAATCGAAGCCCGCCAGCACGATCTTGTCGCTGGCGATGCCCGCATTCTTGATCGCCTGCGCGGCGCCGGCGGCCGGCGGGCCGCAAGCCGCGAAGATCGCCTTGAGCTCAGGATGCTTGGTCAGCAGGTCTTCGGCGACGCTGATCCCAAGCTCCTCGGTGCAGTTCGTGGCGCCCTTGCCGACGATCTCGACGTTGACGCCCTTGAGGCCGTCCAGCATGCCGTTGACCCGGTCGTCCAAAGACGGAACGCCGGGCACGCCCTCGAGGATGCCGAGCGTGTCGCCGTCCTTGAGCACGGTCTTCAGGTATTCGCCCGCGATCTTTCCGGCATTGTAGTTGTTGGTTGTCGCCAGGGCGGTGCGGCCATTCCAATCGGGAATGTTGTTGTCCATCAGGACAACCTTCACCCCCGCCGCGATGGCCTTGTCCAGCGCCGGTGCGACCGTCGGATCGACCGGCGTCAGGGCGATGCCCTGCACGCCCTTGGTGACCATGGATTCGATGAGCGCGATCTGACCCTCGATGTCCGTAGCCGAAGTGCCCTGGCCGTAGATGATCTCCACGCCAGGATGCGCTGCGGCATAGGCCTTCGCGGCATCCTCCATCGTGCCGAAGAACGGCACGGGGAACTTGGTGATGAAGCCGATCTTCACCGCATCGGCAGCCGGGGCGGGTCCGGCGCCCGCGATGGCAAGAGCCAGCCCTCCCAGCAAGAGTCGCAGTTTCATTTTACTTCTCCTCCCATTCGGACCGGTCCGGAGTGAACCGACCCCTTGTATCGCCGTCTCTGCGGACGACGAATCCGTTCAGGCCTCCGCCCCCACGATCATCGAAACCAGCTCCTGCTGGTTCGCGCGGCTCGGCTTCAGCTCTCCCACCTTGTGCCCCTGACGCAGCACGACGGCGCGGTCGGCAAGTTCGACGACGTGCTCCATGTTGTGCGTGATGAGGATCACGGCATTTCCCTCGGCGCGCAGCTGGGCGACCAGGTCAAGGACCTTGCGCGACTCACGCACGCCGAGCGCCGCCGTCGGCTCGTCCAGGATCACCACCTTGCTGGCAAAGACGGTGGCGCGCGCGACGGCGATGGCCTGCCGCTGGCCACCCGACATGAGCGCGACCGGCGCATCGAATTTCGGCAACTTCACCTTGAGGCGGTCGAGCACTGCCGCCGCCTCCCGGTCCATGGCGCGGCCGCGAAGCAGTCGCAGCCCTTGCGGCAGCCAGGCTGGGAACGCGATCTCCCGGCCGCAATAGAAGTTCTGCGCCGGCGTCAGATTGTCGAACAGCGCGAGGTCCTGATAGACGGTCTCGATTCCGGCGCGCCGTGCCGCCGCGGGCGAGTGCAGGGCGACGACTTCGCCATCGATGAGAATCTGGCCTTCATCGAGTTCGTGCACGCCGCTGATGCACTTCACCAGGGTCGACTTCCCGGCGCCGTTGTCGCCCAGCAGCGCCAGGACCTCGCCGCGATAGGCCTCAAGGCTGATGTTCTTGAGGGCATGCACGGCGCCGAACCGTTTCTGGGCGTGGCGGACGCTGAGGATCGGATTGGCGGCGGGTCCGTTCATTGCGCCCTCGCCGCCTGCAGCACCCGGGCGCGCGCTTCCAGCCGGTTGCGCAGCACATCGGCCTCGACCGCCACGACGATGATGAGGCCGATGGCGATCATCTGGAAGAACACGTCGACGCCGAGGAGGTTGAGCGCGTTGCGGATGACGCCGATCATCACCGCGCCGACCAGGGCATGGCCGAGGTGCCCGCGCCCGCCGAGGAAGCTGGCGCCGCCGATGATGACGGCGGCGATCGTGTCGAGCTCGAGCAGATTGCCATAGAGCGGAGAACTGGCCGCGGTGCGCCCAGCCAGGACCACGGCGCCGATGCCGGCGCAGGTGCCGGAGATCATGTAGGTCGAGATCAGCACCCATTTGACCGGGATGCCCATCCGCAGCGCCGCCTCGGGCTGGCCGCCGACGGCATAGATCCAGCGGCCCCAGACCATGGCCTTGGCCATGACGAGAACAAACAGCGCGACCCCAAGCACGACGAAGAAGGAATTGGGCAGGCCGAAACTCGACGCCCCGCCGATGGTCGCGATCGCGTCGGGCATGCCGCGCATCGTGGTATGGCCGACGGCGAATTCGAGCGCCAACCCCCGGCAGATGCTGAGGGTCGCGAGCGTGATGATGAACGGATGCGGCAGTCGGCCGAAGACGTAGGCCATGCCGTTCACGGCGCCGACCGCCGCCCCGGAGAGAACCATGGCCAGCATTACGGCCGGCGCGGAATCGATCTCGCGGAAAACCAGGCCGCCGATAACCGTCGCCAGGGCGAGGTTGGCGCCGACGGAGAGGTCGATGCCGCGGGTGAGGATCACCAGATACTGGCCGATCGCCACGATGGCGATCACCGCCGTCTGGGAGACGATGTTGCTGAGATTTCCGGGCTTCAGGAAATCGGGCGTCAGGAGCCCGATGACGGCGGCGAGGACGACGAGGATCAACAAGGGTCCGACGCCAAGCAGGCGCAGGCTCACCGTCACCAGCGCTGTTCCACGCTGGGATTGTTCAGCCGCATCGACTTTGGAGACACGCTCCCGTTGCCCGCCCGCGACGTTCGCCACCGCGTTTCATCCCTGGTATGTTTTTTATAGAGAAAAACTCTTCCAGGAGGGGTGGTCAATTTGTTTTTTATGGACTAAAAAGCACTCTCGGGACGGAGATTCCCCTCATATGAAAACAGATGCTGTCTACAAGCGGGCTTTCAACGAAGCGGCGGGCGTGATCGCCGCCCTCGGCGACGGCGCAGCCCTCCCCTCCGAGAACCGGCTTGCGGCGCAGCTCAGGATAAGCCGCACCACGGTCCGCAAGATCGTGTCGGCGCTCGAGGCGCAAGGCGTCGTCCAGGGCAACGGCCGGGAGCGACACGTCGGGCAAACCGCTGCTATCGCGCGATTCCCGGAAGCGGAAACCGTGCTGCTCTCCGAACAGGTCGAAAAGCACTTCATGGAATGGATGCTGCGGGACAATGCCAGCCCGGGCACCAGCATCAACGAGCTCGACCTGGCGCGCCGGTTCGGCGTCGCAACCACCGGGATCCGCGAGTTCCTGAACCGGTTCCAGCGCTTCGGCCTGATCGAAAAGCGGCCGAATGCCGGCTGGGTGTTCAAGGGATTCACCGCCAGCTTCGCGCTGGAGCTGTTCGAAATCCGGGAGATGTTCGAATTGCGGTCGGCGATGGCCTTCGCGACGCTGCCGGAAGACTCGCCGCTGTGGCAGCGGCTGGCGACGTTACGCGAGCAGCATCTATCGCTGCTGCACGACATCGACCAGCGCTATCACGACTTCTCCGAGCTCGACAGCCGTTTCCACCAGCTCATCAATTCGGCCGCGCCGAACCGGTTCATCGAGGACTTCTTCGACATCATCACCCTGATCTTCCACTATCACTACCAGTGGAACAAGAAGGACGAGCGCCAGCGCAACGAGATCGCGATTCGCGAGCACCTCACCTACATCGAAGCACTGCTCAGCCGCAATCCCTCGATCATCCAGCTCGCCTGCCGCGCGCATCTCGCCTCGGCGAAGGAGACATTGATGCGGTCCACATCGAAAGCGCGAATTGAAGCGGCGGGCGAAGGAAACCGGCCGCAGGCCTGATTGTGCCGGAGCGCGTCTCGCCGCTTGCGCAAGCGGATGCCGCCCGCGCTGGAAACCGACGATCGGTCCCCGTCCTGCCGGGCTTTATTGCGCCAGAACGCGATTTTGTCCTGCGGCAATCACTGCCGGGCCGTTCGGCGCGCCCGTCGCGGCGGTGGCCAGCGCCGCGCTGGTCCGCAGCAGGACCGGCCGGCCGGAGGCGAGGACCCGCGACGCACCGACGTGCCATTGCACCGACACGCAGGCCGTCGGCGGCACCAACGGACAGCCCTGCACCACACCTCGGGTGTCGAGCGTGAGCAGCGGTGCGCCGGCCACCAGAACGCGCGGATCTGGGGAGGTCGTCGCGACACGACCGCCATGCGGGCAGGTCACGACATCGGCCGCGGTCAGGATCGGCGCGCTCATTCAGACCACCATCAACGCGCCGTGGTTGAGCGAGACGCTTGGTCCGCGCAGCTCGACCGAAGCGCCCTGGCCGTTGGCGAGGGTGATGCCGGCCGTGCCAATGACCAGGCTGGCGCCGGTCAGGGTCGCGAGGGTGATCGAAGCCGGGCGTGCCGCGTCGCCGGCAGCCGGCCACAGGCATCCGGTCCAGATCGGCCGGTCGGGATCGCCGGCTTCGAATTCGACCCAGAGCATCGCGCCGATTTCCGGCATGGCGGGCGCCAGACCGGCCAGCGGCGGCAGGCAGGCCTCCGCCCAGAGGGAGACGCCGGCGCCGAGCACATCCGGCACGGTCAGCCGCAGGCGGCCGCGGCCCTGTGGATCTGCGTTGTCGGCGACGACGCCGCGGTATTTCCCATAGAACGTCTTCCTGCGGGTCCGGCCGGCGGGCATGGCGTGCTCCTGCTCAAGGGGTTCCGCCACCATCATAGCGGCGCGATGCCTTGCCGGCGCAAGCGATGGGTCCGGCGGCGCTTCGTTGACGGGGCCGGTGGCGGTGGCTATCTTCGCAAAGTTCAGGATGGCAGACCGCATTCCGCCATTCTGGAATTCGCGCGCCGGGAGCAGGGACCACCGCATGGCCTATGTCGAGATCAAATCGCTGGTCAAGAAGTTCGGCGATGTCGAGGTGATCCGCAACGTCGATCTCGAGATCGCCAAGGAGGAGTTCACCGTCTTCGTCGGCCCGTCGGGCTGCGGCAAGACCACCCTGCTGCGCTCCATCGCCGGACTGGAGGCGATCGACGGCGGCGAGATTCACATCGACGGCCGGCGCGTCGACCAGCTGCAGCCGGCCAAGCGCGGCATCGCGATGGTGTTCCAGAACTACGCGCTCTATCCGCACATGTCGGTCTTCGAGAACATGTCGTTCGGCCTGCGCATCTCCAAGTTCGAGGATGCGGTGATCAAGGACCGCGTCAACGGTGCGGCGCGCATCCTGCAGATCGCCGAGCTGCTGGAGCGCAAGCCGCGCGCCCTCTCCGGCGGGCAGCGCCAGCGCGTGGCGATCGGCCGCGCCATCGTGCGCGAGCCCAAGGTCTTCCTGTTCGACGAGCCGCTGTCCAACCTTGACGCCAAACTGCGCGTCCAGATGCGCGGCGAATTGACCGGACTGCACCGTGAGCTGAAGGCGACGATGATCTATGTGACCCATGACCAGGTCGAGGCCATGACCATGGCGGACAAGATCGTGGTGCTCAACAAGGGCAACATCGAGCAGATCGGCAGGCCGCTCGACCTCTACCATCATCCGCGGAACCGCTTCGTCGCCGGCTTCATCGGCTCGCCGGCGATGAACTTCCTGCCCGGCCGCATCGCCCGGCTGGCGGAGAGCGGCATCGAGGTCGAGTTGAGCGGTGGCAGTAGGACGCTGGTGCGCTGCCGCCCGGTGCAGGCGGCGGCCGGCGAAGTCGGCGCGCCGGTGACGCTGGGCGTCCGCCCCGAGGCGCTGGCCCCCGGCCAGCAAGGCGATTCCCGCATCTCCGGCAAGGTCTACAACGTCGAGCGCCTGGGCGGGGACACCTACCTCTACCTCGACGGACCGGACGGCAACCACATCACCGTCCACGCGCCGGGCGACATGGTGGTCGCCATCGGCGACGAGATCGCCATCGGGTTCAACGGCGAGAAATGCCATCTGTTCGACGAGAGTGGAGAGGCCTTCCCGCGCCTCGCGGCCTAGAACCGCGCGCGGCCGTCAGAGTCCACCCCGGCAATCGCACCCGATGGCCTGCAAACATGCAGGCGCACGGTGGCCTCGACCGGAACGCCGGGTTGCAGCGCCAGCAGGTCCTCGCCATTGCGCGCCGCGCCGGCGAGCCCGCCGCCGGCGCAGGTGGTGTTCGGCTCCAGCCCGATCAGCCGCGTCTTGCCGGTCCAGGGCTCATCGTCGTTGCCGCCCAGCTCGTACCACAGCCAGCAATAGGGGAAGACGCGCGCGTCCCAGGACAACGCGACGGCCACCGCATTGTCGAGCCGGCGGATCGAGGCCCAGGGCACGTCGAAATCGCGCAGGAAGGCCATGGCGGAGACCGTGCCGCGAGGGTCCGAGCGCAGGTCGACCGGTCCCTGCTTGCCCTCCACCATCGGCCAGCGTCCGGCGGCGCCGGGGCGCAGCGGGTTGGCGGGCGGGTCATAGCCGCGATCGACCAGCACCGTGCCGGCACCGCTCTGCAGCTCGAATGCGCCGGCCAGCAGATCGGACCCGAAGGTCGGATGATGACCCCACATGACCGTGACCGGCTCCGGGCCCTCCGCCACAGCCCGCTCGCGCACCGTGACGAGGTCGCCAGTCACGGAAATCTCGCGCTCCATGGTGACCGGAACCGTGGAGAAGCGGCGCGACAGCCGCAAGGTCGCATCGTTGACCTCGGCGTCCCAGGGCGTGATCGAGCCTTCGCCATGGAAGCCGTGGAAAACGCCGCGATAGATTCCGGCATCGCCGCCGCTGGGGAACAGCAAGGGCCAGCCGCCGGTGTAGCGGGTCAGCCATTCAGGCTCGTCCCGCGCGGCGCCGGATGCGAGGGGCGTATCCAATGTCTCCCACGGCACCCGGCCAAGGACCGACAGGCCGGAGGGTTTGTGCAGGATCTCGGTTATGGTGCCGCCGACCCTTGGCCGGACGGTGACGCGGAGCGCGTCGCTTTCCAGGCGAACGTCGGTCATTTGATCGAGCCGGCCATCAGGCCCTGGATGTAGTGCTTCTGGAAGGTGATGTAGAGGATCACCATCGGCGCGCTGGCGAAGACCATGCCGGCCATGGTGAGCGGGATCTGGTCGCCGTAGCGGCCCTGGAACACGCTGATTCCCGCCATCAGGGTGCGCTTGGAATCGTCCTGCAGGAAGATGATGGCGATCAGCAGGTCGTTCCACACATAAAGCGCGTTGACCACGACCAGGGTCAGCAGGGCCGGCAGCGACAGCGGAATGACGATCTTCAGCAGGATCAGGAAATCGCCGGCGCCGTCGATGCGGGCGGATTCGAAGATCTCCTTCGGCAGGGTGCGGAAGAAGCTGGTCAGCAGATAGACCGAGAACGGCGTGATCAGCCCGGCATAGATCAGGATGGCGCCCTCATAGGTGCTGATGAGGTCGAGCTGGGTGTAGAGCACGAACAGCGGCACGATCATCACCACCGGCGGGATCGCCATGAGCGAGGTGCTGGTGGAGAACAGCAGGCTGCGGCCGGCGAACTGCATGCGCGCGATCGCATAGGCGCCGAGGCAGGAGACCACGGTGCTGAGCGCCACCGCGCCGCCCGCCAGGATGACGCTGCTCAGCATCCAGCTGAAGAAGGAGCTTTCGAACAGCACGTTGTGGAAATGGTCGAAGACAATGGTCTGCGGCCAGCCGACCTTGTTGAAGGTGTATTCCTCCTGGCTCTTCAGCGAGGTCAGGATCATGAAGGCGGTCGGCGCCAGGGCGACGATGGTCGCCAGCACCAGAATGGAGTGCTTCAGCACCTGGTCCGGCTTCACCCGGCCGATGGCGGTTGCGGACGTGTCGGCCATGGCTCAGCCCGCCTCTTCTTCGTTGGCGCGCCGGCGGACCGCGAAGAGCGGCACGATCAGCAGCAGCGAAACCAGGAACAGCATGACCGAGACCGCCGAGGCGATGCCCGGCAGGCTGGTGCGGATCAGCGCGTTGAAGATGTAGAGCTCCACCACCATGGTCGAGGTGCCGGGGCCGCCGCGGCCGCCGCCGATCATGAACACATAGGAGAACACCGCCGAGAGGATGGTGATGACGCTGACCACCACGTAGAACTCGATCACCACCTTCATCTGCGGCACGATCACGTGCCAGAGGCGCTGCCACCAATTGGCGCCCTCCAGCTTGGCGGATTCGATCAGGGATTCGTCCAGCGCCAGCAGCCGCGCCAGGAACAGGATGATGCCAAGGGCGGATTCGCGCCAGATGATGAGGAGCATGACCGTCCACAGCGCCACGTCGGAGGAGCCGATCCAGTCCAGCGCCAGGAAATCGGCGCCGAGCCAACGCAGCACCTCGTTCACCGGGCCGTTGAACTGGAACATCTTCTTCATCACCACGGCGATGATCGGCACCGCCAGGATGTAGGGCAGGAACAGCACCACGCGATAGAGCTTCCAGCCCTTCAGCCGCTCATAGAGCACGACGGCGATGAGCAGCGACCAGCCGACCATGAACGGCACGGCCAGCAGCAGAAGCAGGTTGTGGCGGACGGATTCCCAGAATAGCGGCTGATGCAGCACCAGATCATAGTTGCGCCAGCCGATCCACGGCCCGTCGATGCCGCGTACCATCTTGAAGCTGAATTCGAAGATGCGGACCAGCGGATAGCCGAAGACGAACAGCAGCAGCGCCACCAGCGGCGCCACATACAGATAGGGCGCAAACCTAGAGGTCTGGTTCACGTCCTCGTCCCCTCTTCCATCCGACGGTCATGCGCCACAATCCCAGTCCCATTGGCCTCTATAAAAACAGAACGGGAGCCCAGACGCCACCGCGCCTGGGCTCCCCTTCCTGCAACCGGCTTGCTCAGCCGCCGAGATCTTCAGACCACTTCTTGTAGTTCTCGACGATGTCCGGATTGAAGTCGCGCCATTCCTTGGCGACGTTGTAGGCCAGCTCGCCGGCCTGCTCGCCGGTGATCTTGCCTTCGACCACCTGCTGGGCGGTCGGCAGCAGCGCCTGCTCGTAGAACTGCCCCGGCACCAGGTTGGAGATGTAGGGGATGTTCTCGCTCAAGCCCCAGCGCTGCCACATGTCGCGCACCACCGGATCCTCGATGACCGAGGAATCGAAGCCGGTATTGGCCGGGATCCAGCCGGTCTTCTCGTGCAGCTTCTTCAGCTGCTCCGGCGATTGCAGGTATTCGAGGAACGCCCCGGCCGCCTTCGGGTCCTTGATCTTCGCCGGGATGCCGAGGCCCTGGGAATCGAAGATCGGCTTGCCGGCCAGCTTGCCCTTGCCATAGACCGGCATCACCATGGTGCCGATGCGGCCGTTGGTGGTCTTGCTGTCCGCCGGCACGCGCGCGCCGACCGAGAGGCCAGCGCCGACCTTGCCGGCGACGATCAGGTCGATGCCGGGATAAAGCTCGGTGGAGGACATTTCCGGATTGAGGAAGCCGGCCTTCTTCAATTCCTCCAGCTTGACCCAATGCTCATGATACTTGGGCTCGCGGAAGTCCTTGTCGCCGGTGAACAGGCCGATGACCTCGCCGGCGCTGTCGACGTTCTGGCCGAGGGCATGGCCGAAATACCATTCGCCCCAATAGCCGTCCTGGATGCCGCCGCCGCAGGGCGAGATGCCGGCCGTCTTCAGCTTGTCGCAGGCCGCCATGAACTCGTCCCAGGTCGCCGGCGCCTTGTCGGCGTCGAGGCCGGCCTTGTCATAGAGGTCCTTGTTGTAGATCCAGATCATCGGCAGCGGATACCAGCCGAGCCGGTAGGTCTTGCCGCCGAACTTGCTGAGCAGGGTCGGGCTCGAGGCCTTGATCACCTCGTCGCTCACCAGACCTTCCAGCGGCTGCAGGTAGCCGAGCCAGACGCTTTCCATGTGGTAGATGCCGTTCCACAGGAACTGGATGTCCGGCGCCTCGCCCGCCGCCGCGGCGGTCTGGAACTGCGAGATCACCACGGCGGTGTCCTGCAGCATCGGTTTCACCGTCGCCGCCGTGTAGCTTTTCACCGCGTCGTCGACGAAGCCCTGCAGGCCGGGCAGCTCCTGCTCGCCCCACCACCACATGTTCAAGGTCGGCGTGTCCGCGCGCGCTGCCCATGACGGCAGCAGACCGCCCAGTGTCGCGCCCGCGCCAAGGCCCGCGCTCGCCTTCAGCATCTGACGGCGCGAGAAGCCACCAAATCCATTCCTGTTCATCACGCTCCCAAGCCTCCTTGCTAGAGTTGTCGCCGCACTTGCGTGCGTTGCCTCAGAAAGTGCTCATCAGGCCGCCATCGACGACCAGCAGCTGGCCGGTCATGTAGCGGCAGTATTTCGACGCAAGAAAAATGACCGTGCCGGACACATCTTCGGGATGACCGGTGCGGCGCAGCGGCACCTTGCCCCGCTTCACGTACCATTCCTTGAAATCCGGCGTTTCGGTCTCGTTCACTCCGTTGACGAAGGACATCGGCGTCAGCATGAAACCGGGGGCCACCGCGTTCACCAGGATGTCGTGCGGGCCGAGCTCGACGGCCATCGACTTGGTCAGCGCGATGATGGCGCCCTTCGCCGCGTTGTAGGCGCCGCATTCGCCGCTGGAGGCGAACCCCTGGATCGAGGCGATGGAGATGATGCGGCCGGATCTCTTCGCCACCATGTGCGGCGCCACCAGCTTGGAGCCCATGTAGACGGATTCCAGGTTGATGGCGATGGTGCGGCGCCAATCCTCCAGCGTGTCGTCGAGGATGGTGCGGGTCGGCGGGTTGATCGCCGCGTTGTTCACCAGCACGTCGATGCCGCCCCATTTCGCCACGACATCGGCGACCGCCTTGCCGTAGGCGTCGTAGTCGGTGACATCGAGCTGGTAGGCGAGCGCGGCGGCGCCGGCGGCGGCAACCTCCGCGGCGACTTCCTGCAAGGTGGCCGGATTGCGTTCGAGCAGGACGACCTTGGCCCCCTCGGCCGCCATCTCGAGCACGATGGCACGGCCGAGCCCCTGGCCCGCGCCGCTGACAACGCAAACCTGCCCGGCCAGCAAGCCCATCGGTGCGCCCCCGCCTGTCATTCCGCGCAGCGCCGTTTTTCCGGCATTACGGAATATGTTCTAGCATACCGGATGACTCTAGGCTGCGACGCAAAGACCCGTCAAGGCCGTGCGCCCCGGCGGACCGATAGTCGGCCGCGCCGACCGCCAGCGGGATGCAGCACTCAGGCGAGCGCGGGCGTCCGGTACAGTACCTTGCCGGCCACTTTGATCTCCGCATCCACAAGGTATTTCTTCATGGCGGTGAGGTCCATCTCGATGCCGAGGCCGGGTGCCTCGGGCACCCGCACCTCGCCATTGGCGTCCGGCGCGATATGGGTCTTGCACATGTCCCAGGCCATCGACTGCGGCTTCACCGGATATTCGCAGATGCGGTGCTTCTCCAGCCCGGCGAAAGGCTGGATCGAGGCGCAGAGTGCGAGGTGCGAGGTGAAGGTGTGGTTGACGTAGGTGATGCCCTTGCCCACCGCGTAATCCGCCACCTGCTTCGCCGGCCCGATGCCGCCGATCCGGCCGCAATCGATCTGCACGAAGCCGACCTTGCCGATGTCGATGGTGTGGCGCGCCATGTGGATGTTGTGCGCCGCCTCGCCGCCGGCGAGCTTGACCGAACTCGGCCGCTTCGCCAGCGCGCCATAGGCCTCGTAGGCGCTGCCGTTGAACGGCTCTTCGAGCCAGGTCGCGCGCACCTCTTCCAGCGCCGGCAGCCGCGCCGCAGCGGCATCCACATCCTCGTTCCAGATCTGGCCGGCATCAATGAGCAGGATGCCCTCGTCGCCGATGTCCTCGCGCGCCGCCATCAGGTGGTCGGCATCCTCCTTCACGCTGCCACGGCCGAAAGGACCCCAACCGCATTTGACCGCGCGATAGCCAAGATCCTTCGCCGCGCGGCAGAATTCCAGCGTCTGCTGCGCGGTGTCGCCGAACAGCTGCGAGGCATAGGGCATCTTCGGATAGGCGCGGCTGTAGCCCAGCAGCTTGTAGACCGGCTCATTCCGCTTCTTGCCCAACAGGTCCCACAGCGCGATCTCCACGCCGGACCAGGTATGCGCCGCCTGGAGCAAATCCATGCTGTTCCAGTTGATGGTGGCGGCGATGCGGGCAATGTCGGCCGGCGTCGAGACGTCTTCGCCGAGTACCGAAGCCGCCACCGGCCGGCATGCGCCGTGCGACATCGGGCAGACGAAGGAGGCGATGGAGGTGAGCGGCGAGGCTTCGCATTCGCCCCAGGCCTCGATGCCGCCGGCACGCACGCGCACCACCAGCGCATCCTGGCTGCCGTCGCCGGCATCGGTCACCACCGGCATGGAGAGATAGAAGAAGTCGACGGAGTCTATTTTCATGGTGGTTCCTATTGCACGCGGTACTTGACCAAAGCGTCTTCGTTGAGGGTGATGCCGAGCCCCGGCGCGGTGGGCAGCGGGATCTGCCCGTTCACCACCGGCAGCTCGACGCTGCAAAGATCCTTGCGCAGGCTGGAATCGGCCAGCTCGCGCGGCAGAAACTCGATATAGGTGCAGGTCGGCGACACGGCGGCCAAATGCGCCGAGGCGGCGATGCCGATGGCCGATTTCCAGCAATGCGGCACCACGGCCAACCCCTTGTCGCGCGCGGCCATGGCGACGCGGCGCGCCTCGGTCAGGCCGCCGACGCGACCCACGTCGGGTTGCACCACGTCGAGCGCGTCGCGGTCCATCAGGTCGCGGAACTCGAAGCGGGAATTCAGCCATTCCCCGGCGGCGATGCGCATCGGCGAAGCCTTCACCAGCTTGGCGTAGCCTTCGATGTCGTCGGAGGGCAGCGGCGTCTCGATGAAATAGATGTCCTGGTCGGCGAACATGTCGATGGCGCGCAGCGCCTCCTTCCAGTCGGCCCAGGCATAGGCGACGTCGACCATCAGCGTCATCTCCGGCCCCACCGCCTTGCGGCAGGCCGCCACGATCTTGGCGCATTCGCGGTCGTCGGGAATCTGCAGCGAGTTGTGCGAGTAGGGTCCCTTGATGCAGATCTCCAGCTTCGCCGCGCGGAAGCCGAGCTGCTTCGCCTTCACCGCGCGCTCCACCAGGATGCGGGTGTAGGTGTCGAGGTCATCGCCCTCCGGCAACAGCGAGGCATAGGGCGTGATGCCGTTAGGATTGATGGCGCCGCCCAGGAGCTGCCAGCACGGCTTGCCCTCCGCCTTGCCGCGCAGGTCCCACAGCGCCATGTCGAGGGCGCCCATGGCGCAGATGCCCAAGCCCCGCCGGCCGGTCATGGCGGAGCCCAGATACATCTTCTCCCACAGGCCCTCGACATCGCTCGGGTCCTTGCCCATCAGCATCTCGGTCAGGCCGAGGCCCATGATGTGGGTTCCGGGCGCCTCGATCATGGCGCGGGCGACCCAGGGATTGGTGTCGGTCTCGCCGATGCCCACCAGGCCCTCGTCGGTGTGGATCTTCACCACCATATCGTCCTGCGCCGAGGAGCAGGCATCGGCGCGGTAATCAGGCACCAGCAGGACGAAGCATTCTACTTTCGTGATCTTCATAGGACGGCTCTTTCCTTGGGCGATGGCGGCCAATCGGCGCGCGCGTTCAATTGCTCGATGGTGAGGTGGCAACGTAGCCCCACCCCGTCGCTCTCGCGCCAGGGCGGGCGTTCGGTCTCGCAGAGCGCACCGATCTGCCAGGGGCAGCGGCCGGCATAGACGCAGCCCGCCCCGCCCCGCTTCGGCTCGCCGGCCTTCGCGGCGCCGGCCTCGGCGTCGGGGGGCTGCAGCGGCACCGGCACGGCATGCAGCAGGCTGTGGGTATAGGGATGGAAGGGTGCCGCGAAGACCTTGTCGCGCGGGCCGATCTGCATCACCTCGCCGCCATAGAGCACGCAGACATGGTCGGCCAGCATCCGCACCACCGCGAGGTCGTGCGAGATGAACAGCATGGCGATGCCGTGTTCCGACTTCAGTTGCTGCAGCAGGGTCAGGATGTTGGCCTGCACCGACACGTCGAGGGCGGACAGGATCTCGTCGCAGAGCAGCAGGGCCGGTTTCGCCGCCAAGGCGCGGGCGATGGCGACGCGCTGGCGCTCGCCGCCGGAAAGCTGGTCGGGAAAGCGCGCCTGGTAGGAGCCGTCGAGGCGCACATCGCCCAGGGCATCGACCACCATCTCCTTCGCCTTGGCGCCTTCCATCTGGAAGAAATGCACCAGCGGGCGGGCGATGGCCTCGCCGATCCGGGCGCGCGGGTTGAGCGAAGCGTCGGGGTTCTGGAA
>JBGAGP010000064.1:0-27155 GCA_044226685.1 Dongiaceae bacterium
CCGGGCCGCCCGACGGCTCGCGATAGCGCACCAGCCGGCCGATCGCGGGCAGGAAGTTGCGCACCGGGTCCTCGGCATAGACGCGCGCCTCGATCGCCCAGCCCTTCAGCTTGACGTCCGATTGCCGGATCTTCAGCTTCTCGCCGGCGGCGACGCGGATCATCTGCTCGACCAGGTCCAAGCCGGTCACCATCTCGGTCACCGGATGCTCGACCTGCAGGCGGGTGTTCATCTCGAGGAAATAGAAATTGCGCTTGCCGTCGACGATGAATTCGACCGTGCCGGCGGACTTGTAGCTGACCGCCTTGGCCAGCGCGACGGCCTGCTCGCCCATCGCCTTGCGGGTCTTCTCGTCCAGGAAGGGGCTCGGGGCCTCCTCGATCACCTTCTGGTGGCGGCGCTGGATCGAGCATTCGCGCTCGCCGAGATAGATGCAATTGCCGTGGGCATCGCCCAGCACCTGGATCTCGATGTGGCGCGGCTCCTCGACGAATTTCTCCAGGAACACGCGGTCGTCGGCGAAGCTGGAGCGCGCCTCGTTGGTGGCGCCGCGGAAGCCCTCGCGCGCCTCCTGGTCGTTGCGGGCGATGCGCATGCCTTTGCCGCCGCCGCCGGCCGAGGCCTTGATCATCACCGGGTAGCCGATCTCCTTGGCGATCTTCACCGCCTCCTCGGCATCCTTGATCACGCCGAGATAGCCGGGAACCGTGGAGACGCCCGCTTCCTTGGCCAATTTCTTGGATTCGATCTTGTCGCCCATCGCCGCGATGGCGTGGGTGTCCGGACCGATGAAGGCGATGTTGGCGGCCTTGAGCGCCTCGGCGAACTTGCGGTTTTCGGAGAGGAAGCCGTAGCCCGGATGCACCGCCTCGGCGCCGGTCTGCCGGCAGGCCTCGACGATCTTGTCGATCACCAGGTAGCTCTGCGCCGCCGGCGCCGGGCCGATGGCGACTGCCTCGTCCGCCTCGCGCACATGCAACGCGTCGGCGTCCGCCTCCGAATAGACCGCGACGGTCTTGATGCCCATGGCCCGCGCGGTGCGGATGACACGGCAGGCGATTTCGCCGCGATTGGCGATGAGGATTTTTTTGAACATCGTCACAGCGGGATGTTGTCGTGTTTCTTCCAGGGATTCTCAAGCTTCTTGTCCCGGAGCATGGCGAGCGAGCGACAGATCCGCTTGCGGGTGGAATGCGGCCTGATCACATCGTCGATGAAGCCGCGGGCGCCAGCGACGAAGGGATTGGCGAACTTGCGGCGGTACTCCTCGGTGCGGTCGGCGATCTTCTGCTTGTCGCCGATATCGGCGCGGAAGATGATCTCCACCGCGCCCTTCGGGCCCATCACCGCGATCTCGGCCGAGGGCCAGGCGAAGTTCACGTCGCCGCGGATGTGCTTGGAGCTCATGACGTCATAGGCGCCGCCATAGGCCTTGCGGGTGATGACGGTGATCTTCGGCACGGTCGCCTCGCCATAGGCGAAGAGCAGCTTGGCGCCATGCTTGATGATGCCGCCGTATTCCTGCGTCGTGCCGGGCAGGAAGCCGGGCACGTCGACGAAGGTGACGATCGGGATGTTGAAGCAGTCGCAGAAGCGCACGAAGCGCGCCGCCTTGCGGCTGCTGTCGATGTCGAGGCAGCCGGCCAGCACCATCGGCTGGTTGGCGACGATGCCGACGGTGTCACCGCCCATGCGCGCCAGGCCGATGATGATGTTGCGGGCGAAATCCGGCTGCAGCTCGAAGAAGTCGCCCTCGTCGACCACCTTCGAGATCAGCTCGTGCATGTCGTAAGGCCTGTTGGGATTGGCCGGGACCAGCGTATCCAGCGAAGGCTCGTCGCGATCGATCGAATCCGGCGTCGCGCGGCTCGGCGCCTTCTCGCGGTTGGAGGACGGCACGAGGTCGATGAAGCGGCGCAATTGCAGCAGCGCCTCGACATCGTTCTCGAAGGCGAGATCGGCAACACCCGACTTCTGCGAATGGGTGACGGCACCGCCCAGCTGCTCGTGCGTCACCGTTTCATGCGTCACCGTCTTCACCACGTCGGGGCCGGTGACGAACATGTAGGAGCTGTCTTTCACCATGAAGATGAAGTCGGTCATGGCCGGCGAATAGACCGCGCCGCCGGCGCAGGGGCCCATCACCAGCGAGATCTGCGGCACCACGCCGGAGGCCATGATGTTGCGCTGGAACACCTCGGCATAGCCGGCGAGCGAGGCGACGCCTTCCTGGATGCGGGCGCCGCCGGAATCGTTGAGGCCGATGACCGGCGCGCCGACTTTCATCGCCTGGTCCATCACCTTGCAGATCTTCTCGGCATGGGCCTCCGAGAGCGAGCCGCCGAAGACGGTGAAATCCTGGCTGAAGACGAAGACCAGGCGGCCATTGATGGTGCCGTAACCGGTGACAACGCCGTCGCCCGGGACCTTCTGCTGCTGCATGCCGAAATCGGCGCAGCGATGCTCGACGAACATGTCCCATTCCTCGAAGGAATCGGGATCGAGCAGCAATTCGATGCGCTCGCGCGCGGTCAGGCGGCCCTTGGCATGCTGCGCCTCGACGCGCCGCTCGCCGCCGCCGGCGCGCGCCGCCTCGCGCATGTCCTCGAGCTGCTTCAGGATTTCCTGCATCCCCTGCCCCTGTTCTGTCGCGGTCCGTTCGCCATCCCGGCGACGCCTGCAACCGGCGGCCCTGTTAAACCCGGGCGGCGCTTTTGTTGCAACTGCGAGAGCGCCTCCCATAGCACGAAGCCCGGGCCGCGGCCAGCGGCGGAAAAACTGCCGAATTACAACGCCTTAATCCCGGCTAAGACGCAGAAATGCGAGCCCGTCGGCAAGGTCGCGACGGATCGCCGCGCGGCGCTCCTCCGCCTCCGGATCGTTGCCCCACTTCTCGGCCTGATGAAGCTCGTCCAGCAAGGCCGCCTCGGCCGCCTGCTCGGCGCTCAGCCGCCCCTCGGCCAGCGCCAGGGCAATGACCAGGGAACCGGCCGCCCCGGTCATCGCGGCGAGTGCCGTCAGGGCGAAATCGTCCGTGGCTTCGAGCACCCGGCGGAAGCGCTGCAGCGCCTGGTCCGGCTGCGGCACCGCCAGGATGCCGGTGGTGACCGCCAGGGCGACGTCGTAGCGCTCCGCCACCCAATCCACCAGCGGCTGCCAATGCCGCGCTTGGCGTCGCGCGAGGTCTTCCGGCGCCGCGACCCGGTAGCAGACCAGGTCGCTGCCGGCATAGCCCGCCGTCTCCGCCAGCACCCGCGCGCGGTCCGTCGCGACGCGATCGATAGCAGTCGCCGCCAGCTGCATCAGGGGCATGGTCTGGGGCACGATCTTCTCGCCCTGGGCATCCCATTCGGCGGCGATCGCCTCGGCCAGAGCGCGGGTCGGCAGCGCCAGCTCCTGCTTGGCGGGAGAGCGCAGCTGCTTGCCGTCCAGATGGACATGCCAGCCTTTGTCTCCCCGTTCGACGGTGACCGCCTTGTAGAAGCGGCGCGGCGCGCTCAGCAACATGCGATGATCCCAGCTGCGTTCAATTGCCGAACAGGTCCTTGAGGCCGGTGCCGATCCCCTGCAGCACGTCGGCGGCGCCTTCGCCCACTCCCGTCGCCGCATCGCCGACGCCCTTCAGCACCTTGTCGGTGGGGCTGAGCGGCGCCTTGTTGGAGAGCGCGGCGCCGACGGCGCCGGCGCAGGAATTGGTGCCGGGCGCATCGTTCTCGCCGAGCCCGGTCAACGCGCCGAATATCCCGAGGGTCGCGACGTTGACCGTGCCGGTGGCGAAATCCACCGTGTTGCCGACCGTCGCCACCGGGTCCGGCACCACGTTCGGGCTGGCCAGCGGACCAGTGACCCTGACCGGCACCGCCAGGGCGGCGAGGCTGAGGTTGCGCGATTTCGGATCGACGCGCAGATCGATGCGCTCGTTGCGCAGATCGATGTTGCCGGCGCCAACCACGATGGCGCCCGGCGTGTCGACCACGGTGCCGCGCGTGGTGGCGATGCCTTTCCTTATGTCGAAGCGGCCGGCGATGCAGGAGATGCGGGCCGCGTCCTGGCCACCCGGCGTCAGCAGGCCGAACAGGTTGGCGAGCAGCAGGCGAGCGAAGCTGTTGCGCACTTCGCCCGAGCCGGTGGCGAAACCGGCCGTGCCGTTCAACCCCGCCATCAGGTCGCGCAGCGACGTGCCGGGGCCGTTGACGTCGAGGACGATGTCGACACGGCCGACGGTGAGCACGTTCTGCAGCCCCATCATCGAGAGCAGCGGCGCCGATTCGATGCCGTCGGCCTTCAGCTTCAGGGCCAGAGCGGCGCCGGACGCTGTGCCGGTCCTTGGCGTCTTCAGCGTCCCGGTGGCGGCCACCGCGCCGCCGGCAATCTGCGCCTTCAGATTGTTGAGGCTGGCGGCGCCGTCCTTGAGGACAAGCGCCACGGTCACGTCCTTCGCGCTCGCGCCGCCGCGGACCAGCGTGCCGGCCAGCCAGGTGATCTCGCCATCGACATCCCGCACCACATCGACCGGCCAGGGCTCGGCGGAGAACAGCCTGCCGTCCTCCGCCGGTTGCGCGCCATCGTCCAGGTCGAGGCCGAGATCGCCGAAATCGAGACGGTCGGAGGTCAGGGTGGCGGTGAGCCTGGTCGTCTTGCCGGATGCATCGACGGCGACGCGGCCGGAGGCGTCGGAGCCGCCGACCTTGGCCGAAAGCCGGTCGGCGACATAGTTCGAATCGCCGCCGCTCAGCCGGCCCGAAAGCGTGTACGGCCCGCTTTTCGGCAGGTCGATGCCAAGTATCTCGCCCAACGCGGCCAGGGATGGGCCGCTGGAGACCACATCCAGCGCCAGGTCGGAGAAGGTGGTCGGATCGCCGATCGTGCCGCGCAGATTCATGGCGACTTCGCCGAGACTGCCCTTGAGATCGATCGGAAGCGGCCCTTCGGTGAATTGCCGTGGCATGCCAGTGGTACCGGCGAGGTCGAGCGGCCGGTCGTTCCAACTGCCGGCGACCGAGACGTTGAGGCCGACGCCGGGTGCCGCGGCGGCCTTGAACCGGTCGATCTTCAGCACCTGCTGCGTGCCGGCGACGCCGTCGCGATGGAGCAAGGTCACATCCTCGATCACCACCTGGTCGACCCGCGGCAGGCCGCTCGCGGTGGTGGCGGAATCGGCCGGCGTGGGCGTCGTCGCCGGCGCCAGGTCGAGTACCCAGTTGCCGATTCCGTCCTTGCTGGTCTCGACCACCACCTGGCCGCCGCGCAGGACCACGTCCTTGATCCGGATCTCGCCGGTCAACAGCGACATCAGGTCGACTTCCGCCTCGATCTCGCCGAGGCGGGCCATCTGCGGCTGGTCGCTCCAGGCCGCGTTGCGGAAGCTGACGTCGCGCGCCGTGAGCCGTGGCGACAGCGAGAACGAAACATTGACGTCGCCGGCGATCACCAGGTCGCGCCCGGTGGCGGCCTTCATGCGGCCCGCCACGTAGTCGCGGTACTGGTTGAAATCGGTCGCCTTGACGATGGTGAAAGCGAGCGCCAGCAGCGCCAGGACAATCAGCGCGACGCCGGTCAGAACAACCTTGAGCCTCATACCGCAACCTCCGGCGGCCCCGCCCCCAGGGCTGTCGCCGACGGCAGTTTACGCCGCCGCCGTCACCCGCCGCAATTCGTCCAGCAGCTCGCCGGGGTGGGAAATGACCGCCTGGGCGCCGGCCGACCACAGCTCGGCGACGTCATGATACCCCCAGGCGACACCGATCGCGGTGGCGCCGGCCGCGCGCGCCATCTCCATGTCGAAGCTGGTATCGCCGATCACCACCGTGGCGGCGGGCTCCATCGCTGTCTCGGCCATGGCGCGCAGCACCATTTCCGGGTCCGGCTTGCTGCGGCAGAGATCGGCGGTCTGCAGGGTGTGGAAGCGCTCGCGCAGGCCGTGGCCCCGCAAGGTGTGCTCCAGCCCGCGCAGGTTCTTGCCGGTGGCGACGCCGAGGAACACGTCCGGCGCCTCCAGCCCCAGGATCAGCTCGCGGATGCCGGGAAACAGCGGCTCGTCGGAGACCCCGCCCGCGACTTCTTCCTGGCGCAGCGCATGCACGATCTCGCGATAGGCGGCGGCCAGCGCATGATGGGTCGCCTCGCTTGCCGCCGGCAGCATCCGCGCGATGGCAATCTCCAGGGTCAGCCCGACCACACGGCGCACATCGGCCGCCGAGGGCGGCGGCAGGTCATGGCGTTTCCAGGCCTCGCCCATGGCGGCGATGATGTTGTGCTGGCTGTCGACCAGCGTGCCGTCGCAATCGAAGACGAAGAGGCGATGGGGAATGTCGGTCCACATGGCAATGCGCTCTTAGACCTTCACCAACTCGACAGCACCTACCAACAAAACTGTCATTGCCGGGCTTGTCCCGGCAATCCATGCGCCATCGAAGCGCGTGGGAATATCGTATGGATCACCGGGACAAGCCCGGTGATGACGGCTGAGTGTGTCTTGCGCGCCCAGGTCACACTAGCGATCCAAGTCCGCAAACGGATCGCGCGCCGGCTCGGCGGCGAAGCCGAAAAAGGCCCAGGTCTTCTTCATGTGCTCGGGCAGCGGCGCGGTCACGTCGATGACGCCCTTGCGCGTTGGGTGCGGAATGGTGAGCCGTCGCGCATGCAGATGCAGCTGGCGCGGCAGGTCGTCGCGCGCGAGGAAGGCCTCGCTCCCGGCATACTTGCCGTCGCCCAGGATCGGCGTGCCGAGCGCCAGGCAATGGGCGCGCAGCTGGTGCGTACGCCCGGTGACCGGCATCAGCGCCAGCCAGGCGGCGTTCCTGCCGGCCTTCTCCACCAGGGCGAATTCGGTGACGGCGTGCTTGCCCTCCTCGTCGATATGCACCCGCTCGCGCGAGCGACCATCGGCCTTGCCGGCGCTCTTCTGCAAGGGCGCATCGATGCGGCCATGGTGGATCTTCGGCACGCCCACCACCACCGCCCAATAGACCTTGCGCGTCTCCTTGTGGCGGAAGGCCTCGGCCAGGCTCTTCGCCGCCTTGGCGTTGCGCGCCAGGACCAGCACGCCGGAGGTGTCGCGGTCGAGGCGGTGCACCAGGCGCGGCCGTTCCTTGGCGCCGAAGCGCAGGGCGTCGAGCAGGAAGTCGACGCTGGTGGAGAGGCCGGTGCCGCCCTGGACCGCAAGCCCGGCCGGCTTGTCGATCACCAGCACGTCGTCGTCCTTGTAGAGCACGGCCTTCTGCAGCTGGCGTCCCATGCGCTCATCGGCCAGGCGTGCCGCGTCGGAGCGCGGCCGCTGTCGCCCGGCGCCTTCGCCATCGGCCGCTGCAGGCGCCAGATCGAGCGGCGGTACGCGCACCACCTGCCCCGCCTCGACGCGGTCGCTGGCCTTGGCGCGCTTGCCGTCGAGGCGAACCTGGCCGGTGCGCAGCAGCTTCTCGAGCCGGCCATGGCTGAGCGCGGGAAAGCGGCGCTTGAACCAGCGGTCCAGCCGCTGGTCCGAATCCGCCTCCGAGATTTCGATTTGCTGGACGCCGCTCATCGGCCAGTCATAGACGAGCGGCGGCGCGGCTGGAAGCCCGGCTTTGCCGTCACGCCGCGGCGCGGCTGCGCGGCAACCATTCCAGCAGCCGGTCGGTCGCCATGAGATAGGCGCCGATCTGCGCCATCTCGTCGAGGCCGGCATCAGTCGCGCCGGAGATGGCGTCGGTCGCCAGGACCAGGCGGAAATCGCGGTTGGCGGCAGCGTAGACGGTGGAGCGCGGCGAGGCCGGGAAATCGGTGCCGCAGATGACGATGGTGGAAATGCCCATCGCCTTCAGGTGATCTTCGACCGGAGTCTGGAAGAAGGCCGAGAGGCGCGGCTTGTAGCAGATCCACTCCTTCGGGCCGATCTCCTGCATCTTGCCTTCCAGAAGCAGATCGGGCTGCAAACGCAGCCCGACGGTCGGCTTCAAGTCATCGACGATCTCGGCGCCGAGGGTGCCCGGCATGACGATGCGCTGGCCGGCCTCGATCAGCGCGCGGTGGCAGAGATCGACATTGGATCCGTTGCAGCGATAGAGCCGCACCATGTGCACGATCGGCGCATGCTGCGCCCGGAACGCTTCGGTCAGCCGGCGCATCTGCGCCGTCGCCGCCGTGCTTCCGCTCACTGTCGCTGGTGCTCCCGGTAGAATGAAATCGCGTTGGGCATCGATGGTGAGCAACGCGATCTTTTGGCGCTCCGGCGACAGATAATCCTGCATCCCCATACCCTGATTTTGGTTGCACGCTGGACCGGTCCCCATCCCTAAGATCCGGCCACAAGCGGCGACCCTAGCGACGGCATTGTAACGGGACAAGTCAAAACCGCGCATGCCTCGGCCGCTGAATCTGCATTTCTGGCATGGGTGGAAAGGGCCTGGAACCCGGGCCTTGGCGCGGCGCGATCAGGGCTCCTCGCCGCCCTCGGCTTTTCGCAACCGCAAACGGTCCCAGTATTCGATGCGCTTGCGGATGTCGCGCTCGAAGCCCCGTTCCACCGGCTCGTAGAAGCGCTGGCGCGCCATCCCGTCGGGGAAATAGTTCTGCCCGGAGAAGCCGTCCTCGGTGTGGTGGTCGTAGGCGTAGCCCTTGCCGTAACCGAGATCCTTCATCAGCCTCGTGGGCGCATTGAGGATATGCTTGGGCGGCATCAGGGAACCGGTCTGGCGTGCCGCGCGGTTGGCCGCGCTCAACGCCTCGTAGGCGGCATTCGATTTGGGCGCTGTCCCTAGATAGATGACGCATTGGGCAATTGCCAATTCGCCCTCGGGTGAGCCGAGCCGATCATAGGCGTCCCAGGCTGACAGCGCTTGCACCAGCGCCTGCGGGTCGGCCAGGCCGATATCCTCGACCGCGAAACGCAGCAGTCTCCGGGCGATGTATTTGGGGTCCTCGCCACCCGCCAGCATGCGCGCGAGCCAATACAAAGCCGCGTCGGTATCCGACCCACGCAGCGATTTGTGCAGAGCGGAAATCAGGTTGTAGTGGCCTTCCTGGGCCTTGTCGTAGATCGGCGCCCGCTTCTGCACCGCCTTGCTGAGCGCCGCCGGATCGAGGATGACATCGGGCGGCAGGCGGAACAGCTCTTCCGCCATGTTCAGGAGGTATCGGCCGTCGCCGTCGGCCATGGCGATCAGGGTCACCCGCGCCTCGTCGTTGAGCGGCAGGCGGAAGCCCATCAGCTGCTCCGCGCGGCCCAGCAGCCTCAGCTGATCGGCCTCGGTCAGGCGGTTGAGCACGAAGACCTGGCAGCGCGACAGCAGCGCGGCGTTGAGCTCGAAGGACGGGTTCTCCGTCGTCGCGCCGACCAGCACGATGGTGCCGTCCTCGACATAGGGCAGGAAGCCGTCCTGCTGGCTGCGGTTGAAGCGATGAATCTCGTCGACGAAGAGCAGCGTGCCGCGCCCCATCATCCGGCGCTGCTTCGCGGCGTCGAACACCTTGCGCAGATCGGCGACGCCGGAGAACACCGCCGAGAGCATCTCGAACTGCAGATCGACCTGCTCGGCGATCAGCCGCGCCATCGTGGTCTTGCCGCAGCCCGGCGGCCCCCACAGGATCATCGAGGAGATGTGATGCGCCGCCAGCATGCGCCCGATCGGCCCCAGCGGGCCGATCAGGTGGTCCTGGCCGACGATCTCGTCCAGCTTCTGCGGCCGCAGCCGGTCGGCCAGCGGGCGTTGCGCCTGGGTCTCGAAGAGGCTCGACACCGCGCGGCCCGCCGTCCCTAGCGGATCGTGACGGTCTGCAGCTTGCCGTCGCGCATGATCGAGATCTCCCATTCGTCATGCGGATCGGCAAGCGCCGCCTGCAGGCCGGCGACGTTCTCTATCTCGGCGCCATTGATGCGGGCGATGATGTCGCCGGGGCGCAGGCCCAGCTCCCGCGCATAGGAGCCCCGCTTCACGCCGGTCACCACCACGCCCTTCCAGCCGCTGATCGACAGCTCGTCGCCCAGCGCCGGCGACAGGTTGGCGACCTCGGCGCCCTTCAGCGGATGCTTGCCGTCGAGCACGGTCTGGTTCGGCTCCGGCAGGCGCGGCGCGGGGGTGAGCTGGACCGGCACCTCGATCCGTTCACCCTTGCGCACCAGGGCCAGGGTCGCGGTGCCGCCGACCGGCAGGGTGGCGAGGCGGAATGCCATGCCCTGCGGATCGAGCACGTCGCGGCCGTTGATGGCCACCAGCACGTCGCCGGGCCTGAGGCCGGCCTGGGCCGCGGGGCCGTCGGGATAGAGCTGGTTGATGACCACGCCGCCGGGCTTCTCGAAGCCGAGGCTCTGGGCAATGTCGGAGGTCAGCGCCTCTCCGGTCACGCCGATCCAGGGCCGCACCAGCTTGCCGCCGCTGGCCTCCGCCGTCACCACGGCGCGCACGATGTTGGCGGGGATGGCGAAGCCGATGCCGATCGACCCGCCGCTCTTGGAGAAGATCGCGGTGTTGATGCCGACCAGGCGGCCATCCATGGTGACCAGCGCGCCGCCGGAATTGCCCGGGTTGATCGCCGCGTCGGTCTGGATGAAAAAGCCGAAGTCGTTGATGCCGGTGTTGGTGCGGGCGAGGCCCGACACGATGCCGCTGGTCACCGTCTGGCCGACGCCGAACGGGTTGCCGATGGCGAGCACCAGGTCGCCGATCTCCAGGTCATCGGAATCGCGGAACGCGAGCGTCGGCAGCTTGGCGCCCTTGGTGTCGAAGCGCAGCAGGGCCAGGTCCATGCGCTCCTCCTGGGCCACGATCTTGGCCGGGAACTCGCGGCCGTCATTGAGGACGACACGAATCTCGTCGGCGCCGTCGATCACATGGTTGTTGGTCACGACCAGGCCGTCCTCCTGGACGATCACACCGGAGCCGAGCGAGTTCTGCACCCGCTCCCGGGAGCGGCCGAAATCGAACTGGTCGCCGAAGAACTGCTTGAAGAACGGGTCGTCGAAGAACGGCGACAGCGCCTTCTGCTGGATCACCTTCTTGGTGTAGATGTTGACCACCGCCGGCGTCACCTTCTTCACCACCGGCGAGAAGCTGAGCTCGATCTGCTGGGCGGAGTCCGGCACGGCGTCCTGGGCCAACACCGGCAAGGGCAGCAACGCCGCCGCGATCAGGCCGAACCGTGCAATCAGGAAACGCATGGGTCTCTCCGCTGGTGGCGAACGCTCCCGCACCGAGAAGCATATGGTAACAAAAAGGGCAGCCGAAAAGGCTGCCCTTTTGCGTGATCTATCGACGGAAGGTTACGCCTCGGCGGCTTCGCCTTCGGTCTCCTTGATCTGGACCGGACCGGAATCCTTGCCCTTGGCGCTGACGTCGCGGTCGACGAACTCGATGATCGCCATCGCCGCCATGTCGCCGTAGCGGAAACCGGCCTTCAGCACGCGGGTGTAGCCGCCGGCGCGGGACTTGTAGCGGGCGGCCAGCGTGGTCAGCAGCTTTTCCGCCAGCTTGTCGTCCTTGATCGAGGCGAGGATCTGCCGGCGGGCGGCGAGGCCGCCCTTCTTGCCAAGAGTCACCAGCTTTTCGACGATCGGACGCAGGTCCTTCGCCTTGGGCAGGGTCGTCTTGATCTGCTCATGCTTGACCAGCGCCGCGGCCATGTTGTTGAACATCGCCTTGCGGTGGGACGACGTGCGGTTGAGCTTACGGCCGGCAACTGCGTGACGCATCTTGGCTCTCCTCTCCTCTTGGCCTCGCCTGCCCCGCGGGGTCTAGGCGAAACCGGTTTCGCTCCCTGTCCGCCGCGACGGCCATCTCTTGGCAGGATGGCGCGTCATGCACGGAAGGGTGGGCCACCATGGCCCGGTATGCTTGGCTTCCCCGGCTTAGAACGGCTCGTCGAGCCGCTTCGCCAGTTCCTCGATGTTCTCCGGCGGCCAGTTCGGGATCTCCATGCCGAGATGGAGGCCCATCTGCGCCAGCACTTCCTTGATCTCGTTCAGCGACTTGCGGCCGAAATTCGGCGTGCGCAGCATCTCCGCCTCGGTCTTCTGCACCAGATCGCCGATATAGACGATGTTGTCGTTCTTGAGGCAGTTGGCCGAGCGGACCGAGAGCTCCAGCTCGTCGACCTTGCGCAGCAGGTTCTTGTTGAACGGCGGCTCGACCGACTTCGATTCCTCGCTGGCGGCCGACGGCTCCTCGAAGTTGATGAAGAGCTGCAGCTGCTCCTGCAGGATGCGCGCGGCGATGGCGAGCGAATCCTCCGGCGTCACGGCGCCGTTGGTCTCCACCTGCATCGACAGCTTGTCGTAGTCGGTGACCTGGCCGACGCGGCTGTTCTCCACCTTGTAGGAGACCTTGCGCACCGGCGAGAAGATCGCATCGACCGGGATCAGGCCGATCGGCGCATCCTCGGGGCGATTCTGCGAGGCGGCGATGTAGCCCTTGCCGGAATTGACGGTGAACTCGATGTTCAGCGTGGCGCCCTGGTCGAGCGTGCACAGCACCAGATCCGGATTGAGGATCTCGATGTCATGGCCGGTCTCGATCTGGCCCGCCTTCACTTCGCCGGGGCCCTGGGCTCGCAGGCGCATGCGCTTCGGGCCGTCGCCGCCCATGCGCAGCGCGATCTGCTTGATGTTGAGAACAAGGTCGGTGACGTCTTCACGCACGCCCGGAATGGACGAGAATTCGTGCAGCACGCCATCGATGTGGACGGCGGTGACCGCGGCGCCCTGCAGCGAGGACAGCAGGATGCGGCGCAGCGCGTTGCCGAGGGTCAGGCCGAAACCGCGCTCCAGCGGCTCGGCCACCACGGTGGCGAAGCGCTTGGCGTCGGAGCCAGTCTCGATCTTCTTGTTCGACTTGATCAGTTCGGTCCAGTTCTTCTGAATCACGGGCATCTACCTTCGTGCGTCTGGGCGAGCAGCCATTCAATCGCTCTCGCCTGGTTCAACCTCGATACGCGAGTACCGGCCATCCGGAATGAAAAAGCGCGGGTCATGAACCCGCTGGTGGCCGATGGGAGTCCGGCCCCGCGAACGGGGCCGGAGAAAACTGGATCAGACCCGACGGCGCTTCGGCGGGCGGCAGCCGTTATGCGGGATCGGCGTCACGTCGCGGATCGACGTGATGGTGAAGCCCGCGGCCTGCAGGGCGCGCAGCGCGGATTCGCGGCCGGCGCCCGGGCCCTTCACCTCGACCTCGAGGATCTTCACGCCGTGCTCCGAGGCCTTCTTGGCCGCGGAATCGGCCGCCACCTGCGCGGCGTACGGGGTCGACTTGCGCGAGCCCTTGAAGCCGAGCGCACCGGCCGAGGACCAGGCGATGGTGTTGCCCTGGTCGTCGGTGATGGTGATCATGGTGTTGTTGAAGCTGGCGTTCACATGCGCGACGCCGGAGCTGATGTTCTTGCGCTCGCGACGCTTGACCCGCCCGCCTTCTTTGGCCGTGCCGGTGGTTGCCGCCGCTGCTGCTGCTGGAGCTTTCGCCATAATCCTGTCCGTTCTCTCTGGAGGCCCTTAGGCCGTCTTCTTCTTGCCGGCGATCGCCTTGGCCGGGCCTTTGCGGGTGCGCGCATTGGTATGCGTGCGCTGGCCGCGGACCGGCAGGCCCTTGCGGTGACGCAGGCCGCGATAGCAGCCGAGGTCCATCAGGCGCTTGATGTTCATCGCCACTTCGCGACGCAGATCGCCTTCGACCTGGTAGTCCTGGTCGATCACTTCGCGGATGCGCACGACTTCGGCGTCGGTCAGCTGCGACACGCGGCGCTCGACCGGAATGCCGACCTTGGCGGCGATTTCCTTCGCCTTGGCCGGGCCGATGCCATGGATATAGGTCAGGGCGATGATCACCCGCTTTTGCGTCGGAATGTTCACGCCAGCAATACGCGCCACGTTGATGCTCCTTAGGCTCTTAAGCTCTTGTTCGATCTGGGCAAAGCCAATCGGCCCGGTCGCCCCCGGCGATCGAGAAGGCGCGCATTATATTGCGATTCGCGCCCCCGTCAACGTCAAACCCGGATTCCGGAGATTCCAGATTGTCGCGCTGGATCAACAGGTTAAGACTTGATCCGGGAAAGGACCGCCTCGATCTCCTTGGTTACCTGGTCCAGCTCCGCCATGCCGTCCACCCGGTGCAGCAGGCCCTTCGCCTTGTAGTACGGCAGGATGGGCGCGGTCTGCTGGTGGTATGCGACCAGGCGGGCTTTCACCGTCTCGGCGTTGTCGTCCTTGCGGCGGGTGAACTCGGTGCCGCCGCACACGTCGCAGACGCCGTCTTTCTTCGGCTTCTGGAACTTGTCGTGATAGCCGGCGCCGCACTTGGCGCAGGTGAAGCGGCCGGAGATGCGCTCGACCAGCGCCGCCTCATCCACCGCAAGCTCGATCACGCCGTCGATCTTGCCGCCCTTGCGCGCCAGCATCGCATCGAGGGCCACCGCCTGCTTCTCGGTGCGCGGGAAGCCGTCGAGCACGAAGCCCGACTTGCAATCCGGCGCGTCGATCCGGTGATCGATGATGCCGATGACGATCTCGTCCGACACCAGCTGACCCGCCGCCATCACCTTGTCGGCGGCCTTGCCCAGCTCCGTGCCGGCATCGCGCTCCGCGCGCAGCATGTCGCCGGTCGATAGCTGGACCAGCTTGTGCTTGTCATAGAGCCGCTTGGCCTGTGTTCCCTTCCCCGCCCCCGGCGGGCCCAACAGGATTAGCTTCACCCCCGACGTCCTTTCAGCCTGGCTTTCTTGATGAGGCCTTCATAGCGATGGGCCAGCAGATGCGAATGTACCTGCGAGACCGTATCCATGGTCACCGAAACGACGATCAGCAGCGACGTGCCGCCGAAATAGAACGGCACCGAGTATTGCGAGATCAGAACCTCCGGCAACACGCAGACCGCGCACAGATAGGCAGCGCCCAGCACGGTGAGCCGCGTCAGCACGTAGTCGAGGTATTCGGCGGTGTTCTTGCCCGGACGGATGCCCGGCATGAAGCCGCCATGCTTCTTCAGGTTCTCCGCCGTCTCGTCCGGATTGAAGACGATGGCGGTGTAGAAGAAGGCGAAGAAGGTGATCAGGCCCAGATACATGCCGATGTAGATCGGCTGGCCGTGGCTGAACAGGCGGATGGCCGTCTGCATCCATTCCGGCAGATCGGCCCGGTTGGAATAGAAGCTGGCGACGGTCAGCGGCAGCAGCAGCAGCGACGAGGCGAAGATCGGCGGGATGACGCCCGACATGTTGAGCTTCAGCGGCATGTGCGAGGATTCGCCGCCGAACATGCGATTTCCGACCTGGCGCTTCGGGTATTGCACGATGAGCCGGCGCTGCGCGCGCTCGAAGAACACTACGCCGGTGATGACGACGACCACGCCGACGGCGATGCCGAAAACCAGGAAGCCGCTGATCGAGCCGGCCCAGAGCTGCTCGAAGATCTGCTTCAGCGCGGTCGGCAGGCGGGCGACGATGCCGGCGAAGATGATCAGCGAGATGCCGTTGCCGATGCCGCGCGCGGTGATCTGCTCGCCCAGCCACATCAGGAACATGGTGCCGCAGGTGAGCGTGATGACCGTCGTCGCCAGGAAGAAATAGCCCGGATCGATGACCGCGCCGCCGCCAGGCCCGCTCATGTTCTGCAGGCCGTTGGCGATGCCGAAGGCCTGCAGCAGGGCCAGGACCAGCGTGCCGTAGCGGGTGTACTGGTTGATCTTGCGCCGGCCGCTCTCGCCCTCCTTCTTCCAGGCTTCCAGGGTCGGCGAGACCGAGGTCAGCAGCTGCATGATGATGGAGGCGGAGATGTAGGGCATGATGCCGAGCGCGAACACGGTCATGCGCCGGATGGCGCCGCCGGCGAACATGTCGACCATGCCGAGCACGCCGCCCGAATGCTGCTCGAAGATCGCCTGGAAGGCCGCCGCGTCAATGCCCGGCAGGGGGATATAGGCGCCGAGACGCGCAACGATCAGCAGACCGAGGGTGTACCAGATCCGCTGCTTCAGCTCGGTCGCCTTGGCGAGCGCGCCGAAATTGATACTGGAAGCCAGTTGTTCCGCGGCCGATGCCATGCGTGGCAAGCTCCTCTATGACGGTCCGCAGCCTATATGGTATCGCCGGCCCGTCCAATCCACCTGCCGCCGCAAAGCGGCGGAAACGGAGCTGTCGGGCCGGTAGCCTTAGGCCTTCGCCTCTGCCTTCTTGGCCTTCGGCGCCTTGACGATGACCGAACCGCCCAGCTTCTCCACCGCCGCGATGGCGGACTTGGAGGCGCCGGCGACCTCGATGGTCACCTTGGTCTTCAACTCGCCCTTGCCCAGCAGGCGCACGCCGTCGCGCACCCGGCTCAGCAGGCCGGCAGCCACCAGGGCCTCGCCGTTGATGGTGCCCTTGGGGTCCAGGCGCTTCGACTCTATCGCGGCCTGCAGGCGGCCAAGGTTCACTTCCGTGAGATCGAGGCGGAAAACGTTGTTGAAGCCGCGCTTCGGCAGGCGGCGGAACAGCGGCATCTGGCCGCCTTCGAATCCGTTGATGGCGACGCCGGTGCGCGCCGTCTGGCCCTTGCCGCCGCGGCCGCCGGTCTTGCCCTTGCCGGAGCCGATGCCGCGACCGACGCGGATGCGGCGCTTGCGGGCGCCCGGGTTGTCGGAAAGCTGATTGAGTTTCATGGTCTTTGTCCTGTCTCGCGCGCCGTCCGGCCGCGGATTGCTTACTTCGCCGGCCCTTACTTCGCCGGTTCGACCCGCACCAGGTGGCCGACCTTGCGCAGCATGCCGCGCACCGACGGGGTATCGTCGACCTCGCTGGTGCGGCGGATGCGGTTCAGGCCCAGGCCGATCAGCGTGGCGCGCTGATCCTTCGGGCGGCCGATCGGGCTGCCGATCTGGGTGACTTTCAGTTTGCCAGCCATCGTATCCTCGCCTTACTCGCGCGCGTCGGCTTCGGCGCCGCGCTTGCTGCCGATGATGTCGCTCACCTTCTTGCCGCGGCGGGCCGCGACCGAGCGCGGGCTGTTGCAGCGGCCGAGCGCGTCGAACGCCGCCTTGATCATGTTGTGCGGGTTGGAGGTGCCGACCGACTTGGCGACGACGTCATGGACGCCGAGCGCCTCGCAGATCGCGCGCACCGGGCCGCCCGCGATGATGCCGGTGCCGGCATCGGCCGCGCGCATCACCACGTTGCCGGCGCCGTAGTGGCCGACCACATCGTGGTGCAAAGTCCGCCCTTCGCGAAGAGGCACGCGGATCATCTGCTTCTTGGCGTGCTCGGTCGCCTTGCGGATCGCCTCCGGCACTTCGCGCGCCTTGCCGGCGCCGTGGCCGACGCGGCCCTTGCCGTCGCCGACGACCACGATCGCCGCGAAACCGAAGCGCTTGCCGCCCTTCACCACCTTGGCGACGCGGTTGATGCCGACCAGCTTCTCGATAAGTTCGGGCTCCGCGGAACGCTCGCGCTCCCGATCCCGATCCCGCCGCTCGCCCTTAGGGTTCTTCGCCATTCCGTTACATCCTTCCTGGAGCGCCGGGCCTTAGAAGGCCAGGCCGCCTTCGCGGGCCGCGTCGGCCAGCGCCTTGATCCGACCGTGATACATGTAGCCGCCGCGATCGAACACGACCGCCTTGACGCCTTTCGCCATCGCGCGGGAGGCGATCAGCTTGCCGACTTCCTTCGCCGCGTCGAGGTTGGCGCCGGTCTTCAGCTTGCCCTTCAGCTCCTTGTCGATCGTCGAGGCCGCCGCGACGGTGACGCCGCTGACGTCGTCGATGATCTGCGCATAGATGTGCAAGGACGAGCGGAAGACCGACAGGCGCGGCCGTCCCACTGCGTTCTTCCGGATCGACGTGCGCACGCGTTGCTTGCGCCGATCGAACAGTTCGTTTGCCTTGTTCGCCATGGCCGATCCTTACTTCTTCTTGCCTTCCTTGCGCAGGACGGTCTCGGTGTCGTACTTGATGCCCTTGCCCTTGTAGGGCTCGGGCGGACGCACCGCGCGGATCTCAGCCGCGACCTGTCCCACCTTCTGCTTGTCGAAGCCGCTGATCGTCACCGCCGTCGGCTTCTCGCACTTGATGGTGATCCCTTCCGGGATCGGATACAGCACGTCATGGCTGTAGCCCATCTGCAGCTGCAGGTTCTTGCCCTGGACCGCGGCGCGATAGCCGACGCCGTTGATCTCCAGGCTCTTGGAGAAGCCCTTGCTGACGCCGTCCACCATGTTGCGGAGGTTGGCGCGGGTCGTGCCCCACATGATGCGGGCCTGCTGCGTCTCGGACAGCGGCTTCACCCAAACCTTGCCGTCCTTCACCGAGACGTCGACATTGGCCGCGATCGGCAGCTTCAGCGTGCCGAGCTTGCCCTTCACGGTCGCGGTGCCGCCGGCGACGTCGACGGTGACGCCCTGGGGGATCGAGACCGGGTTCTTGCCTACGCGAGACATCGGCTTTCCTCTTAGAACACGCGGCAGAGCACTTCGCCGCCGACATTCGCCGAGCGCGCGTCGTTGTCCGACATCACGCCCCGCGGGGTCGACAGGATCGAAATACCGAGCCCGTTGTAGTAGCGCGGCAGGTCCGCGATCTTCGAATAGACCCGACGGCCGGGGGTCGAGATACGATGGATCTCGCGGATCACCGGCGTGCCCTCGTGGTACTTGAGCTCGATGGTGATCTCGCCGCCCGGATTGGTCTGGTCGACGGTGTAGTGACGGATGTAGCCTTCCCGCTTCAGCACCTCGAGCACGTTCGCGCGCAGCCGCGAGGCCGGCGTCGTGCACACGGTCATGCCCGCCTTCTGGGCATTCCGGATGCGGGTCAGCATATCTCCCAAGGGATCGCTCAACGGCATCTGTCCGATCCTCCTTACCAGCTCGCCTTGACCATGCCGGGGATCTGGCCGGTCGAGGCCAGGTCACGCAGCGCGATACGCGACAAGCGGAACTTGCGGTAGACCGAGCGGGAACGGCCCGTCAGGTCGCAGCGGTGTTTGATGCGCACTTTGGACGAGTTGCGCGGCATCTCGGCCAGCTTCAGGCGGGCGGCAAAGCGCTCCTCCATCGGCAAAGCGTCGTTGTCGGCGATCGCCTTCAGCTTGGCGCGCTTGGCGGCAAACCGCTTCGCCAGGCGCTCGCGCTTCTTGTTGCGTTCGATTGAGCTGGTCTTGGCCATCTCGTCTTCTCCTATCGTGCCAGGCGTCAGTTCACGAAGGGCATCTGGAAGCCCTTCAACAGCGCCTTAGCCTCGGCGTCGGTCCGTGCGGTCGTGCAGATCACGATGTCCATACCGCGAACCTTGTCGACCTTGTCGTAATCGATCTCCGGGAACACCAGCTGCTCCTTGAGGCCCAGCGTGTAGTTGCCGCGGCCGTCGAAGCTCTTGCCGCTGACGCCGCGGAAGTCGCGGACGCGCGGCAGGGCGATGGTGATCAGGCGATCGAGGAACTCGTACATCCGCTCGCGGCGCAGGGTCACCTTGCAGCCGATGTTCATGCCCTCGCGCAGCTTGAACGTGGCGATCGACTTCCGCGCCTTGGTGATCACCGGCTTCTGGCCGGAGATCGCGGCGAGTTCCGCCACGGCGAGGTTGATCTTCTTGGAGTCGGAAGTCGCCTCGCCGACGCCCATGTTGATCACGATCTTGTCCAGGCGCGGCGCTTCCATGGCGTTCTCGTAGGAGAACTCCTTGATCAGCGACGGGCGCACGATCTTCTCGTAATGCTCTTTCAGTCGGGCAGCCATCTACCCTCTCCTCAATCCAACGCTTCGCCGGAGCGGCGCGCGATGCGGATCTTGCGCTCGCCGTCCATCTTGTAGCCGACCCGGGTCGGCTTCTCGGTCTTCGGGTCGATCAGCGCCACGTTCGAGACGTGGATCGGCAGCTCCTTGCGGACGATGCCGCCTTCCTGCTGCATCGACTGCTTCTGGTGGCGCTGGGCGACGTTGATGCCCTGCACGACCACGCGGTTCTCCTCGCGCAGGACCTTCACGATCTCGCCGCTCTTGCCCTTGTCGCGACCGGTGATGACCACCACCTTGTCGCCCTTCTTGACCTTCAGTTTCGTCGCCATGTCGGCACCTGATCCTTGTCTCTCGTTCCGCCCGGACGCCCTAGAGCACTTCCGGTGCCAGCGAGATGATCTTCATGAACTTCTTGGCGCGGAGCTCGCGGGTCACCGGGCCGAAGATGCGGGTTCCGATCGGCTCGCCCTGCTTGTTGATCAGCACCGCCGCGTTGCGGTCGAAGCGGATCGAGGTGCCGTCGGCGCGGCGGATTTCCTTCGCCGTGCGCACGATGACCGCCTGGTGGACGTCGCCCTTCTTCACCTTGCCCCGCGGAATCGCTTCCTTGATCGAGACGACGATGACGTCGCCCACGCCCGCGGTGCGGCGCTTCGAGCCACCCAGCACCTTGATGCACTGCACCCTGCGAGCGCCCGAATTGTCGGCGACATCCAGGTTCGTCTGCATCTGGATCATGGCCGGATCCTTTCTTCTTCTTTAATTGCCGGCGGCGGCGTCGGCTGACACCACTTCCCAGCGCTTGGTCTTGGAGATCGGACGGCATTCGCGGATGAACACCGTGTCGCCGATCTTGTGCACGTTGCCCTCGTCGTGCGCGGCATAGCGCTTCGAACGACGGATGAACTTCTTGTAGACCGGGTGCATGACGCGACGCTCGACCGAGACGATCACGGTCTTGTCGGTCTTGTCGCTGACCACGGTGCCTTGCAACACTCGCCGAGGCATATCTTGCTCCTAGTCTCTATCTCAGGCCTTGGCCGTCTTGGCCTTGGCGGCCTTGGGCTTCGCGGTCTTGGCCGCGGCCTTCGGCTTGGTCGTCTTTTCCTTCGCCACCTTCGGCTTCGCGGCCTTCGGCGCCGGGGTCTTCTTCTCGGCCTTCGGCGCAGCTGCCGCCACGCCGGCGGCCTGCTTGCTGAGGAAGGTCATGATGCGCGCGATGTCGCGACGCACCGCGCGCACCCGCGCGGTATTCTCGAGCTGCCCGTTGGCCTGCTGGAAACGCAGGTTGAAGGCTTCCTTCTTCAGGCCGGCAAGATCAGTGTTCAGCTGATCGACGGTCTTGGTGCGCAGTTCTTCGGCTTTCATCTGTCAGTCTCCCTGCGCCTTACTCGCCCAACCGGCTGACCACGCGGGTCTTGATCGGCAGCTTCGCCGCCGCCAGCGCGAAAGCCTCGGTCGCCAGCGCCTTCGGCACGCCGTCCATCTCGAACATGATGCGGCCGGGATGCACGCGGCAGACCCAGTATTCCGGCGTGCCCTTGCCCGAGCCCATGCGCACCTCGGCCGGCTTGCGGCTGACCGGCACGTCCGGGAAGATGCGGATCCACACCTTGCCGACGCGCTTCATGTGGCGCGTGATGGCGCGGCGGGCGGCCTCGATCTGGCGCGCGGTGATGCGGGCTGGCTCCACGGCCTTCAGGCCGTAGGCGCCGAACGCCAGCGTTGTCCCGCCCTTGGCCGTGCCATGGATGCGGCCCTTGTGGCCCTTGCGGAACTTGGTTCGCTTTGGAGAAAGCATGGTCCTTGGTCCTTATCCTTCGGGCGAACGCGCTCAGCGCGCCGCCTGATGCTCCATCGCGCGCTTGTCGAGGGCCATCGGGTCGTGGGCCATGATCTCGCCCTTGAACACCCAGACCTTCACGCCGCACGTGCCGTAGGTCGTCTTGGCGGTTCCCTCGCCGAAATCGATCTCGGCGCGCAGCGTATGCAGCGGCACGCGGCCTTCGCGGTACCACTCCATGCGCGCGATCTCAGCCCCGCCCAGGCGGCCGGAGCAGTTGATGCGGATGCCGAGCGCGCCGAGGCGCATGGCCGACTGAACCGCGCGCTTCATCGCGCGGCGGAAGGCGACGCGGCGCTCGAGCTGCTGGGCGATGTTGTCGGCGATCAGCTTGGCGTCGATCTCGGGCTTGCGGATCTCGACGATGTTCAGGCTCACTTCCGAGCCGGTCATCTTGGAGAGATCCGAGCGCAGCTTCTCGATGTCCGCGCCCTTCTTGCCGATGACGACGCCCGGCCGCGCGGTGTGGATGGTGACGCGCGCCTTCTTGGCCGGGCGCTCGATCACGATCCGCGACACGCCGGCCTGTCCCAGACGCTCGGTCAGATACTTCTTCAGCTTCAGGTCCTGGTGCAGCAGGTTGGCGAAGTCGCGCTTGGCGTACCAGCGCGAATCCCAAGTCCGGTTGATGCCGACGCGGAGCCCGATCGGATTGACCTTCTGTCCCATTACGCCTTCTCCTCCTGGTCGGCGCGCTCGCGCACGACCACGGTCAGGTTGCTCCAGGTCTTCACCACGGCGGCGCCGCGGCCGCGGGCGCGCGCATGGAAGCGCTTCAGCTTGAAGCTGCGGCCCACGAACGCCTCGGCCACCACCAGGCGGTCGACGTCGAGCGAGTGGTTGTTCTCCGCATTGGCGATCGCCGCCTGCAGGACCTTCTTCACGTCGTTGGCGGCGCGGCGCTTGGAGAAGGTCAGCGCGGCGATGGCCGGCTGGGCGCCGAGCCCGCGGATCATCTGCGCCACCAGGTTCACCTTGCGCGGGCTGGCCTGGATCACCGAGGCGCTGGCAGCGGCCTCGTTGCTCTTCAGGGCGCGCGGCGTCTTTGCCTTGCTCATCGTTATTCCCTCTTCGCCTTGCGGTCGGCGCTGTGGCCGGAGAAGGTGCGCGTCGGCGCGAACTCGCCGAACTTGTGGCCGATCATGTTCTCGGTCACCAGCACGGGGAGGAACTTCTGGCCGTTGTGGACGCCGAAGGTCAGACCCACGAACTGCGGCAGGATCGTCGAGCGCCGCGACCAGGTCTTGATCACTTCATTGCGGCCCGTACCGCGCGAGGTCTCCGCCTTCTTCAGCAGATACCCATCGACGAACGGACCCTTCCAAACCGAGCGAGCCATCGAGCGATCTCCTTACTTGCTCGCGTGACGACGGCGCAGGATCTGGCCGTCGGTCTTCTTGTTGTGACGCGTCTTCTTGCCCTTGGTCGAGATGCCCCAGGGGGTGACCCAGTGCATGCCGCCATTGGTGCGGCCGCCATGCGGGTGATCCACCGGGTTCATCGCGATGCCGCGGACCACCGGACGGCGGCCCTTCCAGCGGGCGCGGCCGGCCTTGCCGAGGACGGTGTTCTGGTTGTCCGGGTTGCTGACCGCGCCGATCGAGGCCATGCACTCGGCCTGGACCATGCGGACCTCGCCCGAGGACATGCGCAGCAGCGCGGTGCCCTGGTCGCGGCCGACCAGCTGGACGAAGGTGCCGGCGGCGCGGGCCATCTGGCCGCCCTTGCCGGGCTTCAGCTCCACGTTGTGGACGATGGTGCCGACCGGGATGCTCTTCAGCGGCATGGCGTTGCCCGGCTTCACGTCGACGCGCTCGCCCGAGACGACCGTGTCGCCGGCCTTCAGGCGCTGCGGCGCCAGGATGTAGGCGAGCTCGCCGTCCTGGTACTTCACCAGCGCGATGAAGGCGGTGCGGTTCGGATCGTATTCCAGGCGCTCGACCACCGCCGGCATGTCGAACTTGCGGCGCTTGAAGTCGATCAGGCGGTACCGGCGCTTGTGGCCGCCGCCCTTGCGGAACGAAACCAGCCGGCCGTAGTTGTTGCGGCCGCCGCTCTTCTTCAGGCCCTCGGTCAGTTCCTTGACCGGCTTGCCCTTGTGCAGCTCCGAGCGGTCGACGATGACCACATGGCGGAGACCCGCGGAAGTCGGCTTAAATGTCTTCAAAGCCATCGGTTACACTCCCGTCGTGACGTCGATGGTCTGGCCCTGGGCCAGAGTCACGACCGCCTTCTTGAAATCGTTCCGCTTGCCCTCGAGGCCACGGAAGCGCTTGGTCTTGCCCAGGCCGCGCAGCGTGTTGACGGCCGTTACCTTCACCTTGAACACGCCCTCGACCGCCGCCTTGATCTCCGGCTTGGTCGCGTCGAGCGGAACCCGGAAGGTGACCTGGTTGTGCTGCGAGGCCAGCGTGCTCTTCTCGGTGACCACCGGGCGGCGGATGATGTCGTACATCTCCGCCTGGCTCAGCTTCACCACCGGCTTGTTCATCGGACGCGCGCGGCTCATTTCAGTCGCTCCACCAGATGCTCCATCGCGCCCTTGGTCAGGACCAGGGTGTCGCGGCGGAGGATGTCATAGACGTTGGCGCCCTGCTGCGGCAGCACATCCACGTTCGGGATGTTGCGCGCGGCCTGCGCGAACTTGGCATTCACTTCCGGACCGTCGATGACCAGCACCGAATTCCAGCCCAGCTTCTTGAACTGCGCCGCCAGGTCCTTGGTCTTGCCGTTGGCCGAAGCCTCGCCCCAGACCACCAGCTTGCCGTCCTTGTGCTTGGCCGAGAGCGCGTTCTTCAGCGCCAGCTTGCGCACCTTCTTCGGCAGGTCATGGGCATGGCTGCGCACGACCGGGCCGAAGATCGTCGCGCCGCCACGGAACTGCGGCGAGCGCAGCGAGCCCTGGCGGGCGTTGCCGGTGCCCTTCTGGGCATACGGCTTCTTGGTGGTGCCGGAGATGTCGCCGATCTCCTTGGTCTTGTGGTTGCCGGAGCGGCGCTTGGCCAGCTGCCAGTTGACGGCGCGCGCCAGGATGTCCTTGCGGACATCGCGGCCGAAAATGTCGGCGAACACGGCGTCGTCGATCTCGACTTCGCCGAGGGCCTTGTTGCTGATGTCCGTGACCTTGAGCTTCATGACTCTTCGTCCTTGTCCTTAGGCCGCCGCTTCGGCTTTGCCCTTGAGCGCCGCCGGGAACGGCAGGCCCTTCGGGGCCGCGCGCTTCACCGCATCGCTCACCAGGACATAGCTGCCGTCATGGCCCGGGATCGCCCCCTTGATCAGGAGCAGGCCCTCGGCCTCGTCGGTCTGAACCACGGTCAGGTTCTGCGTCGTCACCCGCTCGACACCCAGATGGCCGGCCATCTTCTTGCCGGGGAAGGTGCGGCCGGGATCCTGGCGGTTGCCGGTCGAGCCGTGCGAACGATGCGAAACCGACACACCGTGCGTGGCGCGCAGGCCGCCGAAGTTCCAGCGCTTCATCGAGCCGGCGAAGCCCTTGCCGATGGTGGTGCCGATCACGTCGACGAACTGGCCGGGCAGGAAATGCGCGACCGACAGCTCGGCGCCGACTTCCAGCAGGCCGTCCTTCGACACGCGGAACTCAGCCAGCTTGGCCTTCGGCTCAACCTTGGCCTTGGCGTAGGAACCGCGCTCGGCCTTGGAGACGTTCTTCACCTTCGCCTTGCCCACGCCGAGCTGCACGGCGTTGTAGCCATGCTTCTCCTGGGTGCGGACGTCGACGACCTGGCAATTGTCGACCTTCAGCACGGTGACGGGCACGTGGCTGCCGTCCTCGGCGAAGATCCGGGTCATCCCGAGTTTCTGGGCGATCAATCCGGTACGCATCGGATCGGCTCCTTAATTCTTCAACTTGATCTCGACGTCGACACCGGCGGCCAGGTCGAGCTTCATCAGCGCGTCCACGGTCTGCGGGGTCGGGTCGACGATGTCCAGCAGCCGCTTGTGCGTGCGGATCTCGAACTGCTCGCGGCTCTTCTTGTCGACGTGCGGCGACCGGTTCACGGTGAAGCGCTCGATCCGGGTCGGCAGCGGGATCGGCCCGCGCACCTGGGCGCCCGTGCGCTTCGCCGTGCTCACGATCTCGTTGGTCGACTGATCGAGCACGCGATGATCGAACGCTTTCAGTCGGATGCGGATATTCTGGTTATCCATCGTTCAGTCCTTCGGTTTGCCTGTGCCGGCCGGCCATCCGGCCGCCACCGGCAAACTGCTACTCTCTGTCTCTTACTCGACGATCTTGGCGACGACGCCGGCGCCGACGGTGCGGCCGCCTTCGCGGATGGCGAAGCGCAGGCCCTCATCCATGGCGATGGGCGCGATCAGGTGCACTTCCATCGAGATGTTGTCGCCCGGCATCACCATTTCCGTGCCCGCGGGGAGCTGCACCGTGCCGGTCACGTCGGTGGTGCGGAAGTAGAACTGCGGGCGGTAGTTGGTGAAGAACGGGGTGTGGCGGCCGCCCTCTTCCTTGGTCAGGATGTAGGCCTCGGCCTTGAACTTGGTGTGCGGCGTGATCGAGCCCGGCTTCGCCAGCACCTGGCCGCGCTCCACTTCCTCGCGCTTGGTCCCGCGCAGCAGCGCGCCGATGTTGTCGCCGGCCTCGCCGCTGTCCAGCAGCTTGCGGAACATTTCCACGCCGGTCACCACGGTCTTCGTGGTCGGGCGCAGGCCGATGATCTCGACTTCCTCGCCCACCTTCACGATGCCGCGCTCGATACGACCCGTGACCACCGTGCCGCGGCCCGAGATCGAGAACACGTCCTCGATCGGCATCAGGAACGGACGGTCCTTCGGGCGGTCCGGCTGCGGGATGTATTCGTCCACCGCCTTCATCAGCTGCAGGATCGCCTGCTTGCCGAGTTCCGGCTGCTTGTCTTCCAGCGCGCAGAGCGCCGAGCCGCGGATGACCGGGATCTTGTCGCCCGGGAACTGGTAGGACGAGAGCAGCTCGCGCACTTCCAGCTCAACCAGGTCCAACAGCTCCGGATCGTCGACCATGTCGCACTTGTTCATGAACACCACCAGCGCCGGGACGCCGACCTGGCGCGCCAGCAGGATGTGCTCGCGGGTCTGCGGCATCGGGCCGTCGGCAGCCGAAACCACCAGGATCGCGCCGTCCATCTGCGCCGCACCGGTGATCATGTTCTTCACGTAGTCCGCATGGCCCGGGCAATCGACATGGGCGTAATGGCGAGCCTTGGTCTCGTATTCGACATGCGCCGTCGAGATCGTGATGCCACGAGCCCGCTCTTCCGGCGCCTTGTCGATCTGGTCATACGCCGTGTAGGTCGCCCCACCGGTCTCCGCCAGAACCTTCGTGATTGCCGCCGTCAAAGACGTCTTGCCGTGGTCAACGTGACCGATCGTGCCGACGTTGCAATGCGGCTTGTTCCGCTCAAACTTCGCCTTCGCCATGATCCTGCTCCGTACTTTCTAAAGCGGTCTCGGGTTACGCCATCTTGGCGCGGACTTCGTCCGCAACCGCTTGAGGCACTTGTTCGTAGTGATCGAAATGCATCGTGTATTGCGCGCGGCCCTGGCTCATCGAGCGCAAGGTGTTCACATAGCCGAACATGTTGGCCAACGGCACCATCGCCGTGATGACCCGCGCGTTGCCGCGGCTGTCCA
>JBGAGP010000065.1:0-26020 GCA_044226685.1 Dongiaceae bacterium
CCGGACTTGGTGAACATCAGCGGGTCGATCTCCTTCACGCTTTGCAGCAGGCGCAGCGAGGTGAAGTAGCGCGCGCCCGGCCGCACCGAGCGATAGAGCCGCGGCACGGTCTCGAGATTGTGGTTGAAGACGTCCGGCCGCGCGTCAACCACGGTGGCGACCGCCTTAGGCGGGGTGAGAAAATCCGGCGTCAGCACCTCGATGGTGGTGCCGGGCGAGACCGCGCGGATGCGGCGAATCACCTGGGCGAAATGCACTGCTCCCCCGTCGTCGAGATCGTCGCGGTCCACCGATGTAACGACGACATGCTTGAGGCCGAGCTGCGCGCAGGCCTCGGCGACATGATCCGGCTCGTGCGGATCGAGCTGGTCGGGCCGGCCGGTCGCGACGTTGCAGAAGGCGCAGCCGCGGGTGCAGACCGAGCCCAGGATCATGAAGGTCGCGTGCTTCTGCTGCCAGCATTCGCCGATATTCGGGCAGGCCGCCTCTTCGCACACGGTATGCAGGTTGTATTTGCGGACCAGCGCCTTGGTCTCGGCATAGGCGGGGCTGGTCGGCGCCTTGACGCGAATCCAGTCCGGCTTGCGCTGCACCGGATTGTCCGGCCGGTGCGCTTTCTCGGGGTGGCGAAGCTTCAGGTCGGAGCTCATCGTCCGTCTCTACATATGGATCACGCGGCCATACGCCGCCAGCACCGCTTCATGCATCATTTCCGACAGGGTCGGGTGCGGGAAGACGGTATGCATCAGCTCGGCCTCGGTCGTCTCCATGGTCTTGGCGATGGTATAGCCCTGGATCAGTTCCGTCACCTCCGCCCCGATCATATGTGCCCCCAGCAATTCGCCGGTCTTGCCGTCGAACACGGTCTTGATCAGGCCCTCCGGCTCGCCCAGGGCGATGGCCTTGCCGTTGCCGATGAAGGGGAATTTTCCCACCTTCACCTGGTAGCCCTTGTCCTTGGCCGCCTGCTCGGTCAGGCCGACGCTGGCCACCTGCGGCATGCAATAGGTGCAGCCGGGGATGTTGCGCACATCCATCGGGTGCACGCCTTTGACCCCGGCGATCTTCTCGACGCAGATGACGCCCTCATGCATCGCCTTGTGCGCCAGCCAGGGCGGCCCGGCGAGGTCGCCGATGGCATAGACACCCGGCTCGCCCGTGGCGCCGTAGCCGTCGATCACCACATGGGTCTTCTCGACCTTCACCTTGGTGCCTTCGAGGCCGAGGTTCTCCACATTGCCGACGATGCCGACGGCGAGGATGACGCGGTCGACGGTGATGTCCTGGGACTTGCCGCCGGCCTCGATGGTGGCGGTGACGCTGTCGGCGCCCTTCTTCAGCCCCTTCACCGTGGCGGAGGTGAGGATCTTCATGCCCTGCTTCTCGAACGCCTTCTTGGCGAAGGCGGAGATCTCGGCATCCTCGACCGGCAAGACGCGGTCCATGACCTCGACCACCGTCACCTCGGCGCCGAGGGTCCGGTAGAAGCTGGCGAATTCGATGCCGATGGCGCCGCTGCCGACCACCAGCAGCGATTTCGGCATCATGGTCGGCACCATGGCCTCCTTGTAGGTCCAGACCAGCTTGCCGTCCGGCTCCAGGCCCGGCAGGGTGCGCGCCCTGGCGCCCGTCGCCAGGATGATGTTCTTGGCGGTCAAGTCGGCGACCGGTTTGCCGTCCTTCTCGACCTTCAGCTTGCCGGCGCCGTTCAGCCGCGCCTGGCCGTCGAACACCGTCACCTTGTTCTTCTTCAGCAGATGCGCGACGCCGTTGGACAGCTGCTTCGACACCTTGCGCGACCTTTCGACCACCTTGGCCAGGTCGAAGGTGACGTTGCTGGCGCTCCAGCCATAGGCGTCGGCATGCTTCATCAGGTGGCCCACCTCGGCCGAGCGCAGCAGCGCCTTGGTCGGGATGCAGCCCCAGTTGAGGCAGATGCCGCCCAGATGCTCGCGCTCGACGCAGGCCGTCTTCAGGCCCAGCTGCGCCGCGCGGATCGCCGCGACATAGCCGCCCGGCCCGCCGCCCACCACGATGAGGTCGAAATTGGTATCGGTCATGATCGGGGACCTCTTGGCATGTCAGTTGGTTTTCTCGTCGGCAGCCCTGGCGCAGTCGGTCACGATCTTCTGGCGCTGCGGGCGCAGGGCTGGGTCGGTCATCACGGTTTTCAGGGCGGCGATCTGGTCGTCGGCGATCAGGGCAATGATGCCGTCGACCGAGCAGCCGCAGAATTTGGCGGAAACCTCTTGCTCGCGCGCGGCGAAGGTCTTGCCCTCGCTCTCCAGCCGCAGCTCGACATCCGCCATGCAGCGCTCATAAGCGCCGTTGCGGAAACCGGCGCGATAGGCCTGCACGCTCTCCGGATTGCTCACGTCGACCTCCTGCGCCGCCGCGAATGAGCCGGTGGCGGCAAGCCCGGCAACAGCCATCATCGTGATGCGCCTGCGGTCAGTGCAGCGGGACTTGCCCATCCGGCGATCCTCAGAGCCCGCCGATGGGCATGAAATTGCAATTCGTATGGATCATCACCTGTCGTCTCTTTCGGCTCGCGTGGTCACTGCACGCCGGCTTGCTCAGCGCAAGACTTCATGATGTCGCCGACCTTCTGCGCGTCTTCGCTATCGCCGGAAAGCGACAGCAGCTTTGCCGGAGGCTCGTTCTTGAAGGCTTCATAGGTTGCTTCCGCGCCGCAGTCGCACATCTCGGTCAGTTTCGCCTTGGTGGCGTCGTCCATTCCCGGCGAAGCCGCCTGGGCGGATTGCACGCAGCTGTCGGCGAACTGCTTCTTGAAATTCGCCGCATAGCTCTGGCCGGCAGCGGAATCCGGATCGATGGTCTGGTTGAGGGCGTTCCAGCCGAGGAAGCCCAGCAGGACGACGATCGCGATGACGCCCAGCAGTCCGATCAGTATCCATTTCTTCATCGAAATCCCCCGTTTCAATCAAACAGGCCTGCTTCGGCATTGGGACAGATCCGGCGCCCCCGATCTGGCGGCAATGAAAACGCCGGCACCTAGCCGCCCCCGGTCAGGTTCGAGCCGACCTTGCGCGCCCGCTCCTGGCACTCGACGAAATGCGGCTTCATCTTGCCGGCCGCCGGCTCGGCTTCCGGGTTGACGGCGAAGGCGATGATCTCCTCCGCGGTCAGATCGCTGACGACCGCCTGGCTGGTGCAGGAGCAGTATTTGACCATCACCGCATGTGCCGCCGGGTTGTCCGGATCGAGGTTCTGCGACTTCCACTCCTCCTGCATCGCCGCCTCGCAGGACGCGGTGAAATAGTCGTAGAACTGCTTCTCCAGCGGCTCGTTCGCGGCAGCGGCATGACCGGCGCAGCTGATCGCGAGTACCAGCGGGGCAAGCCAACGCATGGCCGCTCCTAGACCAGCATCGAGAGCGGGTTTTCGATCAGCTTCTTGAACGCCGCCATGAATTCCGCGCCGATGGCGCCGTCCACCACCCGATGGTCGACCGAGAGCGTGCAGCTCATCACCGTGGCGACCGCGAGCTGGCCGTTCTTCACCACCGCCCGCTGCTCGCCGGCGCCGACCGAGAGGATGGCGCCCTGCGGCGGGTTGATGATGGCGGCGAAATCCTTGATGCCGAACATGCCGAGATTGGAGACCGAGAAGCTGCCGCCGGTGTAATCCTCCGGCTTCAGCTTGCCGTCCTTGGCCCGCGCGGCGAGGCCCTTCATCTCGTTGGAGATCTCGGAGAGGCGCTTGCTGTCGGCATGGCGGATGATGGGCGTGATCAGGCCGTTGGGGATGGCGACGGCCACCGAGATGTCGGCCGACTTGTACATCTTCACGCCATCGTCGCTCCACGACGCGTTGGCCGCCGGCACCTGCATCAGCGCCACTGCGCTTGCCTTGATGACGAAGTCGTTGACCGAGAGCTTGAAGGCGCCCTTGCCTTCCTTGGGCGCTGCCGCGTTGATCTCCTCGCGTGCCTTCAGGAGCTTGTCGATCTCGCAATCGATGGTCAGGTAGAAGTGCGGCACGAACTGCTTCGATTCCTGCAGTCGCCGCGCGATGGTCTTGCGCATCGAGGTGTGGGCGACCAGGTTGAACTCGGGCTCGCCGAAGGCAGGTGTGCCGGGAACGCCCGGCGCGCTCGGCATCGCCTTCGCCGCCGCGGGTGCCGGAGCCGCTTTCGCGCCGCCGCCGGCGGCGGCCTTCTCGATGTCGGTCTTCACGATGCGGCCATGCGGGCCGGAGCCGACCACGCGCGACAGGTCGAGCCCATGCTGCTGCGCCAGGCGCTTGGCCAGCGGCGAGGCGAAGACGCGGGCACCCGATGCCGCCGCGGGCGCGGGAGCCTGGGGCGCGGCTGCCGCAGCCTGCGGCGCTGCGGCCTTTGGCGCGTCCGCTTTGGCCGGCGCGGGAGTTGCAGCGGCTTTCGGCGCGGGGGCAGCGCCGGCCTTGATATCACCGGAACTCTCGCCCTCTTCCAGCAGCACGGCGATCACGTCGTTGACCTTGACACCCTGGCTGCCTTCGGCGACCAGGATCTTGCCCAGCTTGCCTTCGTCGGCGGCCTCGACCTCCATCGTCGCCTTGTCGGTCTCGATCTCGGCGATCACGTCGCCGGGCTTCACCGCGTCGCCTTCCTTCTTGAGCCAGCGGGCGAGGTTGCCCTCGGTCATGGTGGGCGACAGGGCGGGCATCAGGATGTTGATGGGCATGATCCCCTCCCCTAGCGATAGGTGACGCGCCGGGCGGCGTCGACGATCTGCTCGACCTGCGGCAGGGCCAGCTTCTCCAGGTTGGCGGCATAGGGCATCGGCACATCGGCGCCGTGCACCCGCACCACTGGCGCATCGAGCCAGTCGAAGGCCTGCTCCATCGCCACGGCTGAGAGCTCGGAGCCGATGCCGGCGAAGGGCCAGCCTTCCTCGACCGAAACCAGGCGGTTGGTGCGTTTCACGGACTCAACGATGGTGTCGGTGTCGAGCGGGCGGATGGTGCGCAGGTCGATGACCTCGGCCTCGATGCCCTGCTTGCCGAGCTCTTCCGCGGCGGCGAGCGCCACGCCGACCATGCGCGAGAAGGCGGTGATGGTGACGTGCTGACCGGGACGGACGATCTTCGCCTTGCCGATCGGGACGATCCAGTCCGGATCGGTCGGCACCGCGAAGCTCTGGCCGTACATCACCTCGTTCTCGAGGAAGATGACCGGGTTCGGATCGCGGATCGCCGCTTTCAACAGGCCCTTGGCATCCGCCGCCGACCAGGGCGACACGACCTTCAAGCCCGGGCAATGCGCGTACCAGCTGGCATAGCATTGCGAGTGCTGCGCGGCGACGCGCGCGGCGGCCCCGTTCGGGCCGCGGAACACGATCGGGCAGCCGAGCTGGCCGCCGGCCATGTAGAGCGTCTTCGCCGCCGAATTGATGATGTGGTCGATCGCCTGCATGGCGAAATTGAAGGTCATGAACTCGACGATGGGGCGCAGGCCCGCCATCGCCGCGCCGACGCCCATGCCGGTGAAGCCGTATTCGGTGATCGGCGTGTCGATGACACGCTTGGCGCCGAATTCCTCGAGCAGTCCCTGGCTGACCTTGTAGGCACCCTGGTATTCGGCGACTTCCTCGCCCATCAGGAAGACCTTGTCGTCGCGGCGCATCTCTTCCGCCATCGCGTCGCGGAGCGCCTCGCGGACCGTCTGGGTATGGGTCTCGCCCTTGTAGTCGGCCTCGACCGGAACCGCGGCCTTGGGGGCCGGAGCTGCCTCCGGCGCTTTCGCCTGGGCGGGCACGGGCGCCGGGGCCGGCGCCTCCGCGCTCGCAGGTTTCGGCGCAGTCTTGGGCGCCGCGCCGGCGGCCTCGCCTTCGCTGCGCACGATGGCGATCGGCGTGTTGACGGCAACACCCTCGGTCCCGGCCTCGACCAGGATCTTGTCGAGGATGCCTTCCTCGACCGCCTCGACTTCCATCGTCGCCTTGTCGGTCTCGATCTCGGCCAGGATATCGCCCGGCTTCACGGCATCGCCGACCGACTTGCTCCACTTGGACAGCTTGCCCTCGGTCATGGTGGGCGACAGGGCGGGCATCAGGACTTCAACGGCCATTCTTCCCTCCCCTTCTCAGGCGCTGACCAGCACATCGGTCCACAGCTCGGACGGATCCGGCTCGGGCGATTGCTGGGCGAATTCGGTGGCGGCGGAGACGATCTCCTTGATCTCGCGGTCGAAGTCCTTGAGCTTGGCCTCGTCGGCGATCTTGTTCTTCAGCAGATAGTCGCGGAGATGGTCGATCGGGTCATGCTCCTGCCGCATCTTGGCGACTTCTTCCTTGCTGCGGTATTTCGCCGGATCGGACATCGAGTGGCCGCGATAGCGATAGGTCATCATCTCCAGGATGAAGGGACCATTGCCCTCGCGCGCATGGGCGAGCGCCGCGGCGCCCGCCTTGCGCACATTCATCACGTCCATGCCGTCGACCCGCTCGCCCGGGATGCCGTAGGCGACGCCGCGCTTGTAGAGCTCGGTGCCGGCGGAGGAACGCTGCACACTGGTGCCCATGGCGTATTTGTTGTTCTCGACCACGTAGACCACCGGCAGCTTCCACAGGGCCGCCATGTTGAAGCTCTCGTAGACCTGGCCCTGGTTGATGGCGCCGTCGCCGAGGTAGCACATGGTGACCTTGCCATCGCCGCGGTACTTGTGGGCGAAGGCGAGCCCGGTGCCGAGCGGCACCTGGCCGCCGACGATGCCGTGGCCGCCGTAGAATCCCTTCTCGCGGCTGAACATGTGCATCGAGCCGCCCTTGCCGCGCGAATAGCCGCCGCGCCGGCCGGTGAGCTCGGCCATGACGCCCTTGGCGTCCATGCCGCAGGCCAGCATGTGGCCGTGGTCGCGGTAGGAGGTGATGACGGTGTCGCCCTCTTCCGCCGCCGCCTGCATGCCGACCACCACGGCTTCCTGGCCGATATAGAGGTGGCAGAAGCCGCCGATGAGGCCCATGCCGTAGAGCTGGCCGGCCTTCTCCTCGAAGCGGCGGATCAGCAGCATGTCGCGGTAGTGGGTTAGAATCTGTTGCGGGCTGATCTCGGCGGCGGATTTGGCCGAGCGGCTCTGCGCGGGTTTCGCCATGAAAGGGTCCCCTGACTGGCTGGAGTGGCGCGTTGGGTGGATCTGATCAACGCCCGGAACCGGCTTTGCGCCTTGTGACCGGGGCGTCTCGCGCGGATTATCCGTGCACCCTCAGCAAAAAGCAAGAAGGTTAACGCCTTGTTACAATTATGGAATTCCAGGTTAACTGGAAATCAGTTAACGCGCATTATTGCTGCGCCTTGGGCGCCTCGGACGTGGCATTCGTTGCGCCGTTCAGGAACACCACGACATCGTCGGGATGGCTGAAATTCAGCATCACCCGCGCCCGTTCTTCGAGCATGTCGAGATCGAGGGAGGAATTGCTGAGCAGGGCCACCCGCTGCTCCAGCGCCTCGCGCTGTTCCGTGGTGGTGGCGAGCTCCTGGTGCGACTGCTCGAGCTGCTGGTTGACGCGGAACCAGGCCAGGATGCCGCGGTCACCCTGGACCGCGTGATAGATGAAATAGCCGGCGATGCAGGCGCCCACCAGCTGGGCCGCCAGCGACTTGAATCGCCGAGTCATTTCGCGCCGGAACTGCATGAATCTACGGAATCACACTCCGATTCGCCTCGTCAACAGAATAACGAGTGGAATCAGTCTGTTCTTGCAGACAATCCTCGGGCCGATGGAAAAATGCCGAGAAATCTGTTCTGACGATGCGGCGTGAACGCGCGCCTTAGCGAGGAAATGCAGCATGAACCGCTTTGTCATCGTCTACGGCGCGGCTTCTGCCTTGGTGCTCCTGCTCGGCTACTGGGCGACCGGCTTCTTCTGGCTGGCCTGCATATTGCTGGGTCCGATCGGCCTGCTCGGCTTCGCCCAGCCCGGCGTCGCGGCATTGCATTGGTCGATCGAACTGCTTGTGTACTACGCTGCCGCCACGCTGGTCCTAGCCGTCTTGCTGCGGTTCAGGCGCAGGGCTGGCACCATCCCACGATATCTAGCGCTTGCCGGAATGATCCTGACTTGGCTGGCCTGTTCGACCTTCAGCTTCTGGTTTGTCAGTTGGTCCGCCTAGCGCTCAATGTTACCGCGCCTGGCGCGCCAGCGCCGCGCGGCCGCCGTAGAGCGCCGCCGAGCCCAGCTGCTCCTCGATGCGCAGCAGCTGGTTGTATTTGGCGATGCGGTCCGAGCGCGACAGCGAGCCGGTCTTGATCTGGCCGCAATTGGTGGCGACGGCGAGGTCGGCGATGGTGGAATCCTCGGTCTCGCCGGAGCGGTGGGACATCACCGCCCGGTAGCCGGCCTTGTGCGCCATCTCGACCGCGGTCAGCGTCTCGGTCAGCGTGCCGATCTGGTTGACCTTGATCAGGATGGCGTTGGCGATGCCGCGCTCGATGCCGGTCGACAGGCGCTCCGGATTGGTGACGAAGAGGTCGTCGCCGACCAGCTGCACCCGGTCGCCGATGGCCCGGGTCAGCGCCTTCCAGCCGTCCCAATCGTCCTCCGCCATGCCGTCCTCGATCGAAAGGATGGGATACGCCGCGGTGAGCTTGGAATAGAGCGCCACCATCCCGGCGGGGTCGAGGACCTTGCCCTCGCCTTCCAGGTGATACTGGCCGTTCTTGAAGAACTCGGTCGAGGCGCTGTCGAGGCCGAGGCCGATCTCGGCGCCCGGCTTGAAGCCCGCCTTCTCGATCGCCTTCATGATGAAGTCGAGGGCATCCTCGGCGCTCTTCAGGTTCGGCGCGAAGCCGCCCTCGTCGCCGACATTGGTGTTGTGGCCGGCGGCCTTCAGCTGCGCCTTCAGGGCGTGGAAGATCTCGGCGCCCCAGCGGATCGCCTCGGAGCCGCTGGCTGCCGCCACCGGCAGGATCATGAATTCCTGGAAGTCGATCGGGTTGTCGGCGTGCGCCCCGCCGTTGATGATGTTCATCATCGGCACCGGGAGCAGCCGCGCCTGGGTGCCGCCGACATAGCGGTAGAGCGGCAGGCCGGCTTCCACCGCCGCGGCCTTCGCCACCGCCAGGCTCACCCCCAAGATCGCATTCGCGCCGAGCCGCGCCTTGTTGGGCGTGCCGTCGAGCTCGATCATGATCTGGTCGATGCGCGCCTGGTCGGACCCGTCCAGCCCGCCGATGGCGTCCTGGATCTCGCCATTCACCGCCTCGACGGCGTTCAGCACGCCCTTGCCGAGATAGACCTTCTTGTCGCCGTCGCGCAGTTCCACCGCCTCATGGGCGCCGGTCGAAGCGCCCGAGGGCACCGCGGCGCGGCCGAAGGCGCCGCTTTCCAGGGTGACGTCGACCTCGATGGTCGGGTTGCCGCGGCTGTCGAGAATCTGCCGCGCATGGACGTCGACGATGCCACTCATGAAATCCCCCGGAATATGACACGACCCTGAACCGCGCCGCCGCGGCGGCCCCGGAAATCCTCCAGGGCGGCCCGTTATATCGCAGGCCGACGGAGGGTCCAGCGGAAAACTAGGCGGAGGCGGCTGGCGGCGTCTCGGCCCAGGGATTGGATTTCAGCGCCTCCTCCACCGAGCGGGACAGCAGGTTGCGCTCCGCCCGGGCGAGGCCCGCCATCAGCTCCGCCGCCTGCTTCGGCGCGTCGGCCGCGTCGCCGAGACTGAGCTGCAGCGCGCCGACCAGCTCGCCCATTTGCACGGCGCCCAGGTCGCGCGCCAGGACCCAGCGCCGGGCGTCGGTGCGGACGATGAAGCGGGCGCCGCGGAGCGCCTCCATCACCTGGGTCAGCTTGCCGGCCTCGGCGCCCAGCTCGGCGGCGATGCGTTCGAACTTCTCGCCGCCGACCGGGGCGACCTGCGCCGCGCGCAGCACCGCCAGCACGCCAAGCGCGAGGCCGAGCACGTCGCCGCGGCGCGGCCGGTCGTCGGGATCGCGCCGGCCGGACCGCCATTCCGGCAGCGCGGCCGCGACCTCGGCGCCGAACAGCACCGTGAGCCAGGCCATGTACATCCAGATCAGGAAGATCGGCAGCGTCGCCAGCGCGCCGTAGAGCGTCTGGTAGGAGCCGAGGAAGGACAGATAGATGCCGAAGCCACGCTTCAGGATTTCGAACAGCAGGGCAGCGACCAGGGCGCCGACGACGGCGTCGGAGAGGCGCACCGGCTTGGTCGGGATCAGGCGATAGAACAGGGTGAAACCCATCGCCTCGAACAGGAACGGGGTCACCGCCGACAAGGTCCGCACGACGCCGGAGACGCCGGTGAAGTTCGACGACTGCGCCATGGCGAAGGCCCAGCCGGAAACCGAGAAGGCGACGCCGAACAGCATCGGGCCCAGGGTGATCAGCGCCCAATAGACCGGCAGGCGGTGCAGCTTGAATCCCTTGCCGCCGCCCCAGATGCGGTCGAAGGCGGTCTGGATGGTGTTGATCAGGAGGATCGCGGTCACCGCGAGGCCGAGGATACCGGCGCCGGTAGTTTCCCCCGCGTTGCGAATGAAGGCCTGCAGGTGATCCTCGACCATCATGGCGAGGCTGGGCGCGGTGTTTTCCAGCACCGCGCGGATCATGTCGTCGCGCATGCCGGAGAACGCCGGGAAGGCGGCGAACATGGCGAGGCCGATCGCCATCATCGGCACCATCGCCAGCAGCGAGGTATAGCTCAGCGCCGAGGCGACCGAGGGGCAGGAATCACGGCTGAACCGGCGCACCACATAGGCGACGAGCGTGCTCGCCCGGTATTTGGGCAGTTCGCGGAGAATGTTCTGGACCTGCGCCAACGCGCTCCGCTCGGTTTCCGGCGGCGTCTCGGATGGTGGCTGCGGCGATGCCGGCGATTGCTGCGTTGAGCCTTCCATGCCCGCGACCCTAGGACGCTCCGGCGGGCCGGTCAATTCCGCGCCCCGACCGCTCGATCCACAGCGGACCGCTCAATCCTCGGCGTTGTCCAATTGCGGATCGGTCCGGTCGACCAGCCAGAATGGCCCCCAGGGGAAGACATTGGCGCCGCCGATCCGGCAAGCCTCCGGCAGGTCCTCGGCCTTGGGGTATGTCCATTCAAACCCCAGGCCCGATTTCGTGAATTTGAGTTCGCACGTACTGTCGTTGGAACCCGCATAGTTGATGATCATCTCACCGTTGCGGTAGGACCCGTCGGCGGACATCTCCCACATCGCGGCCGGTCCATAGTCATCGGCCGATGGCACGGCGCCGAACCGCAGCAAGGCCCAATCCATGAGCAAGGTGCCGTCCGTGTGCGCGCTGATCCTCATCTCGCTCCAGTTGCCGTAGCCGGCATAGCTCTCATATGTCCCGCTGATGCCGGCCGCCGGGTCGATGGCGGGGAGTGCTGCTTGCGCACGCGCCAGATTCTCTTTGGCCGCGGGGTCGTCGCCGAACTGAATCATCGCCGCCTGTGCCCAGGCGTGCGCCATCAACGGCTTGCCGAGCTCGATATTGGCCGTCGTCAGCCCTTCGAGCGCGGAAAGCAGCGTCTGATTGTCGCCAGAACCGGTTGCGAGGTCCGCCGCCGCCACCAGCAGGTCAAGCGCCTGTTGCGGCTGGCCGCTCAATCCGGTCGACTCGCCCAGCGCCAGGCAATCCGTCGCGCTGGAGCAGATTTCATAGGCCCGGCTTGGCGGGGCCACATGGATCAGAATGGCCGCCAGAACAATGAGCCCGATGCAACGCGCAAACATCGGAAGAAGTCTCGTGCCTTAGGGAGCGATGTTCTCGATCGGCCGGGCCTTGGCGATCTTGTCGAAGGCCCGCAGCGTCTCCAGCACTTTCCGCAGGTGCTTGATCGGCACCATGTTGGGGCCGTCGGAGGGGGCGTGGTCGGGGTCCTGGTGGGTTTCCATGAAGACCAGGGCGACGCCGATGGCGATGGCGGCGCGGGCCAGGACGGGCACGAATTCGCGCTGGCCGCCGCTGGTGGTGCCCTGCCCGCCCGGCTGCTGCACCGAATGGGTGGCGTCGAACACCACCGGATAGCCGGTATCGGCCAGGATCGGCAGCGCGCGCATGTCGGAGACCAGCGTGTTGTAGCCGAAGCTGACGCCGCGCTCGCACAGCAGCACGTTGTCGTTGCCGACCGCCGAACACTTGGCGGCGACGTTCTTCATGTCCCAGGGCGAGGAACTGGCCCTTCTTGATGTTGATGGCGCGCCCGGCTTCGCCGCGGCGACGACCAGGTCGGTCTGCCGGCACAGGAAGGCCGGGATCTGCAGCACGTCGACCGCCTGGCCACCGGCGCGCATTGCTCCGGCGCATGCACGTCGGTCAGCACCGGCACGCCGAACGTCTCGCGCAATTCTGCCAGGATCGGCAGGCTCTTGTCCATGCCCAGGCCGCGCGGCGCTGGCGCTGGTGCGGTTCGCCTTATCGAAACTGGTCTTGTAGATGAGTCGATACCGAGGTCGCGGGTGATCTCGGTCAGCGCGTGGCACACATCTCATGGGCGGATGCGGCTCTCGAGCTGGCAGGGCCCGGCGATCAGCGCGAAGGGCAGGTTGTTGCCGACCTCGATGTTGTGGATCTTGACACGGCGCGCTGCGGTCATCGTTGTCGCCTACACCAGTCGGGCCTGGTTCACCGCCGCGTCGATGAAGGAAACGAAGAGCGGATGCGGCTCGAACAGGCGTGATTTCAGCTCAGGATGGAATTCTGACGCCAATGAACCACGGATGCGCGGGAATTTCCACGATCTCCGGCAGGATGCCGTCCGGCGACATGCCGGAGAACAGCAGGCCGACCTGCTCCAGCCGGTCCTTGTAGTTGATGTTCACTTCATAGCGATGACGGTGGCGTTCGGAAATCTCCGGCTTGCCGTAGATCGCCTTTACCGCGCTGTCGGATTTCAGCAGGCACTCATATGCGCCGAGGCGCATGGTGCCGCCCAAATCGCCGCCGGCCTTGCGCAGCCCAGCACGTTGCCGCGGACCCACTCGGTCATCAGGCCCACCACCGGCTCGTCGCTCGGCCCGAATTCGGTGGAACCGGCCTTCTTCACTCCCGGCCAGGTTGCGGGTCGCTTCGATCACCGCCATCTGCATGCCGAAGCAGATGCCGAAATATGCACTTTGCGCCGCGCGCGAAGCGCGCCGAGTTGATCTTGCCTTCCGAGCCGCGCCTGCCGAAGCCGCCCGGCACCAGGATGCCATGCACGCCGAGATGCTGCACGGTATCCCGCGTTCGAAAATCTCGGAATCGATCCAGTTGAGCTTGACCCGCACGTTGTTGGCGATGCCGCCGTGGCGCAGGGCTTCGGCCAGGGACTTCTACGCATCGAGCAGCGAGGTGTATTTGCCGACGATGGCGATGTTCACTGGGCCTTCCGCGCGCGCGGATGCGGTCCACCACCTGCTGCCACTTGGAGAGATCGGGCGTTCCCCTCGATGCCGAAGTGGCGGCAGACCTCGCCGTCGTAGCCTTCGGCGTGATAGGCGAGCGGCACGGCATAGATGGTGTCGACGTCGAGCGCCTGGATGACGGCGGTCGGGCGCACATTGCAGAACTGCGCGATCTTGCGCCGTGAATCTGCCGGAATCTCGCGATCGGAGCGGCACAGCAGCAGATCGGGCTGGATGCCGACCGCCTGCAGTTCCTTCACCGAATGCTGCGTCGGCTTGGTCTTCAGCTCGCCGGCGGCGGGGATATACGGCACCAGGGTCAGGTGCACGAACATCGTGCGCGCCTTGCCCAGCTCGTTGCCGAGCTGGCGGATCGCTTCGAGGAACGGCAGGCTCTCGATGTCGCCGACCGTGCCGCCGATCTCGCACAGCACGAAGTCCTCGTCGCCGAGATCGGCCTTGATCCATTCCTTGATCGCGTCGGTGACGTGCGGGATGACCTGGATGGTGGCGCCGAGATAGTCGCTGCGGCGTTCCTTGGCGATCACGTTGGAGTAGATCTTGCCGGTCGTCACGCTGTCGGTCTTGCGGCACGAGACGCCGGTGAAGCGCTCGTAGTGGCCGAGGTCGAGATCGGTCTCTGCCCCGTCGTCGGTCACATAGACCTCGCCATGCTGGTACGGGCTCATCGTGCCAGGGTCGACGTTCAGGTAGGGATCGAGTTTGCGGAGCCGGATCTTTGAAGCCCCGAGCCTGCAGAAGCGCGCCGAGAGCTGCGGATGAGAGGCCCTTCCCCGAGGGAAGAAACCACGCCACCGGTGATAAAACGGGCGAATCGTGACATGTGGGCCGACTTTATGGAACGAGTCGGGCGGCTCCCAGCAAGCAAACAATCGCCTGCCGGTTGACCCGGAACGGATTGACGCAGGTCCCCCTGCGGCGAAACCGCGACAACGAACGGTCGGGAGTCGTCGGCTGGACTCGGGGCCGATCCAGGCCGGCGCGCCGCCTTCGGCGGTGCCGGTCGCCGGCACCGCCGACGTACTTCGATCCCTGACCTCGGCGGCCGGAACCAGCGGACCTTGCTGCGTGCCGCGCGTGCCGATCACGGCCAGCGCCAAGCTGGTGATGAAAAAGGCCGCCGCCAGGATGCCCGTGGTGCGGCTCAGCAGATCGGACTTCGCCCGCCCCGACATCATGCCGCCCATGCCGCCGCTGCCGCCGCCGAGGCCGCCCATGCCACCTTCTTTTTTCTGCAGCAGGATCGCGCCCACCAGGGCGATGGCGATCAGCAGGTGAATGACCAGGATAATGACCATAAGTACTTTCCAGTGAACCGGATTTCGGCCGGGTTTCTAGCCGCTTTTGGCGGGGATCGCCAGACGGATTTGCCGGAGGCGCCCGATTGGGGCTCGGAATTTCGACCTAACGCCGCGTCTCACGGCCTGTTGAACGCCCCCCACTACGCGGCGCCCAGGGCGATACCCCAGAAATCCTCCGCCTTGAGGCTGGCGCCCCCGACCAGGGCCCCATTGACCTCCGGGACATGCATCAGGACCGCCGCATTGGCGGCCTTGACCGAACCGCCATAGAGCACCCGCATTTCCGCCCCGTCCTTGAACCAGGCCACCAGCAGGCCCCGGATATGGGCATGGACGGCGGCCACGTCATCGGGGGTCGGGGTTTTTCCGGTGCCGATGGCCCAGACCGGCTCATAGGCGACGACCAGGTGCTCCGCCGTCGCATCGGCCGGAATGGACCCCTCGAGCTGGGCGGAAACGACCTCCAGGGTGGCGCCGCGGTCGCGCTCCGCCTCGGTCTCGCCGACGCAGACGATGGCGGTGAGGCCGGCATCCAGGGCCGCCCGCGCCTTCGCCGCCACCAATTCGCTGCTCTCGCCATGATCGGCGCGGCGTTCCGAATGGCCGAGAATGACCGCCTGGCAGCCACAATCTGCCAGCATCGCCGCCGACACGTCGCCGGTATGGGCGCCCGACCCCTTCACGTGGCAATCCTGCGCGCCCAGGGCGATGCCCGTGCCCTGCAGCAGTTGGCCTGCCAGGGTCAGGTAGGGCGCCGGCGGGCAGACCAGCAGGTCCACCGCCAGATCGGCGCGCGCCGCCCGCAGGCCAGCCAGCCCCTTGATCAGCTCAGTCGCCATCGCCCGACTGCCATTCATTTTCCAGTTTCCGGCAATCAGCGGGCGCAGGCGGGGCGTTGTCATGGGGCGGGAAATCCTGTGCAGAATGGGTGGCTTAGGGCGGCCCGGACGGGTGATGGAGGGCTTGGTAGCATAGGCCCGGCGGCCCTGCCAGATGCCGGCGAGCCGCCCGTGCCGCGACGTTTCGAGGGCGAACTGAGGGCGGCCCGCCGCACTTGCTGCTGTGGTGCCGCATCCCTATGATGCGCGCCGATTTTTCAACCATCGGCGTATCATGCTCAGCACCATCCGCGGCAAGGCCAAATCCTGGATCGTCAAGATCCTGTTCGTGTTCCTCATCCTCGCGTTCGCCGCGTGGGGCATCGGTGACATTTTTGCCAACCGCACCGTGGGCAAGCCGGTGCTCCAGGTCGGCAGCCAGCAATACACGCGCCAGGAATTCGCCCGCGACCTGCAGGACCGCCTCAAGCAGTTCCAGCAGCAGGGCCTCACCATCAACGCCCAGCAATTCGCGGCGCTGGGCGGGATCGAGCAGATTCTCTCCACCGCCACCAACCGCCTCCTGCTCGAGCAATATTCCGACCAGCTCGGCCTGACCATTCCGCAGAACGTGGCGATCGCCGAGGTCCAGGCCAATCCCGCCTTCCAGGGCGCCGGCGGCAAATTCGACCGCGACCGCTTTCTTCTCGTCCTGCAGCAGAACGGCCTCAGCGAGGCCGGCTTCGTGGCGATGGTGCAGGAGGATCTGCGCCGGCAGCAGCTGATCGGGCCGAGCTTCGCCACCGTGGTGGCGCCGAAGCCCCTGGTCGACACGGTCTTCGCCTACGAGGCCGAGACCCGCAGTGTCGATCTGCTGGCCATCCCCGATGACAGCATGACCGGTGTTGCCGATCCGGACCAGGCGGCGCTGGAGAAGTACTACACCGAGAACATCGGGCATTATCAGCGGCCGGAATATCGCGCCGTGGTCATCCTGCACCTGACGGCGGAGGAATTCGCCAAGCAGGTCACCGTCGCCGACGACCAGCTGAAATCCGAATACGACACTCGGAAGGCCGAGTTCGAGACGCCGGAGATGCGCGCCGTCGAGCAGGTGGTGGTCCAGGACCAGGCCAAGGCCGATGCCATCGTCGCCGCGGTGAAATCCGGCAAGAGCTTCGCCGACGCGGTCCAGGAAGCGACCGGCGGTGCTCCGGTCGATCTCGGCGAGGTGAGCAAGGACAAGCTGCCGGCCGATATCGCCGAGCAGACCTTCGCGCTTGCCGCAGACGCGACCTCGGAGCCGCTGAAAAGCGCCTTCGGTTTCCATGTGGTTCACGTCAAGTCGATCGTCGCGGCCAGCACCAAGAGCTTCGACGAGGTGAAGGAGCAGTTGCGCGGCGAACTCGCGCTGGCCCAGGCGGGCGATGCCATGGCCTCGGCGGTCAACCAGCTCGACGACACGCTGGCCGGCGGCGCTTCGGTCGAGGATGCGGCGGCGAAGCTGGGCCTGACCGTGCAGAAGGTCGACGCCGTCGATGCAGACGGCAAGGACCGCGACGGCAAGGACCTTGGCGTCTCGCCGGAGATCCTGGCGCTGGCGCAGCAGACCGATGCCGGCGGCACCAGCCTGGTCTCGACGCTCGGCGACGGCAGCTATGCCGTGGTGCAGGTGACCAGCGTGGCGGCGGCGGAGCCGAAGCCGCTCACGGAGGTCAGCGAGCAGGTGAAGACCGCGTGGCTGGCCCAGGCGCGCCGCGACGCGGCCGACGCCAAGGCCAAGGAGATCGTCGAGAAGCTGAAGGCGGGCGGCGACCTCGCCGCGCTCGGCACCGAACTCGGCCTGAGCGTGACGTCGAGCGCGGCCTTCACCCGCGACAAGGGCGACCCCGACAACGGCGTCGATGCCACCATGGCCCAGGCCCTGTTCAACGTGAAGATCGGCGAGGCGGTCACCGGCCGCGGCAGCGACAAGGCCATCGTGGCGCGGCTCACCACCATCACGCCGGCCAAGCCCGACGACAACAAGGACCGGCTGGAGGAATTGTCGAAGCAGCTCGCCGGCACGATGCGCAACGATTTGTCGTCGCAATTCTCGGCGGCGCTCAGCCAGCAGATCAAGATCGAGCGGAACGACGACGTCATCAACCAGATGATCGCGGCGGAACAATGAATGTCGAGCCGGCTTTCGAGAGCTTCGCCGCGACCTACGAGTCCGGCAGGCCGCAGGTCGTCTGGACCCGCCTGATCGCCGATCTGGAGACGCCGGTCTCGGCGCTGATGAAGCTGGCCGATGGCAGGCCCAACTCCTTCCTGCTGGAATCGGTCGAAGGCGGCCGGTCGCGCGGGCGTTATTCGCTGATCGGCCTGAAGCCGGACCTGATCTGGCGCTGCCGCGGCGACAAGGCGGAGATCAACCGCAACGCCCGCTTCCAGCCCGACAGCTTCGAGCCGGAGGCGAAGGGCGCCCTCGCCTCTTTGCGCGCGCTGATCGCCGAATCCCGCATCGCCCTGCCGGCCAGCCTGCCGCCGATGGCCTCGGGCCTGTTCGGCTACATGTCGTACGACATGATCCGGCTGGTCGAGAAGCTGCCGGACATCACGCCGGACAATCTCAATCTGCCGCACAGCATTTTCCTGCGGCCGACCGTGATGGCGATCTTCGACAGTGTCGAGGACATGATCACGGTGGTGACCCCGGTCTGGCCCAGTGTTCAAGGCAGGGGCGGTTCCGCCGGCAACGCGCGTGCCGCGTACAACCAGGCGCTGGAGCGGCTGTCCGACATCGTCGCCGACCTCGACCGGTCGTTGCCGCAGCAGCGTTCCAACAACGGCGCGCTGCCCGACTTGCCGGAGCCGAAATCGAACATGGCGCCGGAGGCCTACAAGGCCATGGTCGACCGGGCCAAGGAATACATCCTGGCCGGCGACATCTTCCAGGTGGTGTTGTCGCAGCGCTTCAGCCTGCCCTTCCAGCTGCCGCCGCTGGCGCTGTATCGCTCGCTGCGCCGGCTCAACCCGTCGCCGTTCCTGTTCTATCTCGATTTCGGCGGCTTCTCGGTGATCGGCTCCAGTCCGGAGATCCTGGTGCGGCTGCGCGACGACGTGGTCACCATCCGCCCCATCGCCGGCACCCGGCCGCGCGGCAAGAATCCGGACGAGGACCGCGCGCTGGCGGAGGACCTGCTGGCCGACCAGAAGGAGCTGGCGGAGCATCTCATGCTGCTCGACCTGGGGCGCAACGATGTCGGCCGCGTCGCCAAGGTCGGCAGCGTGAAAGTGACCGAGCGCAACAAGATCGAGCTCTATTCGCACGTCATGCACATCGTCTCCAATGTCGAGGGCACGATCGATGCGAAGCATGACGCCATGGACGCGCTGATGGGCGGCTTTCCCGCCGGCACCGTCTCCGGCGCGCCCAAGGTGCGGGCGATGGAGATCATCGAGGAGCTGGAGCCGGAGAAACGCGGCATCTATGGCGGCGCCGTCGGCTATTTCGCCGCGAACGGCAGCATGGACACCTGCATCGCGCTGCGCACCACGGTCGTGAAGGATGGCGTGATGTACGTCCAGGCCGGCGCCGGCATCGTCGCCGACAGCGTGCCCGAGAGCGAGCACCAGGAATGCCAGCACAAGGCCCGCGCCCTGGTCCGCGCCGCGCAGGAAGCGATCCGCTTCGCCGCCGCCGGCCGCGGCAATTCCTGACGCTCGCTCCATGACGCCGGCCGAGGCCCTGCTCGCCCGCCTCGCCGAATTCCTTGCCGGGCCCGGTCGCACCGGAGACCCCGGCGCGTCTGCCGTCCTGGACCGCGCCCTGGCGGCGCTGCCAGCGGCCACCCGGATCGACCTGGAACCGCGCGCGCTGCCCGTCGCGGGCTTGTTGCCGGAAGCCCTGCCCGCCTGTCCGGTTCCGCTGGCGCTCGCCATTGCCACGGCGGCTCCCGCATTCCACTGGCGGCAGAATCCGAACTACAACGCCGGCAACATGGGCGCGGCCTTCATGGCCGGGTACGGCTATGTCGAGTTCGTCGGGCCCAAGGAAGCGCTGTTCCAGGCGACGGATGTGCGCGCCGGTCTATTGGTGCTGGGCGCGGGGCTCCATTATCCGCCACACGCGCATCCTGCCGAGGAAGTCTATCACCCGCTGACCGGGGGCGGCGAATGGCGTCGCGGCGACGCTCCCTGGCGCCGAGTGCCGGCAGGCTCGGCGATCCATCACCCGTCGATGATCGTCCACGAGACCCGCGCCGGCGCCGGGACATTGCTGGCGCTCTATTGCTGGATCGGCGACACCGGGACCGAGGCGCGTCTGGCACCGGCGTGACCGGCGGGTTGCGGCCCGCCGATGCCGCGACTAACCTTCGGTCCTGGACGAATCCGGGAAAGGTCGCGCCATGAAAGTCGATGCCAGCGTCGTCACGCATCTCAACAAGCTGCTGAAGCATGAGCTGACCGCCATCAACCAGTATTTCCTGCATGGCCGCACCATGCGCCACTGGGGCTTCGAGCGCCTGGGCAAGAAGATCTATGAGGAATCGATCGGCGAGATGAAGCACGCCGATCACATCATCAAGCGCATCCTGATGCTGGACGGCCTGCCCAACCTGCAGGACCTCGGCAAGCTGATGATCGGCGAGAACGTACCGGAATGCCTGAAGAGCGACCTCAAGCTGGAATACACCGCGCGCACCGACATGATCGCCGCCATCGCGCAGTTCGAGAAGGTGCAGGATTACGTCTCGCGAGATCTCATCTCCAGCATCCTCGACGATACCGAGGAGCATATCGACTACCTGGAGACGGAATTGGGGCTGGTCGAGAAGGTCGGCCTGCAGAACTACCTGCAGACCCAGATCGGCGAGGGCTCGTCCTCCTAGCGCCCGCGTCCTAGCCGAAGGACGCGCTATTCGGCCGCCATCAGCCGGCGCTCGCCGGTCGCCACCGCCTCGTCGAGGATCTCGCCCATCGCCTCGACGCAACTGCCGCATTGCGGCTTCACGCCCTGGCCGCCGAAGACCTGCGCGCAGCAGGTGGCGCCGGCCTGGGCAGCGTCCCGGATGTCGCGGTCGCTGATGCGGTTGCAGACGCAGATGATCATGGCGGCTCGCTGCTAATGCGAACAATTCGCAGATAACATAAGCGGAGCGTGTCCCGGGATCAAGCGCGAATGCGAATGGTTCGCAGTTTTGTGAGAGCCTGCCGCAACCTTAAAACTGGACGCTAAATCAATAAATTACGGGATATTGTTCAGCGCAATTCGACCGGCTTGCCATGCGGCGTGTGCTCATAGGCCTCGACCCAGGCCGCCTTGCGCGCGGCGAGCAGCTCGGCGCTGGCGATGTTCTTTTCCTGCACCAGGTGCTCGAGCGCCCCCAGCACATGGCGGTAGTAGGTCGAGCCGTCATCGGGATCGCCGGCCGCCTGGGCGCGCTTGATCGCCGCCCCCAGCGCCTCGGCCCATTCCTGCGCGGTGTAGGCGCCCGCCTGCTGCAGGGCGACGGCAAGGGCCAGGGCCTGAGCTTCCCACGGTTCCGCGAACAGCGGCTCGCCCTCGGCGCGGCGGATCGGTTGCAGCGCGGCGTCGGCGCAGGCTTTCGCTTCAGGCTGGCTCAAGATAGCTCTCCCACAGATCAAGATGGACCTTGTCCCGGCCGTTTGCAGCCTCACCCCACAGCTCGCGCGCCGTGAAGGCGACGGTATAGAGGTGCCGGGGCTGCTCGCCCTTGCCGTGGGCGCTGGCATCGGGCAGCACATGGCCGCCATGCAGGCGCACGACCTGCCCGGTCTTGCCGCGGGCGTAGCGCGGCAGCCGCGTGTGGCCCTCAGGCTGGGTGTTGCGCGCGCGCACGACCTCTCCCATTGCGAAGACCGGTGCCTGCGCCAGGGCGCGGCCGCTATGGGTGCGGTCGTGCAGGAAATCCCAGACCGCGCCGGCCTTCATCGCGTCATCGCGCCTGGTGGCGCCGGCGGCCGCGCGACCGGCGCCGAGCTCTTGCGGCGAGATCATGCCGGCCTCGAGCAGCGCCTGTTCGGCGATATACACCCATTGCTCATAATAGGTCTGGGTCAGGTAGAGGTCCGGCCGCAGCGTTTCGCGCAGATAGCGGAAGCGGTCGACGGTGAAGCCTGGCGGAAACGTCATCACCTCCAGGATGCCGGCCGCCCTGCCCTCCCAGGGTTCGTGAAACGGCGGTTCGTGGGCCTCGGCGACAACCGGGCCGAAGCCGTGCATCCCGCCGAGGTCGTGGATGCCGTTCACGGGTTCTTCGCCAGGCCAGTACCGATCATGGAATCGCGCGTGACCAGCGCGGCCAGTTGCTCCTCGCTCAGGCCCTCGCTGCCCTTTGGCCGCTGCGGCACCACGAGATAGCGCACCTCGGCGGTCGAATCCCAGACACGGATCTTCGTCGTCTCCGGCAGGGTGACGCCGAATTCCCGCAGCACGCCACGCGGGTCAATGACCACGCGCGAGCGATACGGCGCCGACTTGTACCAGGCCGGAGGCAACCCCAGCACCGAAAGCGGATAGCAGGAGCAGAGCGTGCACACGACCATGTTGTGGACGTCCGGCGTGTTCTCCACGGCCACGATGTGCTGGCCCTGCACGCCGAGGAAATCCATCTCGCCGATCGCCTTGGTGGAATCGGCGAACAGCCGCTGCCGGAATGCCGGATCGACCCAGGCGCGCGCCACCACCTTGGCGCCGTTGCGCGGGCCGATCTTGTTCTCGTAGACGTCGACCCAGGCGTCGATGGCGGCGGAATCCACCAGCCCTTTCTCGCTCAGCAGGCTTTCCAGCGCCTTCACCCGCAAGGCCGGGTCGGAGGGCAGCTTGGAATGGATGTCGTGGTGATGCCCCAGCCCGGGCTCGCCGTGGTCGTGCGGGTGGCTGTGCGCGTGGTCATGCGGCGTCAAGATAGCTCTCCCAGAGGTCGACACAGGTTTCGTCGCGCGCCGAGGCGTCGGGCCCCCACAGCTCGCGGAACGAGAACGCCACGGTATAGAGATGCTGCGGCGCCTCGCCCGCCTTGTGCGCGTTGCTGTCGGGAAAGACGTGCCCGCCGTGATGCAGCTGCACGATGCCGACCTTGCCGCGGGCATAGCGCGGCAGCCTGGTGTGGCCGGTCGGATTGATGTTGCGCGCGCGCACCTTCTGGCCCACCGCGAAAAGCGGCGGCGTCTCGACCTTGCGGGTGAAGACGCCCTGGGTCTTCTGCGCGTTCCACACCTGGTCCGGGCGCATGGCGTCGTTGCGCTTGGCGCTGTCCGGTGCGGCATGGCCGCTGATGATCTCCGCCTCCGTCGCCCAGCCGCCATCCAGCAAGGCGGCGACATAGCTCATGTACCAGTGGTCGTAGTACGAGCGCTGCAGGTAGAGCGCCGGGGGAATCAGCTCGCGCACATGGCGCCAGCGGTCGATGTTGTAGCCGGGCGGCAGCAGTCCGCCGCGACGGATGCCGAACATGCGCGCTTCCCACGGGGCATGCCAGAGCGGCTCGTCCTTCTCCGCTTCCGGCGCGATCGGCCCGTGGCCATGCATGCCGCCGAGATCGTGGATTCCGTTCATTGTGGGGTGTCCCCGAGCTATTTGACCTTGCAAACTGACCTTACAATTTGATCTTGGCGACACCGATCATGGCATCGCGGGTAACAAGACCGGCCAGCTCCTGCTCGGTCATATGCTCCGAGCCCGCCGGCCGCTCCGGCAACACCATATAGCGGATTTCGGCGGTCGAATCCCAGACCTGCACTTCGACGTCGTCGGAAATTTCCACGCCGAACTCGCGCAGCACCCCACGCGGGTCGAGGACGGCCCTGGCGCGGTATGGCGCCGCCTTGTACCAGCGCGGCGGCAGGCCGAGCAGGCCCCAGGGATAGCAGGAGCACAACGTGCAGACGATCATGTTGTGAATCTTCGGCGTGTTTTCCAGCACGACGATGTGCTGCGCCTCGCGCCCCAGGAACCCGAAGGGCGCAATCGCCGCCGTGGCGTCGTTCAGCAGTGCTTGCTTGAAATTCGCGTCGACCCAGGCTCGCGCGACGATGGCGGCGCCGCGCCGCGGTCCGACCTGGCGCTCGTAGACATCGATCCAGGCGTCGATGGCCGCGGAATCCACCAGGCCGCGCTCGGTGAGCAGGCTCTCCAGCGCCTTGGTGCGCAAGGCCGGATCGGACGGGACGGCCGCATGGTCATGTGCATGCCCATGCGCATGGTGATGAGGGTGATCGTGCAGTTCCAATGACGGCTCCTTGTGCGGCCGCATGGTAGAGGCGGCGCATGTCGGGGCCAACAGCGCCGACGATGCCGCTTTTGCATCGCGGGTGCGACCGGCCACGCCATGGTCCTTGCCGGGACTCCATAATAAGTCTTAATGTATTGTTGTTGCATACCTTGGGGGAAGGCCGTTTGTCCGCTCTGGGAGAACTCGCCGTCGTCGAGTTGGACAAGGCGATCGGTGCGTTGCGGGCCCTTTGGCATGGCGCGCGGACGCGCGGCGACGACGACTCGGGGGTGCCCAAACGCAGCGACTTGCCGCCGGAAGTCCTGCGGCCTTGGCTGCCCAACATCGCCATCGTCGAAGCTGTCCCGGGCGACGCTGGCGCTCTGCGCTTTCGCGTGCGGCTTGCCGGCACCGCGGCGGTATCCTTCGCGGGCCGCGATCTCACCGGGTCCTTTCTGGACGAAGTGACCACGCCGAGGCTGTATCCGATCACCATCGCCCCGTATCTGAAAGCGATCGAGACGCGCGCCCCGGTGGAAGACGATGTGCTGCCCGACCAGTTCCTCGGCGGCGCAGGAACGCGCCTGCCGGTCCGCCGCCTGGTGATGCCCTGCACCAGCAACGGCAACGACATCGACCAGTTCGTCATCGGCCTGTTCCTCTATCGGCCGGAAAGCCGGTAGCGCTTCGGCCGGTCCGCTGCGGCCCACATGCCTGTCCGCGGAACAAACCCAGACCTCGCGTTTTCATTCTTCATACCCTGACGGCCACGTCCACGCGGCCCTGTCCAGTTGCGACCCTTTCGGCGGCGCGACGGGCGCCCATGGCCGTATTTGCCCATGGCCGTATTTGCCCGTGGCAGCCATTGCACAAGGAGTACGTCATGCATCGTCCGGTTCGCACCGCCGTCATTCCCGCCGCCGGGATGGGCACGCGCCTGCTGCCGCTGACCCGCGCCGTGCCGAAGGAATTGCTGCCGGTCTGGAAGCGCCCGGTCCTGGATTACGCGGTGGAGGAAGCCGCGCAGGCTGGCATCGAGCGCCTCGTCGTGGTGATCGCCCCCGGCAAGGAAGCGGTGCGGCGCAATTTCGCCTTGGGCGACGGTTGCCCCCGGCTCGAGATCGCCTTCGTCGAGCAACGGAAGGCCGACGGCCTGGGCGATGCCATCCGCCGCGCCGCGCCGCGCGATGAACCGGTGGCCGTACTGTTGCCCGATGAAGTGCTGGTCGGCGGCAATTGCCTCCGCGAACTCCTGGCATGCCGCGCGCGCGTCGGCGGCTCGGCGATCGCGGTGCAGAAGGTGCCGCGGGCAGAGGTCGGGCGCTACGGTATCGTCGACGTGGCGGCGCCGTTCGGTCCGGATCTTCGGGTCACGGCGATGGTCGAAAAACCGCGCCCGGATGCGGCGCCGTCGGATCTCGCGATCATCGGCCGGTATGTACTGGACAGCGCGGTGATCGAAGCCTTGCAGGATGCCAGGCCGACGGTGAAGGGCGAGGTGCAACTCACGGATTCCATCGCCGCGACCTGCGCGAAGCCCGGCGTCTCGGCGGTCAAGTATCACGGCCGCCGGTTCGATTGCGGCAGCTTCGACGGGTTGCTGCAGGCGAACATCGCCATCGCGGCGCTGGAACAGGAATCCGCGGCTCAATCCGGCGCTTTCGCCGGCATCGGCCGGGAGGCGAATGTCGCATGAAGCCGGGCGAGGACGGCAAGCTCCCCCTCACCACGGAGGATGTGCGCGCCGGCGAGACCAGCGGCCATGTCCGCGTCGTGCTGATCGTTGGCCTCATCCTCGCCGTGGCGGGGCTTGGCGTCTGCTACGCGATCTGGGCGTAGGCCGCGCCCTGTTGGTCCGCACATCAGGAAAGGAACCAGAATGATGCACGATCAGTCGCCAACGCCGGTGCGCTTCCCGGGCGACACCCAGCCGGACACGCCGCAGCCGGCCGAGAACGAACACCTCGAAGCGGCCCGCCGCCAGGCGCGGCAGGACCCGCTGCAATCCGCACGCCGATGAGCGCGACGCCGCGGCGGTCGCGCACGCGCCTTGCCGGGTTGCTGCGCCGTGTGGCACGGCGCGTGGCGATGGCGGTACAAGGGCCGTACGACCGGCGCCAGACCGCCAGGATTGGGCCCGGGCCTTGGCCGGAGAGCTTCTGCTGACGGATCGCCGGCACTTCGGAACGCGAGGTGTCACCGGCGTCTCGCCGACACATGGTGACCTGCGTCTCCGGACTGGACAAACGAGATGATGGTCGGAGCGACAGGATTTGAACCTGCGACCCCCAGACCCCCAGT
>JBGAGP010000066.1:0-26006 GCA_044226685.1 Dongiaceae bacterium
ACGCGGATGTATTCCGGCGTCTATGGCGAGCGCATGGCGGAACTCAAACCGGTCATCCAGCCGGGCGGCTCCGATTCCGCGGCGCTCGACAACGTGTTCGAGATCATGACCACGGAGGAGCGGCCGCTCCCCATGGTGAAATGCCTGCTGGTCCCCGACGTGTGGGACGGCCGCGCCGCCATGCCGCAGACCCACAAGGACCTGTTCTCCTATTGCAACTCGGTGATGGAGCCGTGGGACGGGCCGGCCGCGATCTGCGGCTTCGCCGGCAACTGGGTCGCCGCCTTCACCGACCGCAACGGCCTGCGCCCGCTGCGCTTCGCCATCACCAATGACGGCGTGCTGGTCGCGGGCTCCGAAGCCGGCATGGTCAAGCTTGCCGAGGACCGCATCAGCCGCAAAGGCCGCCTCGGCCCCGGCCAGATGATCGCCATCGACCTCAATGAAGGCCGCTTCTACGACCACGCGGAATTGATGGACAACCTCGCCGGCACCGCCGATTTCGGCGCCTGGGTCAGGAACATCACCGTCATCGACGACCTGTTGAAGAAGACGCGGGGCGAGCCGGCGAAGTTCGACAAGGAGACGCTGCGCCGCCGCCAGGTGGCCGCCGGGCTTTCCATGGAGGACCTCGAGCTGGTGCTCCAGCCGATGGTCGAGGAAGCCAAGGAGGCGATCGTCTCCATGGGCGACGACACGCCGCTGGCCATCCTCTCCGACCAGTATCGCGGCCTGCACCATTTCTTCCGGCAGAATTTCAGCCAGGTCACCAACCCGCCGATCGACAGCTTGCGCGAGCAGCGGGTGATGAGCCTGAAGACGCGCCTCGGCAACCTCGGCAACGTGATGGACGAGGACGAGGGGCAGTGCCGGCTGCTGCAGCTCGATTCGCCAGTGCTGCTCACCGCCGAGTTCCAGGCCATGCGCGCCTATATGGGACAATCCGCGGCGGAGATCGATTGCACCTTCGATCCCAAGGCCAGCGACCATGCGCTGCGCGACGCGATCCAGACCATCCGCCGCCAGGCGGAGGATGCCGTGCGCGGCGGCGCCACCCATGTGATCCTGTCGGACGAGCGCGCCGGCCCGGGCCGCGCCGCCATCCCGATGATCCTGGCGACCGGCGCGGTGCACGTGCATCTGCTGCGCCAGCAGCTGCGCACCTTCACCTCGCTGAACGTGCGCACCGGTGAATGCCTGGACGTGCATCATTTCGCCGTGCTGGTCGGCGTCGGCGCCACCACCATCAACGCCTATGTGGCCGAGGCCTCCATCGCCGACCGCCAGGGCCGCGGGCTGTTCGGCAAGCTCAGCCTCGACGACTGCCTCGACCGCTTCCGCCAGGCGGTCGACCAGGGCCTGCTCAAGGTGATGAGCAAGATGGGCATCGCGGTCATCTCCTCCTATCGCGGCGGTGCGAATTTCGAGGCGCTGGGATTGTCGCGCACGCTGGTGGCCGAGTATTTCCCCAACATGCCGTCGCGCATCTCCGGCATCGGCATGACCGGCATCCAGAAGCGGGTCAGCGACCTGCATGCCCGCGCCTGGAACCCGGACGCAATCGCGCTGCCGATCGGCGGCTTCTACAGGTACCGCAAGGGCGGCGAGACCCATGCCTGGGCGGCGGACGCCATCCACACGCTGCAATCGGCGGTGGCCAGCGAATCGTACCAGACCTTCAAGCGCTACAGCGAGATGATCGCCAAGGCGCCGCCGGTCGCCATCCGCGATCTGCTGGATTTCGTCCCCACGGGGCACTCGATTTCCATCGACGAGGTCGAGAGCATCACCGAAATCCGCAAGCGCTTTGTCACCCCCGGCATGTCGCTGGGCGCGCTGTCGCCGGAAGCGCATGGCACGCTCAACATCGCCATGAACCGCATTGGCGCCAAGTCCGACAGCGGCGAAGGCGGCGAGGATCCGGCGCGCTTCAAGCCGCGCGCGAATGGCGACAACGAGAATTCGGCGATCAAGCAGATCGCCTCCGGCCGCTTCGGCGTCACCGCCGAATACCTCGCCAATTGCCGCGAGATCGAGATCAAGATGGCGCAGGGCGCCAAGCCCGGTGAAGGCGGCCAGCTGCCCGGCTTCAAGGTGACGGTGGAGATCGCCAAGCTGCGCCACGCCACGCCCGGCGTCTCGCTCATTTCGCCGCCGCCGCATCACGACATCTATTCGATCGAGGATTTGGCGCAGCTGATCTACGACCTGAAGCAGATCAACCCGACCGCCAAGGTCTGCGTGAAGCTGGTGGCGCGCTCCGGCATCGGCACCATCGCGGCCGGCGTTGCCAAGGCCAAGGCCGACGTGATCCTGGTCTCCGGCCATGTCGGCGGCACCGGCGCCTCGCCGCACACCTCGATCAAGTATGCCGGCATCCCGTGGGAAATGGGCCTGGCCGAGGCGCATCAGGTGCTGACCCTCAACCGCCTGCGCCATCGCGTGCGCCTGCGGACCGACGGCGGCATCAAGACCGGCCGCGACGTGGTGGTGGCGGCGATCCTCGGCGCCGAGGAATTCGGCATCGGCACGGCGTCACTGGTCGCCATGGGCTGCATCATGGTGCGGCAGTGCCATTCCAACACCTGCCCGGTCGGGGTCTGCACCCAGGACCCGAAGCTGCGCGAGAAGTTCACCGGCAGCCCGGAGAAGGTCGTCAACCTGTTCAGCTTCATCGCCGAGGAGGTGCGCGAGGTGCTGGCTTCGCTCGGCTATCGCACCTTGAACGAGGTGATCGGCCGCACGGAACTCATCGAGCAGGTGAGTCGGGGCGCCGCCGACCTCGACGACCTTGACCTGAACCCGCTGCTCTCCCAGGCCGACCCCGGCGACCAGGCGCGCTATTGCACGCTGGAAGGGCGCAACGAGGTGCCCGACACGCTCGACGCCAAGATGGTCGAGGACGCCAGGCCGCTGTTCGAGGCCGGCGAGAAGATGCAGCTGCAATACAACATCCGGAATACCTACCGCGCCATCGGCACGCGGCTTTCGGCGCACATCACCAAGCGCTTCGGCATGACCGGCCTCCGGCCCAACCACCTGACCGTGCGCCTGCGCGGTTCGGCCGGCCAATCGCTCGGCGCCTTCGCGGTCCAGGGGGTGAAGCTCGAAGTCTTTGGCGATGCCAACGACTATGTCGGCAAGGGCCTGTCGGGCGGCACCATCGTGGTCCGGCAGCTGCCGTCCTCCAAGCTCAACAGCCAGGAGAACACCATCATCGGCAACACCGTGCTCTACGGCGCCACAGCCGGAAAACTGTTCGCCGCCGGCCAGGCCGGCGAGCGCTTCGCCGTGCGCAATTCCGGCGCCGAGGTGGTGGTGGAGGGCTGCGGTTCCAATGGCTGCGAATACATGACCGGCGGCACCGCGGTGATCCTCGGCCGCGTCGGCGACAATTTCGCCGCCGGCATGTCGGGCGGCATGGCCTTCGTCTATGACGAGGCGGACAGCTTCCCGCTCTTCGTCAATCCGGGTTCGGTCGTCTGGCAGCGGCTGGAGTCCCGCCACTGGGAGGAACAGCTGCGTGACCTGATCGAGCAGCATGCCGAGGAGACGCAATCACGCTTCGCGCGCCGCCTGCTCAATGACTGGATGCTGGAGCGCGGCAAGTTCTGGCAGGTGGCGCCGAAGGAGATGCTGGACAAGCTCAGCCACCCGTTGAGCGACGCGCGCGGCGCGATCTCCGCCGAATAGCGATGAACGCGCCGGTCCTGATCATCCCCGGCCTGGGTGGCTCCGGGCCGGAGCATTGGCAGAGCCTGTGGGAGAAGCGCCTCGGCGCGACCCGCGTCGAGCAGGCGGATTGGGACAAGCCCGACCGCGCCGGCTGGATCGCCGCCCTCGACGCCGCCATCGCTGCCGCCGACGCCCCGCCGGTCCTGGTGGCGCACAGCCTGTCCTGCGCGCTGGTTGCGCACTGGGCCGCCGCCGGGCGCCGCACGATCCACGGCGCGCTGCTGGTCGGCCCCGCCGATGTCGATTCGGATTCGCACACGCCGCCGGAAGCGCATGTGTTCCGCCCGATGCCGATGGTGCGCTTGCCCTTCCCCAGCATCGTCGCCGCCAGCCGCGACGATCCCTACGTCGCCTTTGACCGTGCCGCGCATTTCGCCAAGGCCTGGGGCGCCGAGCTGTTCGATGCCGGCAAAGCCGGGCACATCAACACCCCCGCCGGCTATGGCGCGTGGAAAGCCGGCGAGGAACTGCTGGCGCGCCTGCGCGGGGCGCCGGCTTGAAGCCGGTCAATCGGGGTCGGGCAGCAGGTCGCCCGAGCTTCTGACCTCCGCCACCGCCTTTCCCCACGCGACGATGCGTTCGGGCCCGGCTGGATGCGTGTCGAGCAACGAGGCGTGTGTCTTGTCGTTCATCTTGGCAAGGACCACCCAGACCTTGCCGGCTTCGTCGAGGTCGTATTTGGCCCGCGCCAGAATGTAGGCGGCGAAGAGATCGGCTTCCCGCTCCTGCGATTTTGAGTAACTGATGGCGCCGATCTGGGCGCCGAGCTGCATGGATTGCTGCAGCGCCTGGCCGCCGGAGTTATTGTAGTCATAGGCGGGGTCGTAGCCGCTCGCGGCCATCGCCGCGCCCATGAGCAATCCGCCGAGCACGGCCCCGATGCCGGCGTTCCTCTGCTTCTCCGCGATATGGTTGCCAAGATGATGGCCAATCTCGTGTGCGACCACGGCGGCGACCTCCTCATCGCGGTCGAGATAGCGCAGGAGGCCGCGAAGCACATGGATGCGGTTCTTGCCCTCCGCATAGGCGTTGACCTCGTCATCCTGGTCATAGGTGATGTCGAACCAGCAGGGCGAAACGTCGGATTGCCGGCACAGCGGGGCAAGGTTTTCGCCCAACCTGCTGGCCACGCGCGCAACCATTGCGCGGTTCTCCGCATCGGAGCGGGCATTGCTGGGCAGGCTCGCGCTACTGCCCTCGATCATCAGCGCCGCATGGTCGACTTCCGCCGCGGTGAACTGCGGCAGCTTGAAATCGGCGCCAGCGCAGCCCGCCAGCAGCAAGGCGGCGAGCGCGGCAAGAGCGTATGGCCGCATGGGACCCTCCCCGAACCAGGCACGCAGCGTCTATCGCGCTTTTTGATTGTTGCCAATCCTACCGACAACCGAAAGTGTCAGTCAAGCGGCGGCAGTAATCGGAAAGTCCGCATACCAATCCGCGTGAGAGCCGGCGTGGTTCGGCATGCCGGGCCTGGTCAGGCAGCCGCGCGGGGCGATGAAGGAATCGATGCGCCGGCGCGGGCGTTCCTGCCATTGGATGTTGAAGGCGCAGAGCTTCGGATAGAATTCCAGGTGCCCGTACGGCAGATGGTCGTGGATCCACCAGGCCAGCGCCCGCCAATCAGCGCCCGTCCGGTAGCGGTCGGCGAACCAGGGCAAGACCACGCAGGCCGCCGCCCCCATGCATCCGTCGCGGTCCAGCATGTCCCAGACGTGATAGGCGGCGTTCACCCGGATGCTGCCGCATTCGCGGCGGCGGCTGCCGAAATCGGTAACCTCGCGCGAGCGATAGCCGGAGCGGAGCGCGATTCGGCCGAAGGCAGCCTGCAAGGGCTCCAGCAGGGTCTCGCAGAGATGCCGGCCAGCCGCGATGGCGAGGTCCGGATTTTCCGGCAGGTTGGGCAGGCCGTGGAAACCGGCGATCTCCGAAAAGAGGAAATCGCGCATGAAGAAATTGGCCGAGAGCCGTACCCGGCCGAAATCCTCCAGCGCCTTCATCGATTGTGGCTTGCGCATCCCGTCCTCCGTTCGCGAGGCGCGCAGTCTGAACCGGGTCCGCGCCGGATCGTGGCGGGAGTTGCCAACGGGCCGGCGCGCGCTATAACCCGATGGCCCCAGGAGAGAAACGCCGCATGTCGACGCTAGATTTCATCATCCGGCCGGCGGAAGCGGCCGACCGCGATTTCATGTTCGGCCTGGCGCCGCGCCTGGCGGGTGTCGCCGGCCTGCCCTGGCACGCCGAAAGTGACCTGGCGGCCTTCCAGCATCGTTACATGACTCTGTCCTTTGCCCTGCCGCAGGACGACATCGTCACCCTGATCGCCGAGAGCGACGCAGGCGCGCCGCTCGGCTTCGTGCATGCGGAAGCATCCAAGGATTCCGTGACCCTGGAACCCTGCGGCTACGTGACCGTCCTGGCGCTCACCGAGGCGGCCGAAGGGCACGGCGTCGCGCAGCGTCTGATGCAAGGGGTCGAGGATTGGGCGCGGGGCAAGGGCTTTCGCCTGATCGGCCTCGACGTCTTCGCGAACAACCAGCGGGCGCGGGCGTTCTACCGGCGCATGGGCTATGTGGAGGATTCGCTCCGCCTCACCAAGCCGCTTCGGAACGGCCCCAAGGACATCGCATGATCGCCCGCCGCGCCTTCTGGTTCCTGCGTCACGGCGAAACGGATTGGAACGGCACCGGGCGCTGGCAGGGGCGGACCGACGTGCCGCTGAACGCGCGGGGCGAGGAACAGGCGCGCGCGGCCGGGCCGCTGCTGCGCGCGGCGGGGATCGAGGTGATCTGCACCAGCCCGCTGCAGCGGGCGCGGCGCACCGCCGATCTGGTGGCCGAGGCGCTTGCCGTCCCGGTAGTCGCCATTCCCGGCCTGGAGGAATTCGATGTCGGCCCCTATGAGGGCCGCACCGAAGGCCATTGGCTGCAGCCCTGGCAGTCCGACGCGGAGATTGCCGGCGTCGAGCTCTTTTCCAGCTTCCGGCACCGGGTCGCGGACGCCGTCAACCGGGCCTTGGGCCATGGCGGCGAGGTGCTGGTGGTGGCGCATGGCGGCGTTTTCTGGGCCCTGGAGCGGCTTTGCGGCAGCGCCGGACTCAGCCGCCTGGCCAATTGCCAGCCAGTCCGCCTGACCCCCTCGGGCGCCGCCGGATGGCGGATCGCTCTTGATCAATCTGTTGATATATAAGGGATATTTTTGGCAGCTTCGGCATCCGTATAGGGGCGGGCATCGTTCTGCACGATAGGTGCTCCAGCCAGCGGGTCGCATAATCCTTCCATCTACACCGGAGGAATTGATGCTGCCGCAAGCCGTCACGCCCCCCACCCAGAAGACCCCGGGCCACTCCACGCCCGCGGCGGCCGAGTCCCGCCCGGCGGACAACAGCAACATCGTGGCCCTGAACCCGGCGCGCGACGACGCCCCGGCCAGCATCGCGGTGCGCAGCAAATCCGCGGCGGTGGTGGTCCTGGCCGGCGCCGGCGACGCGGCCCGCGTACTGCTCATGCAACGCGCCGGCAAGACCTCGCGCGGCTTGTGGAGCCTGGTCATGGGCGGCATGGAACGCGGCGAGACGGCTTCCCAGGCGGCGGTCCGCGAACTGGCCGAGGAAACCGCCATCGCCGCCGGCGAGCTCTTCAATTCCGGCTGTTGCGACACCTTCTACAATCCGAAATCCAACACCATCGACATCACGCCGATCTTCGTCGCCCGCTTCGTCGTGGCGCCGCAGGTCACCATCGACCAGGAACATCTCGCCTTCTATTGGGCGAGCTTTGCCGAGGCGCAGGAGATGCTGGCGTTCCCCGGCCAGCGCCAGGCCCTGGTCGAGATCGAGCGCGACTTCGCGCGGCGGGAGCCGCGCCCTTTCCGCCTCATCAAGGCCTGATTTCCGCGTGGCCGTGCGGCGCCCTGGATAGACGGCGGCGGCGCTGTTAGATTGCCGGCGAATCGGATTTCGCCGGACCCATGCGCACGCTTTATCATTTCCCGTTGCAGCCGCAATCGCGAAAGGTCCGCCTTCTGCTGAAGGAAAAGCACCTCGACTGCGATCTGGTGGTCGAGCGGCCGTGGGAGCGGCGCGAGGGCTTCCTGCATCTCAACCCCGCCTGCGAGACGCCGGTCTTGACCGAGGACAGCGGCCTGACGCTGGCCGGCGACTACGTCATCACCGAATACCTGGAGGAGGCCTACCAGGAGCCGGTTCTGCTCGGCCGCTCGCGCGGAGAGCGCGCCGAGGTGCGCCGCATCATCGCCTGGTTCGACGGCAAGTTCTGCCGCGAGGTGACGCAGCATCTGCTGGACGAGAAGATCGGCAAAAGGCTCTACGGCCGCGGCGGGCCGGATTCGGCGGCGTTGCGCGCCGGCAAGGCCAACATCCATGTCCACCTGCACTATGTCGGCTGGCTGATCGACCGGCGCAACTGGCTGGCGGGCGACGAGATCTCGCTCGCAGATCTGGCGGCGGCCGCGCATCTCTCCTGCCTCGACTATCTGGGCGACGTGCCGTGGGACGAGCACCCCGTGGCCAAGGAATGGTACGCGCGGCTGAAATCGCGCCCCAGCTTCCGCCCGCTGCTGGCCGACCACTGGCCCGGCACGCAGCCGCCGGCGCATTACGCCAATCTGGACTTCTGAGCGACACGCGCGGTTCGCGTCAATTCTCCATCGTCACCCCGGGCTTGACCCGGGGTCCATTGGCGTGACGCAAGGACGGCGCGAGGCGACATCGGTTCTTGCCGCGGCGAAGCGAATCCCGGGTCAAGCCCGGGATGACGGGCGAGTAGAATGTGCGCACCGAACGGCGCGCTGAGCGACGCTACTTGATATCCAGCTTCTCGATGTTGTGCTGCGCCTCATTGGCGATGTCGGTGCCGGGCATCACCTGGATCACGGTCAGCCAGTCGGAGCGCGCGCCGACCAGGTCGCCCTTGGCGCGGCGCAGATAGCCGCGCTCGAGCAAGGCGCCCGGATGGCTCGGCGAAAGCTTCAGCGCCTGCTCGACATTGTCCTCGGCAAGGTCGGGATTCTCCAGCTGGCGATACGCCGCCGCGCGCATGGCATAGATGTCGGGATCGTCGGGCCGCAGGTCGACCGCGACGTTGAGATCGTCGAGCGCCTCGAAATACATGCCGGAGGAGCCGTAGGTGAGCGCGCGGTCGACCAGCAGGTCGGGATCCTTCGGATTGAGCTTCAGCCCCTGGTTCTGCGCGTAGAGGGCGCGCTGCGGGTTGCCCGCCTTGATCCAGGCCTGGCCCGCCTGGGCGAAGAGCTGGGCGGCCAGCGGCGCCTTCACCTGCGGCATCTGCTCGGCGACGCGCTCCAGTTCCAGCGCGCCGCCTTCGACGTCTCCGGTGCGGATCATGGCCAGCGCCTTGCAATGGCGCGCGGCGTCGCCGCCGCCCTGCTTCTCCCACTCGATGGCGCTGTCCAAGGCCCCACTGGGGTCGCGCTCCACCAGCACCATGCAGGCCTGGTACTGTGCCTGGTTGTCGAGCGCCAGGGCCGGCGCGGCACAGACCAGGCTGATCCCGAACAGGACGGCGCGAAGGAAAAGCCGGCGACGCATCGCTTGCATTCAACCAGGGGGGACGTTAACGCTGCGGCGAACCTTCCTGCGGCCGGCCCGGATTTGCAAGCCAGGATTTGCAAGTCATCCTTTCGCGAGCCCGCCCAGAGGCGAAACGCGCAGGGGGCGCAACCGACAGGATCGGGGCATGGCCGCAACACCGCATTTGTTCTGCTTCGGGCTCGGCTACAGCGCCGGATTCCTGGCCCGCGACCTGATCGCCAAGGGCTGGCGCGTCAGTGGCACCTGCCGCGGCACGGAGAAGCAGGCGCGGTTGCGCGGCCAGGGCATTCTCGCGCATCTGTTCGCGCGCGACCGGCCACTCGACGACGCCGCGGATGCGCTGCTGAGCGTCACCCATCTGTTGAGCTCGGTGCCGCCGGACGACGCGGGCGACCCGGTTCTCGACCTGCACCGCGATGTCCTCGACGCCGTCGCACCTGGTCTGGTTTGGGTCGGCTATCTCTCCACCACCGGCGTCTATGGCGATCGCGCCGGCGGCTGGGTCGACGAAGGCAGCGCCATGACCCCCAGCGGCGAGCGCGGCAGGCGCCGCGTGGCGGCGGAGCGGGGCTGGCTCGCCCTGCGCCAGCCGGCGCATCTGTTCCGCCTGGCCGGCATCTATGGGCCGGGCTCCTCCGCCCTCGACACCGTGCGCGAGGGCCGGGCGAAACGCGTGGCGAAACCGGGACAGGTGTTCAGCCGCATCCATGTCGACGACATCGTCCAGGTGCTGGAAGCCTCGATGGCGCGGCCCGATCCAGGTACCGCCTACAATGTCTGCGACGACGACCCGGCCGCACCCGCGGACGTGATCGCCTATGCCTGCCAGCTGCTGGGCGTGGCACCGCCACCGGAAGTGCCATTCGCCGAGGCCGATCTGTCGCCGATGGCGCGCAGCTTCTATGACGACAACAAGCGCGTCGACAACACGCGCATCAAGCGCGCGCTCGGCGTGACCCTGCGCTATCCGGATTATCGCGCCGGCCTGCAGGCGATTCTCGCCGCCGGAGGCTAGGCGAGTTCGTCGATGGCCTGCGCCAGCAGCGCCAGGTCCTCGGCGCGCGACAGGCGATGATCGCCGTCCTTGATCAGCGTGACGCGCACGTCGTCGCCGGCAAGGCGGTCGGCCAGTTCGAGCGACACCTGATACGGCACGTCGGGATCGGCCATGCCGTGCAGCAGCCGTACCGGGCAACGGATGCCGATCGGCGCCGACAGCAGCAGATGCCGGCGGCCCTCCTCGATCAAGCTGCGGGTGATGACGGTCGGCGCGTCGGAATATTGCGACGGCTCCTCGAGCCGGCCTTCGGCCAGCAGTCTGTTGCGCTGGCCGTCGTCGAGGCGGTCCCAGATCAGCGCCTCGGTGAAATCCGGCGCCGGCGCGATGCCGATCAGTCCGGCCACGCGTTGCGGTCGCGCCAGCGCGGCCAGCAGCATGATCCAGCCGCCCATGCTGGAACCGACCAGGATCTGCGGGCCGTCGCTCTGGGCATCGATCACGGCGATCGCCTCTTCCGCCCAGCGGCCGATTGTCCCATCGGTGAAGGCACCGCTGGATTGGCCGTGGCCGGAATAGTCGAGCCGCAGGCAGGCCAGCCCGCGCACGGCGCAATGCGCGTCGAGGAAGGTCGCCTTGCTGCCGGTCATGTCGGAGCGGAAACCGGACAGAAACACGACACCTTTGCCGTCACGTGTAAGTTCCGTCGGTGGACGCCGTGCAAAAGCGATCCGTCGGCCGTCGGCCATCTGCAGTGCCGCCACGTTCGCAACTGATGGGGATCGTGGCTCCGGCGCATCGCCGGAGGCGCCTTTGCCGTCGCTGGATTTCCGGTTCGCCAATTCTGTTGCTCCCGCGGGACCGGGCACGTATGTTTGCCCCAGGTTGCCTTCGAGGGTGCCTTCCTGGTTGCTGAATGTCGAGCGACACGTCCAAATCCCAATCCACGTCGAGTCCCAAGGGGTCAAATCCCAACGCGCCAACCGTGCTGCATCTGGTCAGCCGGCTGGATGGCGGCGGCGGCTCGCGGCTCGCCATCGACCTGGCGACGGCATTGGTCGAGGCCGGCGGCCGCGCGCTGATTGCCTATGACGGCGAGGCGTCGACCTACGAACTGACCAAGCATCGCATCACCCCGGTGGCCGAGGCGCTGACCAGCCGCAACCCGATTTCAACCTTCACCATCACCCGCCGCCTGGCGCAGACCATCCGCGACCAGAAGGTCGACCTGGTGCACACGCAGAATGCGACGCTCGCCGCGGTGGGCCAGGCCGCCGCACACAAGGCCGGCGCCAAGATGATCGCCACCTTCTGCGACGGGCCGGGCAATGTCGCCACCCTGTCGAAAAAGACGCGCCAGGCGCTGCTCAATTGCGACCACGTCCTGACGCTGTCCTACCTCACCGCCAATCTGCTGGCCGAGGCACTGCCGGAGCTGCGCGAGCGCTTGAGCGTGGTGCCCTTCGGCATCGACCTCACGCGCTTCGATCCGGGCCGGGTCGCCGCGCATCGCATGGTGCAGCTGGCGGCCAATTGGCGCCTGCCGGACGACAAGCCCATCGTCATGCTGCCGGCCCGCTACGCGCCGCAGAAGGGCCACGCTTTGCTGCTGGAGGCGCTGAACGAGGTGAAGGACATCGACCTCCGCTGCATCATGGTCGGCCCCTCGCCCGATGGCGGCGCCTATCGCGAGGAGCTGGAGAAACTCATCTCCTCGATGAAGCTGGACGACCGGGTGCTGCTGGCCGATGAATGCCGCGACATGCCGGCGGCCCTGATGCTGGCCGACCTGGTGGTCGCCCCCTATCTGACGCCCTCCACCTACAACCGCGTGGTGATCGAGGCCCAGGCGCTGGGCCGGCCGCTGGTGGTGAGCGATTTTCCCAATGCGCGCGAACTGGTCGAAGGCAGCTCGATGGCCTGGCTGGTGCCGCCCAACGATGCCTCGGCCCTTGCCTGGGCGATCCGCGACGCGCTCGGCCTGCCGCTGGAAGAGCGCCAGGCACGCACGCCGCAGGTGATCGAGAACCTGCAGCGCCGGTCCGACCGCGACTGGATGCGGCAACGCATGCTGGGCATGTATTGGGATTTGTCGGGCAAGCCCGGCTCGCCGGTCTGACCCCTGCCGTGGCCGGGAACGCCAGCCCCGGCCGCTTGTTGTCGGATCGGAGACTCCGCTGGAGGACTGCATGATCCGCAAGCTCAAATCGGGCGAGTACCGGCTCTATTCCCGCAAGGCCGACCCGAAGACCGGCCGGCGACGCAACCTCGGCACCTTCAAGACCCGCGTGGCGGCCGAGAAGCACGAGCGCGCGGTGCAGTTCTTCAAGCGCCGCGCCGGGTGAACCGGGCCGCCGGAGATAGGATTTTCCGCCCAGGATAGGTCTGCGAGCCGAGGCGAATCCGGCTGTCTTGCAATGCCCTAAGTCCCTCTGTATAAGCGCGCGTCCGGCGAAAGCCGCCTCTGGGCCTTGTTAGGGCATGCCCAAGCGCCGTCGCCATCTGTTAACGCTTTGAAGGAAAACGAAAATGCCCAAGATGAAGACCAAGAGCAGCGCCAAGAAGCGCTTCAAGCTCACGGCCTCCGGCAAGGTCAAGTTCAAGCCTGCCAACAAGCGCCATGGCCTCGTCAACCGCCCGCAGAAGATGAAGCGGAAGACCCGCGCCAACACCGTCATGTTCGAGGGCGATGCGAAGAAGGTGATCCGCTTCTTCCTGCCCAACGGCCTGTAATCGCGCTTAGGAGGCACTTGAAATGGCACGCACGAAACGCGGCGTCACCACCCACGCCCGCCACAAGAAGGTGCTCGACATGGCCAAGGGCTATGTCGGTCGCGCCAACAACAACTACCGCATCGCCCTGGAAAAGGTTGAGAAGGGGCTGCAATACGCCTACGACCACCGGCGCGCCAAGAAGCGCGATTTCCGCGGCCTGTGGATCCAGCGCATCAACGCCGGTGCGCGCGAGCATGGGCTCACCTATTCCCAGTTCATCAATGGCGTGAAGCGCGCCGGGATCGAGCTGGACCGCAAGGTTCTGTCGGACCTGGCGATCCGCGAGCCCGCGGCCTTCGCCGCCATCGCTCGCCAAGCGCAAGAGGCCCTGAAGAAAGCCTGAGGTTGGATGCTGCCCGGCACCGTTCGCCGATGCATCGTTGTTCTGCAGCTGGCCACCGCGCTCCTGCTGGCCGGCTGCGACAACTATAAGTCGGACATCGCGGCGGTGCAGCGGGCGGCGATCCTTCCCGGCCTGACCAACGAGGCGCTGGCCCTGGACCTGGGTGGCGAGCGCTCCTCGGTCGAGTGGTCCGCCGAGGGCACCGACAGCGACGAGATCGTCGAAGTCGTCGCCACCATCAAGCGGGTGGGCCAGCTGGGCATGCGCAATACCATCGAGCTGCACTACCGGCACGACCGCCAGAGCCAGGCGGTGACGCTGGAGGACGTGCTGCTCAACGGCAAGCGCCAGCCGGCCCTGTCCAGCGCCCTCACCGTGTTCAACCTGAACCTGTTTAAGCTGCAGCTGCAGTAGCCGGCCGCCCATCGAGATCGCGCAGGGGAGGCCGGACTTGCTCCGGGCCTCCCCTTCTCGTATCTGAAGGGCGCCAAACAAGGGATGCCAAGGCATGCAACAACTGGACGGATTGCGGGACAAGTGGCTGGCGGCCGTGGCCGGGGCCGAGGCCCTGGAGGGCCTTGAGGCGATCCGTGTCGAGGCCCTGGGCAAGAAGGGCGAGGTCACCGGCCTGATGAAGACGCTGGGTGGCCTGTCGCCGGACGAGCGCAAGGAGGCCGGGCAGCGGCTGAACCAGTTGAAGGACGCGCTGACCGCGGCGATCGACGACCGCAAGGCGGCGCTGGAAGGGGCGGCGCTGGACCGCCGGCTGAAGACCGAGACCCTGGACCTGACCCTGCCGGCGCGGCCCGAGGCTGAGGGCCGCCTGCACCCGATCAGCCAGACCATCGACGAGATCGTGGCGATCTTCGGCGAGATGGGCTTCCAGGTGGCCGAGGGCCCGGACATCGAGGACGATTTCAAGAACTTCACCGCGCTCAACATCCCGCCCGATCATCCGGCGCGGCAGATGCACGACACCTTCTACCTGCCGCAGAAAGCGGGCGAGGCGCAGGCCATGGTGCTGCGCACCCACACCTCGCCGGTGCAGATCCGCTCCATGCAATCGGGCAAGCCGCCGATCCGCGTCATCTGCCCGGGCCGCACCTATCGCTGCGATTCGGACATGACCCATACGCCGATGTTCCATCAGGTCGAGGGCCTGGTGGTCGACGAGACGACGCATATGGGCCACCTGAAGGGCTGCCTGATCGATTTCGTGCGCGCCTATTTCGGCATCGACGATCTGCCGGTGCGCTTCCGCAACTCCTTCTTCCCCTTCACCGAGCCATCGGCCGAGGTCGATATCGGCTGCGACCGCTCCGGTGGCGAGCTGAAGCTGGGCCAGGGCAAGGATTGGCTGGAAATCCTCGGCTGCGGCATGGTCCACCCAAAGGTGCTGGCCAATTGCGGCATCGATCCCACGAAATACCAGGGCTTCGCCTTCGGCATGGGGATCGAGCGCATCGCCATGCTGAAGTACGGCATTCCCGATCTCAGGACCTTCTTCGACGCCGATCTGCGCTGGCTGAAGCATTACGGCTTCGTGCCGCTGGACGTGCCGTCGATGACCGGAGGGCTGACGCGATGAAATTCACCCTCTCCTGGCTGAAGCAGCATCTCGACACCAATGCGGATGTCGAGACGCTTTCGCGCATCCTCACGATGATCGGTCTCGAGGTCGAGCAGATCGAGGACCGCTCGAAGGAGCTGGCGCCATTCACCATCGCCTATGTGGTCGAGGCGGTGCAGCACCCGAACGCCGACAAGCTGCGCGTGTGCAAGGTCGATACCGGCAAGGGCGTGATCCAGGTCGTGTGCGGCGCGCCCAATGCGCGCACCGGCATGAAGGGCGTGTTCGCTCCGCCGGGCAGCCACATCCCCGGCACCAAGATGGATTTGAAGCCGGGCGTGATCCGTGGCGTCGAATCCAACGGCATGCTGTGCTCGATGCGCGAGATGGGCCTGGGCGAGGACCATTCCGGCATCATCGACCTCGCCGCCGACGCGCCGGTGGGCCAGAGCTTCGCCGAGTACATGGGATATGGCGACCCGGTCTTCGAGATCAAGCTGACGCCCGACCGCGCCGATTGCCTCGGCGTGCATGGCGTGGCGCGCGACCTGGCCGCGGCCGGGCTCGGCAAGCTGAAGCCCTTCGAGGTCGACCGGGTGAAGGGCAGCTTCGAGTCCCCGCTGCAATGGCAGCGGCAGGATGTGGGGTCGAGCTGCCCGCTGGTTGTCGGCCGCTATTTCCGCAACGTGAAGAACGGCACCAGCCCGAAATGGCTGCAGGAGCGCCTGACCGCCATCGGCCTGCGCCCCATCTCGGCGCTGGTCGACATCACGAACTACGTGACCTTCGACCTCGGCCGGCCGCTGCACGTCTTCGACGCCGACAAGGTGCGTGGCCATCCGACCATGCGCATGGCGCGCCCGGGCGAGAAGGTGCAGGCGCTCGACGGCCGCACCTACGACCTCGAGCCCGACATGGTGGTGATCGCCGATGACGACCAGGTCGAGGCGATCGGCGGCATCATGGGCGGCGAGTATTCCGGCGTGACGCCGGAGACCAGGAACGTGTTTCTCGAAGTCGCCCTGTTCGACGCGGTGGCGACGGCGCGCACCGGCCGCAAGCTCGGCATCAATTCCGACGCGCGCTACCGCTTCGAGCGTGGCGTCGACCCGGAATCGGCCGAATGGGGCGTCGACATCGCCACCAGGCTGATCCTGGAATTGTGCGGCGGCGAGGCCAGCCACATCACCCGCGCCGGCGCGATGCCGGCATGGCACCGCAAGATCGATTTCCGCCCGGAACGTGTCGCCGGATTGGGCGGCGTCGACGTGGCGCCGGCGAAACAGCGCGACATCCTCGCCAAGCTCGGCTTCGGGGTGGAGGAGCGCGACGCGAAACTGTGGTCGGTGACGCCGCCCTCCTGGCGCGCGGACGTGGAGGGCGAGGCGGACCTCGTTGAAGAGGTTGTCCGCATCAACGACTTCGACAACATCCCCGTGGTGTCGCTGCCGAAGCTCTCCGCCTTGCCGCAGCCGGCGATCACCGCGCAGCAGCGCCGCGTGCCGATCGCCAAGCGCCTGCTGGCGACGCGCGGCCTGATGGAGGCGGTCACCTTCAGCTTCATGCCGAGTTCGATCGCCAAGCTGTTCCAACCGAAGGGTTCGAACGCGCCGCTGGTCATGCTGGCCAATCCGATCAGCGCCGATCTCGACGCCATGCGCCCTTCGATCCTCGGCAATCTGCTGACCGCCGCCGCGCGCAACGCGTCGCGCGGCTTCGCCGACGTGGGCCTGTTCGAGGTCGGACCGACCTATCTCGACGAGACCGAAAAGGGCCAGATCCTGTGCGCCGCCGGCGTGCGCGTCGGCCTCGGCCGCCCGCGCCACTGGGAGGCCAAGCCGCGCAGTGCCGATGCCTTCGATGCCAAGGCGGATGCGCTGGCCGTGCTGCAGACCTTCGGCGTGCCGGTCGACAATCTGCAGATCCTGCCCGAGGCGGCGCCCTACTATCATCCCGGCCGCTCCGCGGTCCTGCGCCTGGGCCCCACCATCCTGGCGCAGTTCGGCGAGCTGCACCCCAACGTGATCAAGGCCTGCGACCTGAAAGGCCCGGCGGTCGGCTTCGAGGTCTATCTCGAGCGCCTGCCGATGCCGCGCTCGAAGGGCAGCGCGCGGCCGCTGCTGAACGCGGCACCGTTCCAGCCGCTGGAGCGCGACTTCGCTTTCCTGGTGGACGCCAATGTGGCGGCCGACAAGCTGACCAAGGCGGCGAAAAGCGCCGACAAGGCGCTGATCACCGACGCGAAGGTGTTCGACCTGTTCCAGGGCGGCAGCCTGCCCGAGGGCAAGAAGTCGATCGCCTTCTCGGTGACCATCCAGCCGCGCGAGCGCACACTGACCGACCAGGAGATCGAGGCGCTGAGCGCCAAGGTGGTGGCGGCGGTGAACAAGGCGACGGGCGGCGAGCTGAGGAAGTAGCATCTTCTCGCGTGTCACCCCGGCCTTGAGCCGGGGTCCATCTATCCAAGGCGCGAGCGACTGCGGAATGGATCCCGGCTCAAGGCCGGGATGACATGCGGAACCTGCGGATGGCGTCGTGCGCACCAGGCGGCATCTGCTAGGATGCGCGCCTGTCCAGCCCAGGAGACGCCATGATCGAAGCCGGCATCCTGCTCCTGCTCTGCCAGCTGGCTGGCGAGAGCATCGTTCGGGCCATCGACATTCCGATGCCCGGGCCGGTGCTGGGCGCGGTCGTCATGCTGGCGTTCCTGGCCGTCCGCCGGCGCGTGCCGGACTCGCTGGGCCGGACCAGCCGCGACCTGCTGGCCAATTTCTCGCTGCTGTTCATTCCGGCCGGCGTCGGCATCATCGTGCATTTCGCCAGGCTGGAGGCCGAGGCCGTCGCGCTGATTACGGCGCTGATCGGCTCCACCGCGCTCACCATCGTGGTGGCGGCGCTGGTCTTCGTCGGGGTCGACCGGCTGATGAGCGGCAAGGCGGAGCAGAAACCGTGACCCCACAGCTCGACCAGCTCTGGGTCTATCTGCAGGCCAATCCGCTCGGCTGGCTCACCGCCACGTTGATCGCCTATTGGCTGGGGGTGAAGGCGCAGCGCGCCTCCGGCGGACGGCCCTATGTCAACCCGGTCGCCATCGCGGTGATGCTGCTGGTGGCGCTCTTGCTTGCCACCGGCACGCCGTACCAGACCTATTTCCAGGGCGCCCAGTTCGTGCATTTCCTGCTGGGGCCGGCGACGGTGGCGCTCGCCATTCCGCTCTATGAGAACTGGCCGCAGGTGAAGCGCAGCGTGGTGCCGATGCTCTGCGCGCTCCTTGCTGGTGCCGTCACTGCCGTGACGTCGGCGCTTGCGATTGCCTGGGCGCTCGGCGCCTCGGCGCCGTCGCTCATTTCCATCGCGCCGAAATCGGTGACCATGCCGGTCGCCATGGGCATCGCCGAGAAGCTGGGCGGCATCCCGTCGCTGACCGCGGTCATGGTGCTGCTGACCGGAATCATCGGCGCCATCATCGCCACGCCGCTGTTGAACGCGCTGGGCCTGAAGGACTGGCGGGCGCGCGGCTTCGCCGTCGGCATCGCCTCGCATGGCATCGGCACCGCCCGCGCGTTCCAGGTCAACGACCTGGCCGGCACCTTCGCCGGCATCGGCATGGCGCTGAACGCGCTGGCCACCGCCATCATCGTGCCGCTGCTCTGGCAGTGGTGAAAGGACGCCCATGACCGCGCGCCACACGACACCCTGCGCCGCCTACGCCCATCCGCGTCTGGCGGCGACCTACGACATCGCCAACCCGCCGACCGGTGACTACGACTTCTATGTGAAGCTCGCCGGCGACAAGCCGCTGACCATCCTCGACATGGGCAGCGGCACCGGCCGGCTGTCGCTGAAACTGGCCGCGCGCGGGCACCGCGTGACCGGAGCCGACCCGGCGCCCGGCATGATGCTGGCGGCGCGGGAAAAGCCGGGCGCGGAGCAGGTCACCTGGGTCGCCAGCGACGCCGCGAATCTGGCGCTCGCCACCCGCTTCGACCTCATCGTCATGACCGGGCACGTGTTCCAGGTCTTCCTGGAGGACGCGGAGATCGTCGCCGCGCTCACCAACCTGCGCCGGCATCTGGCGCCCGGCGGCCGCATCGCCTTCGAGACCCGCAACCCACTGGTGCGGGAATGGGACAGCTGGACGCCGGAACTGACCCGCGAGCAGATCGTGGTGCCGGATGTCGGGCCGGTCATCGTGCAATACGAGGTTACCGGCGCCGACGATCGCTACGTGCATTTCGACACGCAGTATGATTTCGGCGGCGGCGACATCGTCCTGGCGCCGACCACGTTGCGGATCATGGATCAGCCGACCCTGGCCCGGCTGCTCGGCGAAAGCGGTTTGACACCGCATCGATGGTTCGGCGATTGGGACGGCGCCGCGCTCACCGCCGCCAGTCCCGAGATCATCGTCGTCGCGACCTGACGCGGCAACGCGCGGCCCATGCCTGGACCGCGCGTTCCTGTGTCGGCCGCCGCCTAGTTTCCGGGCAGGATCGTCAGGCCATCGCCGGCGACCGGCGCCACCGTCTTGATCTTGCGGCAACTCACCTCGACGGTTTTCGAAGCCGATTCCAGCAGCTTGCCGTCCTTGTTCGAGACGTTGAACTTGAAGCTCAGCGTCTGCTTCTTCGGCTCCGCGTTGGGCGCGACCGTGAGGCCGCCCATCTGCTGCCAGTTCATCGGGTAGGTGCCGATCATGTTGCGGTTGCCGGCCTTGGTCATGTTGACCTCGGTGATCGCGGACAGGTAGTGCGGACCGACGAAGATCGACTTGCCGGTGAATTCGCGGATGGTCTCGAGCCGGCCATAGAGCTTCAGCTCGGTCGGGCACAGGAACTTGCCCATCTGCTTGACCTGCGCCGGCTCGACCCGCAGCTCGACCGCGGAAATGGTCGGCTGCATCTTCTTGCCGGTCGGCTGCGGCGCCGGCTTGGTCGTGGATTGCGTGCGCGGCCGCGGCCGGTCCAGCGCCAGGCAGGTGATCTTCACCGGAACGTCGATCGTCTCGTAGTCGTAGACCATCTTGCTGAAATGGACGATGTCGCTGACCTCGGTCGTGACCTTGCCGTTCATCTCATAGGCGTCCTTGTGCAGGAAGGTGACGCCCTGCTTCAGGAACGCCTGGCGCGCCGATCCGCCGGCCGCCTTCAGCCTGTCGTTGCACAGCGCGACCGGGGACACGCGGATGTTCTCGATGTCGGTCGCGCGCGGATCGATATAAGGGCGCGACAGGGCGTAGTTCTTCCAGGTCTTGCTGACCACGCCGCCGGCGCCGTCGTCGATGCCACCCTCCAGCATGACCCAGAAGCTTGGATCGCCGATGTTCTTCTTGTGCCAGTCGCCGCGCGCCGAGAAGATGTAGTCGAGGGTCTTGTTGGTGACCGAATCATAGGGGCCGTCCTGGCTGGCGCCGTCGACCCTGATTTCGGCGATCGCATTGGGCGGCGAGACGCCGGCCTTGGTCGGGATCACCAGTTCCAGCGCATCGGCCCTGGCGCTGGCGGCGGCCCCCTGCGCCAGAACGGCGGTCAGCAGGCCGAGCATGAGGGTACGCTTGTTCATGGCAGGCTCCTGTGCGTGGGTTGGGGGCAATCCCCTGCCCGCTCTGTCGCCGGCCGGCCGGACATGTTTCGAACAACTGGACGCGAGGGTGCGCAGCATCACAGTCGCGGGACCCGCAAAAGGCCCGCAATTTCCGGCTATGTTATTGAAATATCTTTATAATCGTCCGGTTGATCTTGCCCGGCCCAGCCCCTATGTTGCGGCGCGTTCACGATTTCCCCGACACGAGCGACATGACCGATCTCGCCCATATCCGCAATTTCTCGATCATCGCCCATATCGATCACGGCAAGTCGACCCTGGCCGACCGGCTGATCCAGTATTGCGGCGGCCTCACCGATCGCGAGATGAAGGACCAGGTGCTCGATTCCATGGACATCGAGCGCGAGCGCGGCATCACCATCAAGGCGCAGACCGTGCGTCTCGCCTACAAGGCGAAGAACGGCGAGACCTATCAGCTGAACCTGATGGACACGCCCGGCCATGTCGACTTCGCCTATGAGGTCAGCCGGTGCCTGGCGGCCTGCGAAGGCTCGCTGCTGGTGGTCGATGCTTCCCAGGGCGTCGAGGCGCAGACGCTGGCCAACGTCTACCAGGCGATCGACAATCATCATGAGATCGTGCCGGTCCTCAACAAGATCGACCTGCCCGCCGCCGAGCCGGACCGGGTGAAGACGCAGATCGAGGACGTGATCGGCATCGACGCCAGCGAGGCGGTGGAGATCTCGGCCAAGACCGGGCTCAATATCGACCAGGTGCTCGAGGCCGTGGTGCATCGCCTGCCGGCGCCCAAGGGCGATGAGAACGCGCCGCTGAAGGCGATGCTGATCGACAGCTGGTACGACGCCTATCTCGGCGTCATCATCCTGGTGCGCGTGGTCGACGGCAAGCTGAAGGCCAAGCAGCTGATCAAGATGATGTCGAACGGGTCCACCTATGACGTGGACCGCGTCGGCGTGTTCACGCCCAAGGCGGAAACGGTGGGCGAACTCGGCCCCGGCGAGGTCGGCTTCATCACCGCCGGCATCAAGGCGGTGGCGGATTGCAAGATCGGCGACACCGTGACGGAAGAGCGCCGGCCGACGGCGGCGGCCCTGCCCGGCTTCAAGCCCTCCGTGCCGGTCGTCTTCTGCGGCCTGTTCCCGGTCGACGCGGCGGATTTCGAGACGCTCCGCGACAGCCTCGCCAAGCTGCATCTGAACGACGCCAGCTTCCACTACGAGATGGAGACCAGTGCCGCGCTGGGCTTCGGCTTCCGCTGCGGCTTCCTCGGCCTGCTGCACCTGGAGATCGTGCAGGAGCGCCTGGAGCGCGAGTTCAACCTCGACCTCATCACCACCGCGCCCAGCGTCGTCTACAAGATCTTCATGAACGACGGCACGATGCTCGAGATGCACAACCCGGCCGACATGCCGGACGTGGTCAAGATCGACCATATCGAGGAGCCGTGGATCAAGGCGACGATCCTGGTGCCCGACGAATATCTCGGCGCGATCCTGAAGCTGTGCGAGGACCGGCGCGGCATCCAGACCAACCTGACCTATGCCGGCAACCGCGCCATGGTGGTCTACAAGCTGCCGCTGAACGAGGTGGTGTTCGATTTCTACGACCGCCTGAAATCGGTCTCGAGCGGCTATGCCAGCTTCGACTATCACCTCGAGGAATATCTCGAAGGCGACCTGGTGAAGCTCAACATCCTGGTGAACGGCGATCCGGTCGATGCGCTCTCCTGCATGGTGCATCGCAGCCAGGCGGAAAGCCGCGGTCGCCAGCTCTGCGTCAAGCTGAAGGACCTGATCCCGCGCCAGCTGTTCAAGATCGCGGTGCAGGCGGCGATCGGCGCCAAGGTGATCGCGCGCGAGACCATCAGCGCGCTGCGCAAGGACGTGACCGCGAAGTGCTACGGCGGCGACATCAGCCGCAAGCGCAAGCTGCTGGACAAGCAGAAGGAAGGCAAGAAGCGGATGCGGCAATATGGCAATGTCGACATCCCGCAATCAGCCTTCATCGCCGCCCTCAAGATGCACGACAGCTGAGTGCTATTCGGTCAACGGCTTGCCGCTTTCATAGACCGCTAGGCGCCGGCTGTACTGCGCCACGAAGCCGGTTTCGCCGGCGGCCTTCGCCATGTCCAGCGCGCGCCGCTCGGCCGCTACAGCCTCAACCAACCGCCCGGCATTCGCCAAGGCGGCCGCCAACGTGTCGCGATAGGCATGCGTGTCCGCAAGCGCAACGCTGCGCTGCGCCATTTCGAGCGGAAACGGATCTCCGCGAAATCCCGGCCGGTCGCTTTTCGACAGTTTCCAGGCGATGGCGTTGGTGATCTGCGGATTGTCGGGATAGAGGATTATCGCGCGATTGAATTCCGCCATCGCTTCGACACGCCTGCCCAGGCACGCCAGGGCGACGCCGTGGTTGACGATAGCGTTGCCGTATTTGTCGTCCATTTCGAGTGCGGTCTCCACTGCCGCCAGGGCATCGGCACAGCGTCCAAGTTCAGTGAGGGCGACCGCCCGATTGTTGTGGAAGAATCGTTCGTCGGAATCGAGGGCGACGGCACGGTCGAACTGCATCAACGCCTCGGCATAGCGGCCGGTATCGATGAAGACCCACCCGCGGGCATTGATGGCGTCCGGGTCATTGGGATCGAGGCGCTCCGCCTGCGCCAGATCCTGCAGCGCGCGATCATATTCAGCGAGGTCGTTGTAAGCCAGACCGCGAAGGTAGTAGGCGCGGGCATTGCTGGCCTCGCGTTCGATGGCGGCGGAGAAGTCCGCCACGGCGTGCAGCTGGTCCCCGGCATCGCGATAGCTCAGGCCACGATTGAGATAGGCCGTGACCAGATCGCGATCATCGGTGGCTGCGGATGCGATGACGCGGGTGCAGGCGGCGATGGCGCGCTGCGGATCGGTCTCCTTCGCACAGGTCTGCTTGTCGTCGGCCCGCGCCGCGGCCAGGCCGGCGAACAGGAAGAGCGCGCAGAGGACCGCAATGGAGTGGAGAGGCGGACGAATCCGGCTCACTCTTCCCATTTCCGGCCGAGGCCGAAGCAGAGCAGGCCGACCACGCCGATGATCATCCAGGCCGGCTGCAGCAGCAGCACCTGGAAACCCTGCCAGATGGGCGGCCAGAGGTAGTGCTCGATGACGTATTGCACGCCGTTGAGGCTGCCGTGGCTGACCTTGGCCCAGAGGTCATAGAGGGAGATGCCGCCGCCGGGGGCGTCGATGATCCAAAACCAGATGTTGGCGGCGCCGAACAGCAGCGCAACCGCCAGGAGCCCCAGGCCAACCATGCGTAACGGCGACATATTTTCAGTATATCTCAGGATCGCCGGCGGCGGCACCCCGCCCGACGCGGGAGTGACAGAGCGCACGTACTTATCCCCAACCCCCTACCGGGGTGGTCGTTTATCGGGAAGCTTTCCTGAGACAGATCAGCCTTTGCGACCTGTCTCGCCTGTTGCCATCGGCACCGGGCTTGGCTAGGTTCCGCGCCGTTCCCAGCGTCCCGGCGGCGACCGCACCGGACCTATCTGCCGGGGACCAAGCGGAAGGGTGGCCGAGCGGTCGAAGGCGCGCGCCTGGAAAGTGCGTATACGGCAAAACCGTATCGTGGGTTCGAATCCCACCCCTTCCGCCATTCCGGAATCCAGCGGCGTCCAGGAACGTCCACCTCCTCCGCCCAGCCCCTTCACCATGAAGCGTCGAATGGCGGCTTTGTGCCAAGAGCGGACATCCTTGTCACTTGGGACGGCGAGGGAGAACTAGTTCCGGACCTTCACCCACTGACGCGATTCGTGCGAGGCCATGCAGGCATCGACCAAGGCGACGATCCGCTTGGCGTCGGCGAAGGTCGGCCAGGCCGGCTGGCCGTTGACGATCGACTGGATGACCTGGCTCGCTTCCAGAGCCTTGATCTCGTTGTAGCCGATGCCGAAATTCGGCAGCGGCAGGAACGCGCGGTAGTCCTTCAGTTCCGGCCCGACATCGATGGCGCGAAAGCCCTGCTCCCCCGGCTTGTCGCCGAGGTAGAACACGTTGAGCCGGCTGATCTCGTCGTAATCGTAGGTGATCGAGCCTTTGGTGCCGTAGATCTCGTAGCGCTGCATGAAGCGCTTGCCGGTGGCGATGCGGCTGAAATCCATGGTGCCGACGGCGCCCGATTTGAAGCGGCAGAGCAGCATGCCCAGATCCGGATTGGTGACGGCCTTGCGCCTGCCGGTATCGCCGCCGGTTGACGCCGATCCGTAAACGGCGCCTTCGACCTCCGGCCGGTCCCCGAAAATGACCGGGCAATGCGCGGTGATCTCCTCCACCTCGCCCACCAGGTAGTCGACGAAGCTGAAGACATGCGAGCCGGTGTCGCCGACGATGCCCGTGCGCGCCAAGTCGCCATCCAGGCGCCAGATGAAGGGCGCATCGGGGCTGCCATGGCTGTCGACATGCTGGGTGCCGCGGAACAGCGTAATGTCGCCGATCTTGCCCGCCCGGATGATGCTGCGCGCCAGCTGGTGCGCCGGGTTGATCGGGAAGCTGTGGCCGACCCTGGTGACCAGGCCCTTGGCCGCGGCCAGCGCGGCGAGCTCGGTAGCCTCATCGGCCGTGTCGGTCAGCGGCTTTTCGCAATAGACGTGCTTGCCCGCGCTCAGCGCCGCGCGGGCGACCTCATAATGCAGCTTGTCCGGCAGACAGATGTCGATGAGGTCGATCTCTGCATCGCCGACGGCGTCGCGCCAGTCCCGGCCGGCCTTCGCCCCCGGCAGCCCGGCAGCGGCCTGGGTGGCGCCGGGCAGGTTGTCGTCGATCAGCCACTTGACCTGGACCTTGGCCGCGACATCGGGAAACTGCCTTGCCATGGCGGCATAGGCGTTGCTGTGTACCCGACCCATCCAGCCGCAGGCCCCAAGCACGGCGACGTTGATCGTCCTCATTTCTCTTCGTCCTTCTTCTGGAGGGGCATTCCACCGGCGTGCGCCCGAACACGGGCCGCCGCGTGCGCGAGCTTTTCGGGGTCGAGCTGCCCAGCCTCGACCGCCTGCGCGATGGCGGCGCTGAGCGCGGCCAGATGATCGCCGGCCGCCACCAGCAGCAGCTCCGCCCCCGCCTGGAGGGCGCCAACGGCGGTCTCGCAGAGCGGCCGGCCGCGCAGGATCCCCTCGGCGTCGAGATCGTCGCTGACGATCAGGCCGCCGAAGGCGAAATCCTCGCGCAGCATTCGCACCGTCTTCGACGATGTCGAGGCGGGCTCCGCGGCATCGATGGCCGGCACCAGGGCCGGGCCGAGCATGATCGCGCCCACGCCGGCGGCGATGACGCCGCGGAAGGGCGCGAAGCCCGGCTCCAGCTGCGCCGCTCCACCGGCTACCGTCGCCTCAGCGATCGCCGGATCACGGTCGATGTCGTGATGCCCCGGGAAGTGCTTGGCGCAGGCCAGGACGCCGGCCGCCTGGAAG